>JAYTWS010000054.1:0-3219 GCA_043743315.1 Chloroflexota bacterium | reverse complement strand
GCGCGGCTGGTGCCAGGGCGGCGAGGTACCGGACCTGCGGGAAGCCCGTCGGGTCGTCGGCCCAGGGCCGCCAGCAGGAGGGCTTCAGCCTGCCTGCGATGTAGTGGTGGTCGATGAGGTGGTGGCGGTCGATCGGGATCGCGCGGAGCTCGCGGGTGATCGCGGCTTCCGTGCCGGCGCGGAACTGGATCCCGGCGGCTTTCTGCTCGGCGACGTCGCCGCGCAGCAGCAGGGCATCGAGCGCGATCGAGGCGGCGATGACGGCCTCGGGCACGACGCCCTTGCCGGAGCCTACGGTGCGGCCGCCGTTGTCGTGGTGCTCGATGCTCACCGTGCGGCTGTTGACGAGGCTCGTCGGATAGCGGTCGTCCCAAGCGCCCGAGGCGTCCCAGTTGCCATTGCCCCACGCCTGGTCACCGAGCCGCACGTACTGGTGGACATGCGCCGTGGTCGGATGTCCGGCGCGGCCGCAGCCGAGCCCTACGCCGAAGTTGGTCGAGGCCTCACGTCCGTCGGTCGACGTGAACGCGGCATCGGTCGAACGCAGCGTGCCGACCATGCGGTGATGGACGAGGGCGATGAGCGGCGCCGGGTGGCCGGCCGTGAACTTGGGTGAGCCGACCCAGTAGATCGTCACCTCACGCCCCGCCACAGGCCCGAGGCCTCGAGCCCCAGGAGCGCGAGGATCGCCCCGAGGAGCGGCAGGAGGATGCCTGGGCTGATGTCGTAGCCGGGCACCGCGACGTCGAGGACGAGGAGCACGACGAGGACGAGCGTGAGCGCGGCTGCGACGCCGATCCGGGCCGACGAGTAGTCGCCGGCCCGGCGGTGCTCTGCGTCATCGTCACGCTGCTCATCGCTCATGCCGGCGCAGTCGAGCGATCCAGAGGTCCGCGAGCAGCGGGAGGACCCAGCGGTCGAGGAGGACCCCGGTGACAACGCCCGAGAGGAACGCGAGGGTGAGCTCGACGTCGCTCATCGGGACGCCCAGGAGGTGTTGACGGCGCGGACGTACCCAGTGGGGGGAGCCGGGAGTCGGTGTGGATCAGACCAGCGCGCCATCATGCGCCTAAGGGTCGCGTCGGCCGGCCGACGATACTAGTTGGCCGATTGGGCCATGCCCTCGGCGTCGGTTGCGCGGCGGGTCATGAGGAACAAGCGGTCCGCGTCGACGCGTCGGGCGTCGCGAGTCGCTCGATCGAGAAGTGATGGCCGAACAGCGCTGTCTCCTCGCCGGGCTCAATCACCGGAATCATCCGCGAGGGGCCGGTCAGGCTCACCCGGGGCAAATCGGATCGCTTGGCCCAGAAGCACCACAGGAGAAACAGCGCTCCAGGTCGAGCAAGCTTGGCTACGAGACCTGCCATCGCCCGTCGGCCGGCGGCATCGAGGTCGTCGAGGGTGCTGTAGTCGACGAGAAGGTCGAACGGCCCGACCGCGCCTGGGATCTCGCTTGCGGTGAGGTCGCCTTCAACGAAGCGGATCTGCCCGTCCATTCCCAGGGTGCTGGCACGCTTTCGCGAGCTGCGGAGGGCGACCGGGGAGAAATCGACCCCGGTCGACTCGAAGCCATGCTCGGCCAGGTACACCACGTTCGCACCCGTGCCACAACCGAGATCGATCGCACGGCCCGGAGACAGGTGAGCCGGCGTGAGGACGCCGCGTTCGACGAGGCTGACCAGCTCGGGTCGCGGCGGTCCGTCCCAGGGCGCGCCGACTCGGTACAGGAGGTCGTAGAGGCCGCGTCTCATCGGCGGACGCCCGACGCCGCGCGGAACTGCCTGCGTCGCGCCGCGATGCTGGTGACAGACACCAGTCGCATCAGCGGACGGGAAGTGCGCCTGCCAGGCGGGCGTCAGCTGCTCGTCGGTCCCGCCAGACGAGGACGCCCACGGCAAGCGCCCACAGTGTGATGAGCAGCGACGAGGCGAAGAACAGGGTCTCAGCGGTCTGGACCTCCCCAGTGTTTGCGATCTGGAGCACGGCCGCGACGGCAGAGCCGACGCCGGAGACGATGGCGATCCAGCCGAGCCAGGCCGGGAAGCGGTCGCTGGCGACACAGGCGGCGCCGAAGCAGGCGAATGCCACGCCGAAGAGGACCAGGATCGCCATGCTCCAGATGGCAAAGCCCGCGACCTGCACCGCGTTCGCGAGCGCGAGCACGCCGGGCGCGTCTGTCGGCGAGGCGGCCGCCCACTGAAGCGCGAGGGGCTTGAGCGCGAAGCCGTCAATCGAGGTGCTTACAGTGGCGAGGGCGCCGCCGACGAGCGCCGCGGCGATCCCGATCCGCGCGAGTGGTTCGCCCGGTCCGTCGTCAAGAAGTCTGGTGAGGCCAACGAGACCCCCGACCACCAGCAGGATTGCGATGAGGATCGTCAGGTGGATGGCAACCCACGCGTCGTTGTGCGTGATCGTCTCAATCTTGGCTGCGATCGACGCAGCGACATGGGGATGGAGCGGGTTGCCGATGGCGCCGATCACGGCACCGGCGACGAGCAAGCCTGCGGTGAGTCTGTGGGTGCTGCGCTGGACCGACTGGGACGACATTCGGCGGTCTCCTGAAGCTCGGCGGGTTCGCCATCGTTAGGTAACCGAAGCTTCGGAAACCTTACTATACTGACCCAGTGAACACAAGCGACCGCTTGCCGGTGGGGCAGCTCCTGGGATTGACGCTGCGGCGGTTCCGAGCCGACCTGTTTGCCTGGGGCCAGGAGGCGGGGTACACCCAGCTCCGCCACTCACACCTCCAGGTCTTCGGGAACATCGACTGGACGGGGACAAGGCTGACGGATCTGGCCGCGCGCGCCGGAATGACCCGACCGTCGATGCTCGAGCTGGTTGACGAGCTCGAGGGGGCCGGGTACCTGGAGCGCCGCCCGGACGAGCGTGACGGTCGTGCAAAGCTGATCTGCCTGACACGCGACGGCCGGCGCGTGGTTGCGCAGGCGCTGCGTGCTGTGCGTGAGATCGAGCGGCTCTACGCGGAGGAGGTTGGGCCTGCCCGCTTTGAGGAGGCGTGCCTCACCCTCCAGGGCCTGGTCCGGCAGGGATCGCCATCCGTGGTACGGACGAAGAGGTCATCGCTCCGCGAGCACACGTCATGACCTTCCGAGCCACGTGTGCCGAGCGACGGGAGCCGGGAGTCCGTATCGATCGGACCAGCGCGCCCTCATGCGCTAAGGGTCGCGGCGGGGGGTCTCCGCTACTGGTTGGCCGTTT
>JAYTWS010000053.1:0-7918 GCA_043743315.1 Chloroflexota bacterium | reverse complement strand
GGCGCGCGGCGGCGAGCGGCGCGGCAATCACGGGCCGGCGCGGCGCGGCGAGCGGTGCGCGGAGGGCGGTGGCAATCACGGGCCGATTCCTGCCACATCGACATCCCCGGAGGCTCAGGCGCAGAAGTCGCCGGGATTCAGCCCTCCACAGCGTTGCTGGGATCCAAATCGTGCACGGACCTCGGCGAGTCCCCGCTGGTCAGTGGCCAAATCAGCCGTCAAACTCGGCCTTGCCGTCCCCCGATGTCGAGATGGCAGGAAGTCGTGGGCTAACTCGGGCCGGCGTGGCGGGGCGGCGAGTGGCTTGCTCAGGTCTGCGCCGGGCCGGGCGCGTGCCCGCCGGTAAGCGCGGGTCTGCGCCGGTAATCGCGTGCCTGGCCGGTAAGCGCCGGGTCTGCGCCGGGCCGGGCGCGTGCCCGCCGGTAAGCGCGGGTCTGCGCCGGGGCCGGGCGCGTGCCCGGCCGGTAGGCGCGCGCCGGGCCGGTAGCGAGCGCCAACCCCCTCTTCAGCGGGCGATGACGACCGTGGCCTTGGCGTGCGTGGCGACGTGCTCGGACACGCTGCCCTGGAGCGCCCGGCTTATCAGGCCGAGACCGCGCGATCCCACGACGACGGTGTCGAAGCCACCCTGGTCGGCGATGCGCTCGATGGTCGACGCCGGTTCCCCGGTCGGTTCCAGCAGTTCCGCCTCGATCCCCCTGGCGGCCAGCAGTTCGCGGGCCTCGATCAGCTCATGAGCATGGGTGCTGGCATCGTCCCAGGGGTCGACAGGGATGCGGCCGAGATGGACGGGAACGACACTCACGACCGAGACGGTTGCACCGGTCGACTTCGCGAGTTCGGCGGCAGTATCCAGGGCGCGGCGCGCAGGATCTCCCCCGTCGTAGGCAACGAGAATCTTCTTCATCAGGACCACTCCTCTCGGGACAGAACTGTCCACGGGACCAGCATGGCGCTGGAGCCTCGGGTTCGGAAAGGGCATCGGGGACTGATCTGAGGGGCCGAACCGCCCGAAGCCTCCGGGTACGATGGTCGCGATGAGCGAGGATCAGGCGGCACGCTACGACCGAATCGCCGAGGGCTACGCTCGGTATTGGGCACCCGTCATCCGACCCGCGTCAGTCCAGCTCCTCGACGACCTCGCACCGAGGATGCCCGGAGGCGCTGGTGGCGGGGTGGGCGAGCCGCACATCCTGGACATCGGAACTGGTACCGGCACTCTGGCGTTCGCGGCGCTCGAGCGCTGGCACGGCATTCGCGTGACCGGAATTGATGGATCGTCCGAGATGGCGGCCTGGGCGACGGCCCACGCCGCGGACGCGATCCCGGGTCGCGAGGGTCGGTTTGAAAGCCGCGTGGCCCTCGCGGACCGTCTTCCGTTCGAGGATCGGACGTTCGATGCGGGGATGTCGTCGTTCGTGATGCAACTCGTCCCGAATCGCGCGGCGGCGCTCCGTGAAGCGCGGCGCGTTCTGCGTCCGGGCGCCCCGTTCGGCTATGCCACCTGGCTTCGAGGGAGCGGTGAGGTCGACCCGCCGGATCAGGTCCTCGACGAGGTTCTCGACGAGTTCGGCTTCGATCCGCCTAAACCCGACAGCGGATGCGGCGATGCCGCCAGTGTCGAGGCGGCGATCGCGGGTCTGCGTCGGGCCGGATTCCGGGAGGTCGCCGGGCGCGAGGGTGTCCTCGTCCACCGCTGGTCCGTGCGCGGGTACGCCGACTTCATCGAGCACTTCTCCGAAGAGTCGCTGTTCGATGACCTTGTCGAGCGCGAGCGTCGCGCGCTCCGGCATCGGCTCGTCGAGCGGTTGCGACGTCTGCGACCCCACGAAATGCGCCTCCGGTTGCCCGTGGCGTACGTGAGCGGACGCGCCAGCGGCTGAGGCCGGGTGGGGCGTGGGATAGCGGCGGCAGGAACGCTCGCGCGGTTGGGTGAGGCTTGGTCGCGGTGTCGGCGTCTTCGGCAGTCGGCGTCGCCGAACGGCGACGCCGAACCGAACGGGATCAGCCTTGGGAAGCGCCCCCGTCCGAGTTCGCTGCGGCCGTGTCGGCTGCACCAACTTCGCCTGCGGCAGCCTCGGCGGCTTCGCCGTCGGCGGTCTCCCCGGCACCGACGACAGTCGGCTCCTCCTCGACGCGCGGCGGCGAGACACGTGCCACGATCTCCGTGGGATCCGTCAGCAGCGTGACGTCGCCAGGGATCTCGAGGTCGCTCACATGCACGACGTCATCGAACCCGAGCATGCGGGAGATGTCGTACGAGATCGACTGGGGCAGGTGATCCGGCAGGGCCTTGACCCGAACATGGGAGATCGGGTGCAGAAGCGTTCCGCCGTGCAGCTTGACCGCATCGGACTCGCCGGACGTGACGAGCGGCACATCCACCGTGAGCTCATCCGTCATGCGCACGAGGTACAGGTCGGCGTGAAGCGGGCGCTGCGTGACGACGTGAAGCTGCACGCCATGGACGAGGACCGGCCGGGCCTTCTCCCCGTCGATCGACAGATCGACGAGCGTGTTGGCGCTGGTCTTGCGGCGAAGCTGCTCGAAGGCGTGGGCGTCGAGGGACACGTTGGTCGACTCGACGCCGTTGCCGAACACGACAGCCGGCAACTGGCCGTTGTAGCGGAGCTTGTTCACCGACTTGCCGGTGACGTCGCGGTGCGTGGCCGCGAGAGAAGGACGGGCTGTGGACATGGGCAGGCGATACCTCTGGATGTGGAAGCGCCACGGTACCACGAGAACGGCCTGCGGCCCATCCGGCCAACCCGATGTAGGATCGGCCCGTGTCCAGCACCATCCTGATCGTCGAGGACGAACACGCGGTCGCTCGCGGAATCGAGTACGCCCTCCAGCAGGAGGGCTACACCGTCGTCCTGGCCCGTTCCGGCGAGGAGGGCCTCGAGTTCGCGGTGAACCAGGCACCCGATCTCGTGATCCTCGATGTCCGCCTGCCGGGTATCGACGGATTCGAGGTCCTGCGACGGCTTCGGACCGCCGGTTCCCGCGCTCCGGTCCTGATGCTCACCGCTCGAGATGACGAGGTGGACAAAGTCATCGGCCTCGAACTCGGGGCCGATGACTACGTCACGAAGCCATTCGGGCTGCGCGAGCTCCTGAGTCGAGTCAAGGCGCTCCTCCGACGCGCCTACGGTGACCTTGCCGATGCGGTCGGTGGCCGGGTCATTCGCCACGAGGATCTGATCATCGATCTCGAGCGCCGGCGCGTCACCCGCGGGGAACGACGGATCAGCCTCACCCCGACGGAATTCGAGATCCTCCGGCACCTCGCGAGCCGGCCGGGGCGTGTGTACACCCGGGGTGAGCTTCTCGAACTTCTCCGCGATTACGAGGCCCTCGACCAGGACGAGAAGACGATCAACGTCCACATCAGCCACCTGCGCGACAAGATCGAGGACGACGCGACGCATCCGATATTCGTCCAGACGATCCGCGGTGTCGGCTACGCTTTCGCCGAGCGCTGAGATGGACGGGGACGGCGAGGGGGCCGCCGCGGCGCCATCCACCTTGTCGTCCGCTAGCGGCGGGACAGCAACCGGGCCCACTGCGCCACCGGGGCCGGGTCGAACCCTCAGGTCCGGCCTGGATCGACCGCGGGGCATCCGGCGCCTCTTCCCGCACACGTTCCAGGGCCGCCTCACGATCTCGTTCATCGCCATCCTCGCCCTGACCCTGAGCCTGACCGCGATCGGCGTGGTCAATCGGCTCGGCGACTACTTCGACCAGCAACAGCGCGAGGACCTGACGGCTCGATCGCAAGGCGTTGCGCAGTACGTGGCGCTCGTGGCGGAAGGGGCCAGCAACATCAGCCCCGTCCTGAGCGCGGACAACGTGGTGGACCAGCGGGTCGTCGTTCAGCTGTCCCGCAGCACGCAGGAGCGGATCCTCGCCGACCGGCTGGCCAAAGCGGACGTCCGCATCCGGATCGGCACGTTCGTCGACGGGGTGTTCACTCCCGCTTCTAACGGGGAGTTCGAGGCCGGGCTCGAAGTCGGCGCTCCCGTGGGCCAGACACGGGAATTCATCACCAGCGATCCGGCGCGCTACCCGGTCAATGGAACGCTCGTGCCCTACTGGATCGAGGTCACGCTCTCGAACCCGTATACCTACCGTGCCACGGCCCTTGCCACGACGACGGGGCTCCTCGCGGTGATCGGGCTGCTCTCGATGGCGATCTCGATCTCGGCGGGCGCGGCGATGGCCAGCCGGATCACAATCCCGCTTCGCCGGTTGACCGAAGCCAGCCGGGGCCTCGCCGAGGGCGACCTGGCACGACGCGTTCCCGATGATCCCGCCCAGTGGGGCTCCCGCGAGTTCGTCGAGCTTGCCCTCCAATTCAACACGATGGCCGACCAGGTCCAGGAGAGCGTCGAGATCATTCGGCAGGACCGTGATCGGAGCCGTGATTTCCTGGCCGATGTCTCCCACGAGCTACGGACCCCGATCGCGGCGATGCGCACGTTCAACGAGCTCCTGCGCGAGCGGGCGGGCGAGGACCCGACCGCCCGAGCAGAGTTCCTCGAGGCGAGTGCCGTGCAACTGGAGCGCCTGGACTGGCTGGCCCAGAACCTCCTCGAGCTGTCCAAGCTCGATTCGGGGCTCGTCCTCCTCGACCTCCGACCCGACGACATCCGCGCGACCGTGGAGCAGGCCGTTGAACAGGCCGATGCGGCAGCTCGCCGGCGCGGCCTCGACCTCGCGGTCTCGCTGCCGGAGCACCCCCTCCGGATTCGCCATGATCCGGTCCGCGTCGGGCAGGTTGTCGCCAACCTGGTCGGCAACGCGATCAAGTTCACGCCGCGAGGCGGTCGCGTTCGGGTGGAGGTGGCACCGACCGACTTCGGGGTGCAGATCGTGGTGGGCGATTCGGGCGTCGGGATCGACGCGGAGGAGCTGCCGCGGATCTTCGAGCGGTTCTTCCGCGGCACGCGGGCGAACGAGGCACGCGGCAGCGGCAGCGGCCTCGGCCTCGCGATCGTGCAGAGCATCGTGGAGATGCACGGCGGCACGGTCCGCGTATCGAGCCGTCTCAACGCCGGGTCGACATTCACGGTGGCACTCCCCCGAGACCCCCGCAACATCGAACCGCCGGCGCCCGTCGATCGGGCGACGGCCCCGGGGATCGTGGCGGAAACTTCATCGACCAGCGACCTGAAGGTGAACCCGGACACGGCAGGATAGGCAGCATCTCGAGCTCGATGTCACGACTTGACCGAACTCTCTCCGCCAGCATGGTGAGCAAGAACCCCGGATGACAACCCCAAGCGAGAACAACGAACCCGGCATCGGCAATGCCGCCGACGAACCCGGCATCGGCAATGCCGCCGACGAACCGGGCATCGGCAATGCCGCCGACGAGCCGGGGCCCCCGGCGCCACCTCCGGCCGTCCCCGGCGCGGCGATCGACGCAGCCGACGAGTCCGCCACGTACGCGCCGGCGCCGACGACGCGACCCGACTGGGTGACGGCGGCCTGGGAACGTGCCCCATCTGAGCCTCCTGGCGCGCCGTCGCCCGAGGAGTGGGCCGCAGCGGACCAGCAGGCGAAAACGGCCGCCACATCGGCCGTGGTGGTCGCGCCCTCCCACGGCCAGGGTCGCAACGGTTTCGGCTCCATCGTGATGGCCGCGGTCCTGTCCGCAGTTCTGGCCAGCAGCGGGACCTTCCTGGTCCTGCGCGCCAGCGGCGCGCTCGACGGCCGTGCCGGAGGCATCGGCGGCTCGCCGATCTCGACGGCCGGAGCCAGGGTCCCGGTCGCCATCGACGAATCGTCCGCCGTCATCGACGCGGCAGCCAAGGCCGGCCCCGCGGTCGTCCGGATCCTGGTCTCGGGAACGGTGGCGGACCCGGCCGCCGGCACGATCCCCGAGCAGGGCATCGGCTCCGGCGTGATCTTCGACGCGAGCGGCTGGATCCTGACCAATCGCCACGTCGTGACGGACGCGAGCAGCAGCACGGCTTCGTCGGTCACGGTCGAGCTCAAGGACGGCCACCAGTACCAGGGTTCGGTGTACGGGATCGACACGCTCACGGACCTCGCGATCGTCAAGATCGATGCCAGCGGGCTTGCCACGGCCACCATCGGCGTCTCGGCCGACCTGAAGGTCGGGCAGCTCGCGATCGCCATCGGCAGTCCGCTCGGCACGTATTCGAACTCGGTGACCTCGGGCATCGTGTCGGCCACCGGCCGATCCGTGACGGTCCAGAGCGGCGATCGACTCAACAACCTGATCCAGACCGACGCAGCCATCAATCCCGGCAACAGCGGCGGGCCGCTCCTGGACGCGATCGGTGACGTGATCGGGATCAACACGGCCGTCGCCACCGGCTCGAACGGGATCGGGTTCGCCATCCCGATCGACATCGCCCGCCCGATCATGCAGCAGGCCCTCGCCGGGCAGCCCCTCGCCCGCCCGTACATCGGGATTCGCTACGAGGCGATCACGCCACAGGTCCAGGCGCGAGACAAGCTCTCCCAGGACCACGGGGCGCTGGTCAGCCGCGCGACGGACGCGTCGGGCGACACGCAGGCCGCGGTGGTTCCCGACGGGCCGGCGGACCAGGCCGGCGTCAAGGAGGGCGACATCATCGTCGACGTCGGCGGACAGGCCATCGATGCCGAGCATCCGCTCGACCTCGTTCTCGCGGGCTTCGCGCCGGGCCAGGCGGTTGACCTCCAGATCATTCGCGGCTCGGCGACGATCTCGATCCTGGTGACCCTCGGAACGAGGCCGGCCAACCTCTGACCGCGGCACCCGGCGAGATCAGCCCGAGCGGCGGCGGCGGATCTCCACACCGGCATGGGCGAGCGGTCCGCCGAGCTGCACCTGCGGCTTGCGGACCCGGACCATGACTTCCTCGAGCGCCGGGAAGTCGGACAGCAGCTCGTGCGAGATCGCCTCGGCGAGTGCCTCGATGAGGTTGAAGGTCGTGGATTCGACGATCGTCCGGACCGTTTCGTAGACGCGGCCGTAATCGAGCGTCCGCGTGAGGTCATCCTCGAGTCCGGCCGGTTGGAGGTCGAGGAGGAGCTCGGCATCGACCTCGAACCGCTGGTCCGTCGCCTTCTCGTGGTCGTGGACTCCGTGGCGCGCCTGGAACACCATGTTGGTGAGCACGATCCGATCCGAGGTCATCGCGTCGCCTCAATCCACGTTCCACGGACGACGGCATCGGTCATCCGAGCCGCCCGCACATTCTCGCGGACATCGTGGACACGGATGACGTCGGCGCCACCCGCGATCCCGAGTGCGGTCGTGGCCAGCGTGGCCTCGAGCCGTTGATCGACCGGAAGATCGAGGACGCGCCCGAGCGTGGACTTGCGGGACGTGCCCAGCAGGATGGGCCGCCCGAGCACCCCGAGTGCCGGTAACTCCCGCAGGATCGCGAGGTTATGTTCGGGCGTTTTGCCGAATCCGAAGCCCGGGTCGATGAGGATGTCCGCCTGGGCGATTCCGACGCGTAGCGCCCGATCGATCGCCCGCCGCAGGTCGAGGATGATCTCTGGAATGAGGTCGCTGTAGCGCGCTTCGACCCGGTTGTGCATGAGGACGATCGGAACCCCACGGGCCGCCGCGAGCCGGACCATCGAATCGTCGTCGGCGACACCCCACACGTCGTTGATCAGCCCGGCGCCGGCATCGATGGCCGCCGCCGCGACATCGGGCTTTGTGGTGTCGACCGAGATCGGAACGGTCGGCAACGCCCGGCGAACGGCGCGGATCAACGGGACCACGCGAGCGGCCTCGTCGCTCGCATGAACGTCGGCGTGGCCCGGCCGGGTGGATTCACCGCCGATATCGATGATGTCGACGCCGGCCGCGGCCATGGTCATCGCAAGGCGCAACCCGTCGTCGGCGATCCCCCCCCGGTCGGGCGGATCGCCCCGGCGCCCACCG
>JAYTWS010000052.1:0-12602 GCA_043743315.1 Chloroflexota bacterium | reverse complement strand
ATGAACGCCTTGAACCCGAACAGCGGCTTGCGGCTGAAGACGGGCAGGACCTCGCTGATCACGCCCATCGCCGGCAGAATCATGACGTAGACGGCCGGGTGCGAGTAGAACCAGAAGATGTTCTGGTAGAGCACCGCGCTGCCGCCGCCGAACGGGTCGAAGAAGTGGCCGCCGTAGTTCCGGTCGATGAACAGCATCACAAGCGCGCTCGTGATCACCGGCGTGGCCATCACCACGAGGACACTGGTGACAAGGACGGTCCAGACCATGATCGGCATGCGGAACAGGGTCATGCCGGGGGCGCGCATCTTGAAGATCGTGACCAGGAAGTTGATCCCGCCGAGGATCGAACTCGTGCCGATCAGGATCAGGGCAACGATCCACAGGTCCTGGCCCGAGCCCGGTGACTTGAGCGGACCGTCGAGCGACAACGGCGGGTAGCTGGTCCAGCCCGCGGCGGCGGTGCCGCCGGTGAAGAAGCTCGAGATCAGCAGGATCCCGCCGAGCGGCAACATCCAGAGCGACAGGGCGTTGATCCGGGGGAAGGCCATGTCCGGGGCGCCGATCTGGAGCGGCACGATGTAGTTGCCGAGGCCGGCCAGCATCGGGATGATGAACAGGAAGATCATCATCGTCGCATGCATCGTGAACATCTCGTTGTACACGTGCTCGTCGGTCAGGAACTGGAGGCCAGGCGCCGCGAGCTCGGTGCGGACGACGAGGGCGAGGATCCCGCCGATCAGGAAGAACAGGAACGAGTTGATGACGTACATGATCCCGATCTTCTTGTGATCGGTCGTCGTCAACCAGTCGTACAGGATCCCCCTGGAGTAGGTCGAGGCCGCGGGACTCAGGGCGTGGGTTGCCATTCCGGATTCCTTATTTCACGGTCAGGGTGCCGGTCATGTTCGAATGGATCGAGCAGAAGAAGGTGTACGTGCCGGCTGGGAGCGGGCTCATCGCATAGTTGGCGGTGGTGCCGCCGGCGATCACGTCCTCGTTCTCGAGGACCGTCCCGCTCGAGTCCCGGATGTCGACGTCATGGGTGACGCCGGACGGATCCTTGTTCGTGAACGCGATGGCGAACGGCGCGTCGGCCGGGACCTCAAGACTGGCGGTGTCGTACTTGATTCCCTCGACGGTGATGTTGAGGACGGTCCCGCTCGGCAGCGGCGCCGGGGTGGCGTTGGACTTCTCGACCAGCGCGCTCAGCCACGTGTCGTAGTCAGCCTGGGACAGGGCGATCACCGAGAACAGCATCTTGCGGTGGCCCGTGCCGCACAACTCGGCGCACTGGCCACGGAAGACCTGACCGGCTTCGGTGGCATCGACGGTGAACTCGAACCTGTTGGTCTGGCCCGGCACGACGTCCCGCTTGAACAGGAAGCGAGGCACATAGAAGGCGTGAATGACGTCCGGGCTGTCGAGGGTCACCTGCACGGAGCGGCCGACCGGCACCGCCATGCCGCCCAGGCCCGTATCGACGCTGTACGCCGGAGCCAGCTGGACCGCAACCTTCTTGCCATCCCGGTCCAGGTACTCGAATTGCCACTGGAACTGGCCGGCGATCGCATGGATCCGGATGTCCGGTTGGGCGCTGACAGCGTCGACGTGATTGAGCGTCTGCCACGAGATCACGAACATGTACAGGACGATGGCCGTCGGGATGACAGTCCAGATGACTTCGACGAGGTTGTTGCCGTGCGTCTGCACCGGGAGCTCCGTGTCCGTCGGGCGCCGGCGATACCGGAGCACGCTCCAGATGATCAGCCCCTCGATGAGCAGGAAAATGGCGATCGCGATGGCGAACACGATGTCGTACAGGCCACGAACCTCACGTCCCTGCTCGGTCACGGCATCCGGCGGATACAGCGTGTTTCCAGCACCCGTGAGGAACACGGCGACCACCAGCGCGACCAGGATCACCACGACCAGGCCGGCCACCAACGCCTCGGGCGCGGGCCGCTTCCTGGGGTTAGTCGACATCGGCTGTCCTCGGAACGATGAAGGTGACGATGCCGGCGGTCGGGACGGACCCCGGCGGGGCGCGGTTCGGGGCCACCCTCATCGGGCGAGCCGTTCGCCATGATACCCGAGGGTCCTGTGTCCCGCGGGTGCTCCGCGCGGGAGCGTGGGACCATGCGGCTGTGAACGTACGAGCGCACCGATTTCGCCGCTTCGCCGGTCCGGTCCTGGTCGGTGCGGGCGCCTGGATGGCCAACGCCAGTGGGGTTGCGGCCGACGGCGCTTCGCCCGACGCAGCGCCAGGCGCTGCGAACCTGCTCCTGGGATGGGAGATCGAACCGCTCGTTGCGGGTGGACTGCTGGCGGCGGCCTTCGGGTGGTGGCTCCTGGTTCGGTCGGTCGATCGTGGCCATCCCGAACACCCGGTGCCCGGACGGCAGCGCTGGGCGTTCCTCGGAGGGCTCGCCGTCATCGCGGTCGCGCTCCAGTCGGGCCTCGCACGGTATGACACGACGCTCTTCTCCCTGCACATGGTGCAGCACCTGCTGCTGACCATGATTGCACCGCCCCTGCTGGCGCTGGGAGCACCGATCACCCAGCTGCTCAGGGCGGCCTCGCCGGCAACACGACAGCGCGTCCTCCTCCCGATCCTGCATAGCCGGCCGGTGGCAGTGATCGGGCACCCCGTGGTGGCCTGGTTGGTGTTTGCCGGGGTCATGTGGGGCACGCACTTCTCGGCCCTGTTCGATCAGTCGCTCGAGGATCCCGTCCTCCACGACCTGGAGCACCTGCTCTTCCTGGCGTCAGGACTGCTGTTCTGGTGGCCGCTCGTCGCCGTCGATCCGGCGCCGCGACGCATGGGCTACCCGGCGCGAATCGCCTATGTCTTCCTCCAACTGCCGCAGGGGTCGTTCCTGGCGATGGCGATCCTGTTCGCGGAGAGCCCCCTGTATGCGCACTACGCAACGCTCGGCGCGCCATACGGGATCGAGGCGCTGGCCGACCAGCGGCTCGCTGCGGGGATCATGTGGTTCGTCGGCGACGTGATCTTCCTGCTCGCGACGCTAGCGGTTCTGGCGGGCTGGATGCGCAGCGAATCGCGATCGTCGGCGGCGGTCGACCGTCGGACCGACGTCGAGCGGGCTGCGCTTCGCGTACGCGAGGCCGCCTTCCGCGCCCGCCGGTCCGGCGTGGACCCGGATCAGCCGGATCCGGGTCCTGCCAGCAGCGATCGGTAGCGCCCCGGATCGACGTTGCCGCCGCTCACGACGGCCACGACCGTGCCGGCCAGTGACGCGAGACCGAGTTCGCCCGCGTGGAACGCGACCGCCGCGATCGACAGCGCACCCGACGGCTCCACGACGAGCCGCGAGCGCTCAGCGGCGAGCCCGACGGCCAGCTGGATCTCGGCCTCCGAAACCGTGACGACCCCGTCGAGGAGCCGCGACAGGTGGGCGAAGGGTCGCTCGCCGATCGCCTGGGTCCGGGTGCCGTCGGCCATCGTCCGCGCCGTTGCCTGACCGTCCCACCGGACAATCCGCCCCAGCTCCAAGGATTCGGCAGCATCCGCCGCGAGTTCCGGCTCGACACCGATGATCCGCGCGGTGGGTCGGAGGGCCCGGACCGCCGCGGCGATTCCGCTCGCGAGCCCGCCCCCGCCGATCGGGACCAGGACGAGCGCGAGATCGGGGACGTCCTCGGCGATCTCGAGGCCGCAGGTGCCCTGGCCGGCGATCACGCGATCATCGTCATACGGCGGGATCAGCACGAGGTCCTGCTCCACCACCAGGCGGCCCGCCATCTCCTCGCGGGCTCCACTCTCGACGGCCACCGTCACGATCGTCGCGCCATCGGCCTCGACCCGGGCCCGCTTGATCGCGGGGGCGTCTTCGGGCATCACGACCGTCGCCCGAACCCCGAGCAGTCGAGCCGCCCGTGCCACCCCCTGGGCGTGATTGCCCGACGAATGGGTCACGACGCCCCTGGCCCGTTCCTCGGGGCTCAGCTGGGCGATCGCGTTGTAGGCGCCCCGGATTTTGAACGCGCCGATCGGCTGGAGCGACTCGGCCTTGAGGACGATGAGCGGTGGGCCGGCGTCGAAGGTGACGAGCGGGGTTCGCAGGGCGATGCCCTTGAGGCGGTCGGCCGCTGCTCGAATATCCTCGATCGTGACGAGGGGCGGTCGGGCCGCGCCGCGGGCCCCCGAGGTGGTTCGGCCATCGTGGCCGCGATCGAGGATCACGAACCGCGTCATCGGGTCGGGTTGCGAGCGCACTCGATGCAGGTGGCGGCCCACGGAATCGCCACGAGGCGGGCGGCGGCGATCGCCTTGCCACAGGATCGACAGGTCCCGTAGGTCCCGTCGGCTATGAAGGCCAGTGCGTCCTCGACAAGTTGGAGTTGCGCGCGTTCGTGGTCCCGCAGGGCGAGGTCACGCTGCTGTTCGAATACATGGGTCGCCGAGGCGGCCTGCGAGCCGTAGGTCATCTGACCGGGCCCCTCGATCGGTTCGCCGAGCGACGTACGAAGCTGTGCCGCCTCGGACTCGAGCGCGTGGCGGGCTGCATCGATGTCCACGGTGTCGGTCATCGGGTGGTCCTCATCCATCGGATCAGGCGCGGCCGGCGGCCGAAGCGTCCGTGGTCAGGCGCGAGGCGATGAAGACGGGGAGGACCGACAGGAGGATCGCCGCCAGCCCCGCGACATTGACCAGCGGGACCTGATTGGCCAGGCGGAAGCTCTGGAAGATCCAGATCGGCAGGGTCGTGACCCCGCCGGCGGTGAAGATCGTGACGATGACCTCGTCAAAGGACAGGGCGAAGGCGAGCAGCGCGCCGGCCAGCATGGCCGACCGGATCGCCGGAAAGGTGACGCGCCGGAAGGTCTGCCAGTTGTCGGCCCCAAGGTCCGCCGAGGCCTCCTCGAGCGACCGACCCGTGCGACGAACACGCGCCACCACGTTGTTGTAGACCAGCACGATGCAGAAGGTGGCGTGGCCGATCACGATCGACAGGAACCCGAGCGGAATGCCGGTCGTGGCGAACGTCGTGCTGAGGGCCATGCCGGTCACGATGCCGGGCAGGGCTATCGGGAAGACCACGACGAACGAGATCGCCTCCCGACCGAAGAAGCTGTACCGAGCCACGGCGAACGCCGCGAGCGTGCCGAGCACGAGGGCCACGGCCGAGGCACCGAGGGCGATGCCGATCGACGTCAGGAATGCCTGCCGCAGGCCCGAGTTGCCGATCGCCGCCTCCACCCAGCGCGTGCTGAAGCCGGCCGGCGGCCAGGACGTCGTTCCGCTCGAATTGAACGCGTACGCGATCACGACGATGAGCGGGACATAGATGAACAGCAGGACGACGATCGTGGACGCCCGAAGGGCGATCCGCCCGGGCATGCCGTTCACAGGGATGAGAACGCGCCGAGGCGGCGCGCGATCAGGAGGTAGACCAGCATGACCCCGAGCGGCACGAGCGACAACGCGGCGGCGAATGGCAGGTCCGGTGCCCCGAAGTTCAGGTAGATCAGGTTGCCGATGAACTGGGTCGTGGTGATGAGCGATGGCGCGACGTAGTCACCGAGCGTCAACGAGAACGTGAAGATCGATCCGGCCGCGAGCGCCGGGATGACCAGGGGGAAGATCACCCGTCGGAACGTCGTCCAGCCATGAGCGCCGAGGTCGGACGAGGCCTCCAGGAGGGACCGCGGAATCCGCTCCAATCCGGCATACAGCGGCAGGATCATGTAGGGCAGCCAGAGGTAGGTGAACACCAGCCACAGGCCGATCTCGGTCTGGCCCGGGCCTCGGAGGCCGAGCGGCTGGAGCAGCCAATTGAGGAGGCCCTGCTCCGACAGGATGAGCCGCCACGAGTAGGCCTTGATCAAGTAGCTGGCCCAGAGCGGCATGACCACGGCGACCGCGAGCAGCCCGCGCGTACGCGGCGAGGCGACCCGGGCCATGTAGTACGCGATCGGAAAGGCCAGCACGATGCAGGTGAGCGTCACCGCGGCTGCCATGGCGGCCGTCCGGAGCAGGACCGTGACATAGAGCGGATTGCTGACGAGCAGTGCGAAGTTTTCGACGGTGAAGGTCCGCTGGACCAGGCCGGTGAACTCGTCGCGTTGCCAGAGCGAATTGATGAACAGGACGCCGAGCGAGCCCAGGTAGGCCACCACGAGCCACGCGATCGGCGCGGCAAGGAGCAGCCCGAGTCGAACTCGGGGCCGGGCGTGGAGCCAGGCCGCCAAACGGCGCGCGAGCGAGGCTTGACCGATCGGTGATGCAGTCATGTCCTGAAAGCGTCGAGGGCCCGGACGCGACGCGCCCGAGCCCTCAATGATTCGCCGGGCGCGATCAGCCCTTGATCTCGGTCCAGGCCTTGACCCAATCGTCGAAGCCCTTGCACTTCACGTCGGTCCGGCCATCGACACAGGCCGTCTCGGGTGTCTGCCAGTACCAGACATCCTTCCAGAAGTCTTCATCGGCTGCATGGAAGAAGTCGCAATTGTCCTGGTCGGCCTTGGACAGACCGCAGGACTTGGCATTGCCGGGTGCTTCCCCGAACCACGCCGCGATCTGCGCGTTGACTTCGGGCGAAACGATGTGGTTGAGCCACTTGTAGGCGCAGTTGATGTTCTTGGTCTTCGAATTGATCATCCAGGTGTCGGACCAGCCGGTCGCGCCCTCGACGGGCTTGATGACATCGACCGGGATGGCCGGGGTCTCGGACTGGAGCAGGTATGTGATGACCTGCCAGGTCGTCCCGATCGTCGCATCACCCGATTCGAACGCCTGCTGCTGCTTGGTGTAGTCGGTCCAGTACTGGCCAATGACGGGCTGCTGCTTCTTGAGCAGGTCCACCACTGCCGCGAACTGGGTGTCATCGAGCGCGTAGGGGTTCTTGATCTTGAGGTCGGGGTTGGTCTTCATGAGGACCACCGCCGCGTCGGCGATGTAGATCGGCGCGTCGTAGACCGACACGTGCTTGCCCCACGCGGCATTCGGATCGAACATCTCGGCCCACGAGGTCGGGGGCGGCGTGATCTTGTCCGTTCGCCACATCAGCAGGTTCGAGCCCCGGCCGTGCGGGATCCCGTAGTGGACGCCGTCGACCGTGTTGTACGGCTTGTCCTTGATCGCCGGGAAGATGTCCGCGTAGTTCGACACGAGGTCGACGTTGACCGGCTGGACGTACCCGGCGCGGACCAACCGGAGGCTGGCGTCGCCCGAGGCCGAGATGACGTCGTACTTCGTCGGGTTCGTCGAAAAGAGACTGAATGCCTCGTCGGACGTTCCGAACACCTGAACGGTCACCTTGCAACCGGTGGCGTCCTCGAACGGCTTCACCCAGTTGACCTTCTCGTCAGTCGACCCATTCTCCGCGTAGCCGGGCCAGGCGAGGACCGTGAGCTGACCTTCGCCGTCGCCGACCGCGGTCGGCAGGTTGAACGAAGGCGCCGGTGAGGCGCCGCTGCCGCATGCTGCGGCCACGATGGCGACGATCCCGACGATCGACGCGAGTCTGCGCTGGATCATTGATCCCTCCTCCATGTGCCCCGCGTCACTCCTGGACGCGAAGGGCGTGTTCCCGCTTCCAGATGAGACGCACCGGACGCCCCTGCGCCGCGAGCGCCTCCATTGACGAAGTGGACAGATTCTGCTGCGTCACGACCAGCTCGGCGTCCCCCCCGAGAACGACAACGTAGCGCGTTTCCGAGCCGAGGTAGACGACATCCCGGATGGTGCCGTCGGCCGCCATCTCGTCGTCGGCGACGGCCGTCCCTGCGGCGGCGAGGCGGATCTTTTCCGGTCGCACCGTGAAGGTACCTGCGGCTCCGACCACCCGCTCGGCCATCGCGCCCTTGATGAGATTCGACGTCCCGACGAAGCCGGCGACGAAGGCCGTCGCGGGGCGTTCGTAGAGCTCGGCCGGTGTGCCGACCTGCTCGATCCGTCCGTGGTTGAACACGGCCAGCCGGTCGCTCATCGTGAGCGCCTCCTGCTGATCATGGGTCACATAGATGAACGTGATGCCGACCTGCTGCTGGATGGCTTTTAGCTCGATCTGCATCGCCTCTCGCAGCTTCAGGTCAAGCGCACCGAGCGGCTCATCGAGGAGCAGGACGCGCGGGCGATTGACGAGCGCGCGGGCGAGCGCGACGCGTTGCTGCTGGCCCCCCGACAGCTGGCCCGGCTTCCGAGCATCGAACCCCTCGAGGCGGACCATGCGCAGGGCGTCAGCGACGCGCCCGTCTCGTTCCGCGCGGGGAACCTTGCGGATCACCAGCCCATACGCGACGTTCTCGGCAACGGTCATGTGCGGGAACAGGGCGTAGTCCTGGAAGACCGTGTTCACGTCGCGATCGAATGCCGGCCGGCCGGAGACATCCTCGCCGTGCAGCAGGATCCGCCCACTCGTCGGTTGTTCGAATCCGGCGATCATCCTGAGCGTCGTGGTCTTGCCGGACCCGGACGGGCCCAGCATCGAGAAGAACTCGCCGTCCGCGATCTCGAGGTCGATGCCGTCGACGGCGACGACGGGTCCGCCCGGTGCCGCTCCGGTGGCCTTGGCCACGCGCTTGCCGGCCGCGTCATCTCCGAAGGACTTGGTGACGTGTTCGAGGCGAACGGCAGCTTCGGCCGAGCCGGGCTGTCCGCCCCGTCTCGGCATGGCCGCTGGTTGCACATCAGTCGTCACTGGCGGATGGGTTCCTTCTCAAGGATCCGAGGGCCCGAGCGAGTTGGATCCCGCTCAAGTTCGCGGCGATCCGCCCTCTCGTCTGCGGCAATCGCACGAGGGGCAATGATTCCGCGTCGGCGGTGGTCAGCACTATCCCGTGGCGGCGAGTCCGATGTCAAGCAAGTTCGGCGGGATGGGACGCGTCGTTAGACTGCACTCGCCGTGCGCATTGCCCTCCCTCATGCCCGACTGCTGCGATGGATTGTCGCCTCGTCTGCGCGGTCGATGGTCCTCGTGGTCGTGGCCAGCACAGTGCTCGTGGCCTGCGGCGGCTCGGCCGATGCAACCCCAGCCGTGACCCCCGGCACACCCGACCACCCACGAAACGTGATCATCCTGGCCAAGGATTACACGTACATCCCAGCGATTCTGGACCTCGTGCCGGGCGAATCGGTGACGCTCCAGGTCGTGAATGGCGGCCTGGCTGTGCACGAAGTCGTGATCGGCACACTCGACGTCCAGGACGCGTGGGAGGCGGCTGAAGCCTCGACAGTCGGCGCCCCGCCCGGGCCGACACCGGTCGTGCGTGTCCCGCCCGATCGTGCCGGCCTCCGTGTGGTCGTCGCGTCCGGCGGGCGGGTCGATGTCGCCTGGGACGTGCCATCGATGGAGGCCGTGTCGACAGCCCCGTGGCTCGTCGGGTGCCACATTCCCGGCCACTGGGCGCAGGGCATGGTCATCCCGATCCGATTCATCGATGCGGCTGGTCAGCCCCTTGCCAGCGAGGGGCCGTCAAGCCAGCCCTGACGGAGGC
Organism: Chloroflexota bacterium; assembly: GCA_043743315.1. Classification (GTDB taxonomy): domain Bacteria; phylum Chloroflexota; class Limnocylindria; order Limnocylindrales; family CSP1-4; genus UBA5189. Next base: position 3,140 of record JAYTWS010000052.1, on the reverse strand, counting down.
ATCGGCTCAGGTCGGGTGGTACGCTTTTGATCGCCCGAATACGAGGGCAGCTGCGCCGCGTCGCAATGAGGAGATCGAACCCCAATGGCCTACGTCATCGCCGAGCCCTGCATCGACCTCCTCGATGTTTCGTGCGTCTCGGTCTGCCCGGTGGATTGCATCCATTTCGAGGAAGGCGTCGACCGCAAGCTGTTCATCGATCCCAATGAATGCATCGACTGCGGGGCCTGTGAGCCGGAGTGCCCGGTGAATGCGATCTTCCCCGAAGACCAGGTACCGGCTGAGTGGGCCAACTTCGTCCAGATCGACGCGACCTGGTTCACGGATCGCGGCGCGGCTCGTGTGGCCGTGGACGCCATCAAGCCGCTCTGACCTCGCGCCCGGCGCTACCTGCGCGTCATCGCCGCCCCGAGGTTGAATCGCACGGACCAATGCCGTTTCTGCCCAGCGACACGACCGGATAGGCCATGGCGTTTCGCGCGGCATTCGATTGCCTGTGGTGCGGGGCACATCACGTCCCCCGCGATCTCAATGACATCGAGGGATGGGCCCACCTCTGCCCGGATTGCGTCGGCCGTGCCGGCGATAACGCCTTCCTGCGGTTCCGGCTGAAACGAGCCCTCGATGATCGCGGGGCGTCCGTGGGCGCGGCGCGGCCCAGACCAGCGGCCGAGAGCCCGTCCGCCGCGGATTAAGGCCGTCGCTCGGCGCAGCGGGCGCGTGGCATACTCGGGTCATGTCCCCGCTCGCAGGTCGCACGATCGCCACCATCGGTTCCGGCGTGATGGCCGAAGCGATCATCGCCGGGCTCCTGCGTGGCCAGCTGGTCGATGCCGCGCAGGTCGTCGCAAGTCATCCCAGGGCGGAGCGCCGCGCCCAGCTGGCCGGTGCCCACGGCATCCGGACGGCGGCCGCCAACGCCGAGGCGATCGCGGGCGCCGATATCGTGATCCTGGCCATCAAACCGCAGATGCTCGCGCGCGTCGGACGCGAGATCGGCGAGGTGCTCAGGCCCGGCCAACTCGTTATCAGCGTCCTTGCCGGCGCGACGACCCGGGCGCTGGTGTCGGCGCTCGGGCACGATCAGATCGTCCGGAGCATGCCGAACACGCCCGCTCGCCTCGGGAAAGGCATGACCGTCTGGTTCCCGACGCCCGAGGTGACGCCGGAACAGCGGGCTCAGGCGGCGGCCCTGCTGGCGGCCCTTGGAGCCCAGCTGGAGGTGGACGATGAGAAGCTCGTCGCGATGGCGACCGCTGTGTCCGGCACCGGCCCGACCTATGTCTTCCTGTTCATGGAGGCACTGATCGACGCCGCCGTCCATCTTGGATTCCCGCGGCACATTGCCCATGACCTCGTCATCGAGACCCTTGAAGGCAGCACGCTGTTTGCCAAGCAGTCCGGGATGCATCCGGCCGAACTCCGGAACATGGTCACTTCGCCCGGCGGGACGAGCGCCGCTGCCCTCCATGAGCTCGAGTCGGGCCGGCTCCGGACGGTCCTTTCGGAGGCCGTCTGGGCTGCATACCGACGGACCGTCGAGCTCGGCGATCAGCTGGAAGGCGCCATCGTCCCGGGAGAGCGTCCGCCTCGTTGAGCCCGCGGTGAACGTCCGCGCGGCCACCTCCAGCTTGGTCGAGCGTGCCATGCGAGCCGTGCTCCTCGGCCTGGCACATCGTCGGTTCATCGGCCGTCTGGCTACCCGACTGCCGCTGACCCGCTCGATGGTCTCCCGATTCGTGGCGGGTGAGACGATGGAGGCGGCCATGCCGGCGCTCGACCGGATGCGGGCGGCCGGGTACCGGACCACCGTCGACATCCTCGGAGAATCGGTTCGATCGTCTGCGGCAGCGCGGTCCGCGGCCAACGCGTATGTCGCGGCCCTTCAATCCCTCGATCAGGCCGGTCTCGACCTGAACGTCAGCCTCAAGCTCAGCCAGATGGGCCTCCTCCTGGACACGGCGATCATGCGCGAGAACGTGGCCCGGATCCTCACTGCGGCGGCGACCTCGAATGCCTTCGTCCGGATCGATATGGAAGATCACACCACGACGGATGCGACGCTCACGATCTGGGAGGAACTCCGGCCGCTGATGGGGGGATCGGGCGACGTCGGCGTGGTCCTCCAGGCCATGCTCCAACGGACGCCGGCGGATGTGGAACGCCTCATCGCCGCTGGAGCCCGCGTCCGGCTGTGCAAGGGCGCCTATCGGGAGCCGGCCGAGGTGGCTCACCAGGAGCGCGGCAATGTCGATGCCGCCTACGTTGCCGTCATGCGGCGACTGCTCGACGACGGTCACTACCCGGCTCTCGCGACCCATGACGACCAGATCGTCGACCTGGCCATCGTCCATGCCCGCGAACACGGGATCGGCCCCGAGCGATTCGAGTTCCAGATGCTCTACGGCGTCCGCCGCGACCTCCAGGAGCGCCTGCTCCGCGAGGGCTGGACGGTTCGGATCTATGTGCCGATCGGCAGCGAGTGGTACCCGTACTTCATGCGTCGCCTGGCGGAGCGCCCAGCGAATGTCATGTTCCTGATCGGAAGCCTGTGGCGGGAGCGCCGCGGCCGCTGAACATCACGACAGCGTCGATCCGGAGGGCGAGATGGGCTCCGTCCGAGCCCGCATCGCGGCCACGATGACGATGACGATGCCCAGGCCGATCAGGACGTCTCCGATACTGAATACGTTCGCGAGTGGCACGATCGCCGGGAGCGCGAAGATGTCCGTCAGCGGCCGCACGGCGGGGTTGGCGAGCACGACGCTGTTGGTGTGGTCGCCGGGTCCAACGAAACCCGCCAGTTCGAGCGCCTCCTGGCTGGCCGGCATGAAGCCGCCGTTTGCGGCGATCGCGATCAGGTTGCCCAACGCACCAGCGGCCACGACCGGCATGCCTGCGAGCCGAGAATTCCGGGCGACTGCGGCGAACACAGCGACGGTGGAGGCGACGTAGATCGGCGGCCCGAGGTCGCCGGCAAGCGAGTCCCAGAACGCCGTGAACAGGACGAGCTGCACGAGCAGGCCGCCGATCGCCAGCGGGCCCCATCGGAACCCGAGCGTGAGCAGCCCGTCGATGCTGCCACGGGCGACGAATCCAAGGATCAGCCCAATGGGAATCGCCCACAGCATGAACACGAA
>JAYTWS010000051.1:0-6868 GCA_043743315.1 Chloroflexota bacterium | reverse complement strand
GCGTAGCGATCCGGGATCGAGTCCCAGTAGCGGAGCTCCGTCTCCGTCCAGCCGTCGAACTCGCCGCCGAGCTTGATCGTGGCGCCCGGCCACGGGGCGGCGTGGCTGTGACTGGAATTGAGCAGCACGGCTGCGGCATCGCAGCCAACGAGTTCGCCGACGCGCCCCCGGATGCGGTCAGCCATCGCGGTCGTGAGCCCAACGACGTCGGCCGCGATGACCACGATGGTCGCGCCCGACTCATCGTCACGGAAGACGCAGGCCGTGACCATCAATGGCTCGTAGGCGTGTCGCGCAGCCAGGGGCCGCCGGACGTAGCCCAGGAGATCCACCGGAAACGGTGGCGTGATCTCCACTTCTGCGGCCCCGGCCAGCAACGTCATGACGTGGCGCCTTCCCCTGTCCACGCCGTCGGCGCTTCCACGAGACCCTTGAATGTCTCCAGGAACCGGGCCGCCCCCACTCCATCCACCACGCGGTGATCCGACGAGAGCGTGGCCGTCATCATCCGCCGGATCACGACGCCGTCGTCCCGAACGACGGCGCGCGCCTCCGTCCGTGCGGTGGCCAGGATCGCGACCTGGGGGGGCGTGATGATCGCGGTGAAGGCGCTCACTTCGAACATGCCGAGGTTGGACAGGGTGAACGTCCCGTCGTTGATCTCCGGAGCGCGGAGCTTGCCGATCCTGGTTCGGGCGACCAGGTCGCCGAGCGCCGCCGCCAGGTCCTCGACGCTCCGGTCCCGGCAGTCGATCAGGGCAGGGGCGATCAGCCCGTCGTCCAGCGCGATCGCGACGCCGACGTTGATCGAGTCGGCCTGCTCCACGACATCTTCGTTCCAAACCGCGTTGAACATCGGGTGCTCACCCAGGGTCAGGGCGACGGCCCGGATGAGAAAGGCGGTGACGCTGAGCCGCGCCTCCTTCGCCCGCCCGTTGTTGAACCGCTCCGCGGTCGCCAGCAACGCATCCATCTCGACATCCGTGCTCAGGTAAAAGTGGGGCGCACGCGCCTTGCTCTCGACCATGCGCCGGGCGATGGCCCGCCGCATCGGGCTTGGCGTGATCGGATGACGCCTCTCGGTCACGACGGCGTCGCCTTACGCCCCGTCTTCCAGGTAGGCGATCGGCTGGCCGACCGGCACTTCGTCGCCCGGCCCATGGATGATCTCGAGCAGGGTCCCGGAGGCGGTTGCTTCCATGTCCACGGTCGCCTTATCGGTTTCGATCTCGGCGATCACGTCGCCGCGGGCGATCACGTCGCCGACGCGTTTCAACCAGTTACCGACCTTGCCGGTTTCCATGTCGTAGCCAAGCTTCGGCATGTCGATCGGGATGCGGGCCATGCGTGCCTCCGAGAATCTTGAAACGGACAGGACTCGCGCCTGGAACCGGACGGTGCAAGCGTTTCCAGCCAGCGTTTCCAGCCGTATGATAGCGATGGGCGGCCGACCCGTGACGCCGTCCACTCGACCTGGTCGGGCGAAGCGGAGAAGAGCATGGAATTTCTCGTCCACATCGAGGTCCGCTGGCCGCCGGATGGGGATCCCGAAGAAGCGCGGCGATTGACCGCGGCGGAGCGGCTACGGGGCCGCGAGCTCGCTGAAGAGGGCCGGATCCGCCGGATGTGGCGTATCCCCGGCCGGCGAGCGAACTGGGGCCTCTGGGACGCCCCGGATGCGACCGTGCTCCACGCGGCCATCTCCTCGCTACCGTTCTTCCCGTACCTCGAGATCGAGGTTATCCCGCTGGCGGCGCACCCGACAGACCCGGAGCGTCCCGGCGGACGCTGATCCGATGAGGAGCCGCTCGCGACGGGCCGGACGGCGGGCGCGGAATTCGGCTTGACACGGCTATTACCCCGGCGATACCCTCGCCAAAGCGCGGCCTGACGACGTTTCCAGCAACGATTCATGTTGGTCGTCTTGTGAACGTCCCTCCGCGGAATTCCAGACAGAGTTCGAGGAGGAAGCGTGCTCGGAACCACTCAGCGGACCGGCAAGATCGCCCGGTCGTCCGCATTGTTCATGGTGTCGGCAATCCTGCTGAGCGCGTGCTCGAGCGCGGCCTCCGCCGCGCCGACGGGCGCCCCTGTCATCACGGCCGCGCCGACGGAAGCGCCGCCCGTCACTGCAGCACCGCCGGTGAGCCACAAGATCGGCTACATGTCGCTTGGTGAATTCATCCCGTTCGTGAAGCTCGTCTCGGATGGGATCCTCCAGGCCGGCAAGGATGCGGGCCAGGAAGTCTTCTTGTGCGATAGCAACCTCGATACCGCGAAGGCGCTTGACTGCGCCAATCAGTTCAAGGTCCAGGGCGTCGAGGGCGTTCTGAACTTCCAGGTCGACCAGAAGTCGTCCCCGCAGATCTGTAAGGCCTACGGCGACCTGCCGACCATCGCCATCGACATCATCCAGCCGCCTTGCCAGGTCGCCTTCATGGGCGCCGACAACGAGAACGCCGGCAAGATCGCCGGCGGGGCCATCGGCAAGTACGCCAAGGACACCTGGAACTGCGACTACACGGCGTACGTCTCGCTTGAGTCCACGGCCGCCGGCGCGGCGAACACCGCCCGCATGGGCGGCTTCCGAATTGGCTTCAAGGAGTTCTGCCCGATCATCAACGAGAAGATCCTCGACGGCGCGGACAGGACTGACACGGCCCTGCCGAAGGTTTCGGACCTGCTGACCGCCCTCCCGGGCAACCGTATCGTCGTGGTCGCCATCAACGAGGACGGCATCGTGGGCGCCATCGGCGCTGCCAAGACGGCCGGCCGAAGCGCTGACCTCTTCTACGCCGGCCAGGGTGCGGACCCGTCCGTGTGGAAGACGATTGCGTGCGATCCGCAGTACATCGGCACCACTGCCTACTACCCGGAGCGGTACGGCTCCCTCCTCATTCCGGCGATGATCGCCAAGTTGGAAGGCGGGACCATCCCCGAGAACATCTTCACCCAGCACGAGCTGATCAACAGCACGAACATCCGGACGATCTACCCGACTACGCCCGCCTGCTAGTCGGTAACGAGAGAACTCGAACGGGATCTGGCGAGTCCGATGGGCTTTGAACTTCGGGCACGCCAGATCCGCAAGTCCTTCGGTGGCGTTGAGGTTCTCCACGGTGTGGACCTTGACGCCACCGCTGGTTCTGTCCTCGCCCTGCTCGGGGAGAATGGAGCCGGCAAGTCCACGCTCGTCAAGATCATCGCCGGCGACTACCAGGCCGACAGCGGTGCCGTCGTCGTCGATGACGTGGAGTACGTCAGTCTCAGCCCACGACAGGCGCGCGACCTCGGCGTCGCCATCATCTTCCAGGAGTTTCAGGACGCATCGACGCTGACCGTCGCCGAGAACATCTCGCTGGGTCGCATCCCGAACCGCCGAGGCGTCGTTTCCTGGTCGGCCATGTTCAAGCGAGCCAGGTCAATTCTCGACCAGCTCGAGGTGGACATCGACCCAAATGCGATCGTCGGCACCCTGCGCGTCGGTGAGCGGCAGATCGTCGAGATTGCGCGATCCCTTGCTGGAGCAGCGCGGCTGCTCATCCTCGACGAGCCGACCGCCGCCCTCTCGCAGCATGAGGCTGCGATCCTGTTCAACTTCATCCGCCGCCTGAAGGCACAGGGCCAGGCGATCATCTACATCACCCACCGGATGGACGAGGTCACCCAGATCGCGGACCGGGTCCAGGTGCTCCGCGACGGGAGCACCTCGCTTCTGTCCCTCGTCGCTGAGACCGATCGCCGCGCCATGATCGAGGCCGTGATCGGCCGTCGGATGGCGGACGTGGGACGGCCCGCGCAGCCCAAGCATACGATCGGTGATCAGCCGGTCCTTCGGTATGTCGGTGCGTCGCTTGGTCGGGCCTTCTCGGACGTCTCGCTCGACGTCCGCCCCGGAGAGATCGTCGGACTGTTCGGCAAGCTGGGCTCGGGCGCCGAAGAGGTGGCAGAGACGGCCTTTGGCCTCGCTCGCCTCGATGCGGGAACGCTCGAGGTGCGCGGCATCGTTTCACAGCTGAAGCAGCCATCGGCCGCGATCGCCGCCGGTGTCGGCTTCCTGCCGGCAGATCGAAAGGCCGGCGGGGCGTTCATGGTTCGCTCCGTCGCCGAGAACATCGCCGTCGCCTCCTGGCCCAGGATGTCGACCTTCGGGTTCATCAGGGACCGAGTTGAGGCCCTCGTGTTCCATCGCTGGCGTGACCGGATCAACATTCGATCACGCAACGATCCGAGGCAATTGATGGGCACCCTGTCGGGCGGCAACCAGCAGAAAGTGTTGTTGGCTCGCTGGCTCGAACGGGACTCCAGGGTGCTCGTCCTGGTCGAGCCGACGCGCGGCGTAGACGTTGGCGCGCGAGCCGACATCTACTCGTCGTTGCGCGCCCTCGCCGCGACCGGCGTCGCGATCCTGATCGTGACCTCCGACTATGAGGAAGCAGTCCAGGTCGCAGATCGAGCCTACGTGATGGCCAGAGGCGTCATCGTCGGCCAGTTCATCGGAGACGACATCACGACCAGCACCTTGCTGGCCGCCGCAGGAGGGTGAGCGTGGCAGACGAGGAGTTGGTCAGCGGACCTGGCACGGATGCGGGCGAGGCACTGAAGAGCGCGTCGAGCGGTACGCAGGCGATCCCGCCGGATCCGGCTCGGGGCGAGCCGCGTCGCCGCCCGACCGTTCCCGAGACCGCCGCCCTGCTCTTCGTGCTGGTCGCCCTGTGCGTCTTCTTTTCGATCACGTCGAAGTTCTTCCTCCGCCCGGACAACCTCATCAACATCCTCCAGAACGTCGCCCGGATCGGGATCATCGCCGGTCCGGCGACGCTGCTCCTGATCAGCGGCCAGTTCGACCTGTCGGTTGGATCCGTCGCTGCCTTCTCGGCGATGGTCATGGCCGTCCTCGCCGGCGACCCCGCCGTGAACACGAAGGGCTTTGCCTTCGGCCTCCCGCTGGAAGTGGCCTTCGCCGGGGCGATTCTCGCATCGCTGCTCGTGGGGGTCCTGAATGCCGTCAGCGTCACGGTGTTCCGCATCAATGCGCTGATTACGACGCTCGGGACGCTGGCCATCTTCCGCGGCTTGACCAAGGTGCTCGGCAATGGCCAGACGATCGTCGTCGACAACTTCGATCCCCTGGGCACGACGCGCATCCTGGGTCTTCCGCTCCCGGTCTACTTCTTCTTCGGGATCGCCTTCCTGACCTACCTGGTCCTGCGCTACACGACCTACGGCCGATCGATGTACGCCATCGGCGCGAGCCCGACGGCCGCTCGCCTGGCCGGCATCCGGACCAGTCGGTCCATCTTCATCGGCTTCGTGGTCACCGCCGGCCTGGCCGGCTTCTCCGGGCTGATCCTGCTGTCGCAGGTCGCTGGGGCGTCGATCAATGCGAACATCGGCCTGGAACTCTCGGTGATCACCGCGGTGATCCTCGGCGGAGCCAGCCTGTCCGGCGGTCGCGGTGGGATCATCGGGACCACGCTCGCCGTCCTGATCGTCGGCGTTCTGGGCAACGGCCTGATCCAGCTCGGCGTACCGACCTACTGGATTGAGGTCGCCAACGGCGTGCTCCTGCTCGTGGCGGTCGGCTTCGATCAGCTCCGCATCCGGCTGACCCACGCCAGCGCCTGATCAGATCCTGGAATAGCCTGGGGCGAGATGACCCACCTCACCTCGTCCGACGAGATCGGAAAGCGCGTCGCCCTGGTGACCGGGAGCGCGCGGGGGATGGGGCGCGCCATGTGCGAGGTCCTGGCCGAATCAGGTGTCCGCGTCCTCGGCCTCGATCGTCTCGACCAGGATCGAGGTCCGCTCGAACGGACCATCACCGCGGATCTGCTCGATCCTGCGGTGGCGCGGCAGGTTGTCGACGAGGTGCTCGCCACTGAGGGGCGCCTCGACATCCTTGTCAACAACGCGGCCGTCTATGTCTGGCAGCACCCGTTGCCCGAGGTCACGGCGGAGGACTTCGACCTCCAGGTGGGCGTGAACCTGCGCGGGGTCTTCTTCATGTCGCAGGCTGCCGCGGAGGCAATGCGTCCCAACGGCTGGGGTCGAATCATTTCCATCTCGAGCGTGGGCGCCCGCACAGGCGGTGTCTCGAACTCGGCGGTCTACAACGCGGCAAAGGCCGGAATCATCAGTCTCATGAAGAACTTCGCCCGCAACTACGGGCCGTACGGAATCACGGCCAATGCCGTGGCACCTGGCGCGGTTGAAGGCTTCATGACCGACCACATGACGGACGATGAGAAAGCGCGTTTCATCGCACTGATCCCGGTCGGGCGGTTCGCGGTGCCGCGAGAAGTTGCGACTGTCGTCGGGTTCCTCGCCTCCGACGGCGCCAGCTTCATCAATGGCGCCACCATCGATGTCAACGGCGGATGGATCATGTCGTGAGCGAGCCCGTGGCCGGCGTCGCGGTTCAGGCCAACTCGTCAACACGGCGCCTCCGTCTCGGCGTCATCGGTGCCGGCGCCTGGGCGACATTCGCGCATATCCCGGGTTTCCTGCGACGTCCTGAGGTCGATCCATGGATCGTGAATCGCCGGGATCCGGAGCAGCTGGCGACCATTCGAGCACGGTTCGGCTTCGAGCACGCGACCACCGAATGGCGCGAGGTCATCGATGCCCGGCCGGACATCGTTGCCCTCACCGGCCCGGGAGCCCTCCGCGGCGAGCAGGCCCTGGCCGCCCTCGAGGCGGGCATCCACGTCCTCGCCGAGAAGCCCTTCACGCTGGATCCGGCCGATGCCTGGGCCATCGATCGCCTCGCGCGGGAGCGCGGGCTTCACGTCGTACTGTGCTACGCCTGGAACGAGATGGGGATCACCGAGGCCGCCCGCCGGCTCATCTCCGGCCCGGACGGGAT
>JAYTWS010000050.1:0-3449 GCA_043743315.1 Chloroflexota bacterium | reverse complement strand
GACGCCACGGCCGAGGGTGACTCGTCGTTCCTCTGCCCATGCCAGCATGTCGGGGATCAGTGCCTCCGCCAGCCTCGGCTCGTCCTCCGGGCCCGATTGGGCGATGAGGAAGTCGAGGTCGGCCGGTGGTGAAAACCAGGCATACGCCACGGGTTCGCCGTCTGGTCCGAGCCACAGGCGCACGCGCTCGGGGAGCGGAGACAGCGGGTCGTCCGCTTGGAGCGCCCACCAATCGAGGTCACCCGGATGGAACCGGACCGCCGGCCAATCGACTGCCAGCCTCGCCGACACGAGGCGCTGGAGCGCGCGCGTGTCCTCGCGCGAAGCCCAGGGCCGGCTCGAACCACCAGCGGAGGCAATCACAGTGCCATTGTGCCGTGTGGGTTCGATGCGGGCCAGGGTCGTGGTGGTGCCGGCCGCGAGCGCGGTCCCACCGGCAGTGGTGCCGATGGCGTCGAGCGCGGACCCTTCGCCCGTCCTGATCTGCCTAACGGCGTGATTGGAGAACGCCTCACACCCGGTGCCGAGGCTGCCCCAACGAGCGACGTCGATTAGTGTCTCGCTCGCTGCAACGCAACTAGCGTGTCGTGTTGAGCGCCACCCGGAGAAAGCCCGTCCCGCAGTTGGTAGTTCATCGTGATCGTCGCATCGACGCAGTCGGGCCGGCGCGGGACTGGGCCCGTGGCGCGAGCGGACACTCAGTAGACCTCATCGTGCGTTCAAAGGGCGACGAGGATGCAGAGGTCGCCCTCCCAACGGAAGAGGACGCGGAGATCATCGTCGACGCGGAACGCCCAGTAGTCGTTCAGGTCACCTTTGAGCTTGTGGGTTCTCAAAAGTGGATCCTGAGGATCGACCGCGAAGCGCCGGAGTGCGGCTCGCAGGAATTCGTCCCGCGGTGGTTTGAGTTTTCGGGCCCGTCGCAGGAACCGAGTCGACGCTGTGACACGCATCCCTGGCCGTCAGCCTCGCAGGTCGGCCAACAGCGCATCCATGTCGTCATAGGTCGTCGCATCGCCGGTCTGGTACTCGGCCTCGGCCTCGCGGACCTCACGAAGGAAGAGCGCCCGGCGCGCGATCCGCAGCTCTTCACGCTCGGCCTCGTATTGCCGGGCGTCGACGAGGTACGCGGCCGTCTGCGAGCGTTGCAGGATCGCGATCGGCTCCTCGGCATCGCGGAGCCTTTCGAGGATCTCTGCCGTCCGCTGTCGCAACTCAGTAACGCCGATATGCTTCATGGCACCGTTAACCGTACCGCAGGACGTACGTTCTGGCAAGCGGCCGGGCGGGCGCCGAAGTCATACAGGGGATTGGCGGCATCGGGACTGACATCGAGACGACCCTCGTTCCCGGAGCTGCCACGAGGGTCGGGTAGAATGCGCGACCGATGCACCGCCCACTCGTGGTCCAGAAATTCGGCGGCTCTTCCGTCGCGGATGCGGATCGAATCCGGCGCGTCGCGCGCCGCATCGCCCGCGAGCGCGCGGCGGGGAGCGACCTGGTCGTGGTCGTGTCCGCGATGGGCGACACCACGGACGAACTCATGGCGCTTGCCACGGCCATCACCGATGAGCCCGATCCGCGCGAGCTGGACATGCTCCTGGCCACGGGTGAGCACCAGAGCGCAACCCTCGTCTCGATGGCCCTCCATGCGCTCGGGGTCCAGGCCATCTCGTTGACCGGACCGCAGGCGGGGATCACCACGGATGGCCGCTATGGCCGGGCCCGGATCGCGAATGTGGACCCCCTCCGGATCCGCGAGGAGATCGAGCGCGGCAACGTCGTCATCATCGCGGGGTTCCAGGGCCAGAGCGCGGAGGCCGTCGGCCGGGCCGAGATGACGACCCTCGGGCGCGGAGGCTCGGACACGACGGCCGTCGCCCTGGCGGCAGCACTGGGAGCCCAGCGCTGCCAGATCTATACCGACGTCCGTGGGATCTATACGGCTGACCCGCGCATCGTGCGGGATGCCCGGCAGCTCTCCGTCATCGGGTACGAGGAGATGCTCGAGCTGGCGCACCAGGGCGCACAGGTCATGCAGGTCCGGGCCGTCGAGCTCGGTTGGGTCAATGACGTCGTCATCGAGGTCCTGAGTTCGTTCGAGGACGCACCGGGTACGCTGATCAAGGAGGACCTCCTCGTGGAGCAACGGAACAAGGTTCGCGGACTCGCCCATGACCGGAATGTCGCGAAGGTCACGGTGGTCGCCGTCCCGGATCGCCCGGGCGTGGCGCGCTCGCTGTTCGATCCGCTGGCCGAGGCCGGGATCAACGTCGACATGATCGTCCAGAACGTCGGCCACGGCGGCGCCACCGACCTCTCGTTCACGGTTCCGCGCGTCGAGCTTGCCAAGGCCAAGAAGGTGCTCGAGCCGATCGTCCGGGACCTCGGCGCGCGCGAGCTGACGACCGATGCCTCGGTCGCGAAGGTCTCGATCGTCGGAGCGGGCCTCCACAACGCGCCGGGGTACGCCGCCCGGATGTTCGGGACGCTGGCCGACGCCGGCGTCAACATCGAGATGATCTCCACGTCCGAGGTCCGGATCACCTGCATGATCGCCGAGGCCGAGTTGCCGCAGGCGCTCGATGCCCTCCACGGGGCCTTCGAGCTGGCCCGGCCCGATCCCATCGACGATACCGCGACCGGTCGCGTCGCCGGCTGAGCAGGATGACGACTCCGGACGTTCTCGCCGCCTATGCCCGCGTCGAGCGGTTCGACGCCGTCGGCTCGACCAACGACATCGTTCGTGGCTGGCTGGCCGACGGCTCGCCCGAAGTCTGCGTCGCGGTGGCCGACGAGCAGCTCGCGGGTCGGGGCCGGAGCGGCCGATCCTGGACCGCACCAAAGGGCGCGGCGCTGCTCTGCTCGGTCGGCTTCCGGCCCACCTGGCTCGACGCGGCCCACGCCTGGCGGCTCGCGGCGATCGTGGGTCTGGCCATGGCCGATGCGGCCGAGGAGGTGGCCGGCCTCGGCGAGGGCACCATCCGGTTCAAGTGGCCGAATGACCTCGTCATCATCGAATCGGGCCCCGACGCTCTCCTGATCGGCGATATTCCGGCGACCGACGCCCGGTCTCGACGATCGGCGCCCCTCGCGCTGCGCAAGCTGGCCGGAATCCTGGGTGAGACCGAGGGTCTCGGAACCACCGATCCGCGAATGATCGTCGGGATCGGGATCAATGCCGACTGGTCCGCGGCCGACTTTCCCGCGGAACTCGCGTCGTCGATGACATCCCTGCGCGAGGTCTCGGGGGGCCGCCCGATCGATCGGGACGCTCTCCTCGACGGCCTCCTCTCCCGTCTCGAGACGCGGCTCGCCGCCCTCCGCGGTGGACGCTTCGATGTCGCCGGCTGGGTCGCCCGGCAGGTGACGACCGGACATGTCGTGACGATCTCCGGCCTCGACGGATCCACGACCTCGGCCCGGGCGCTCGGCGTGGACGGAGCGAG
>JAYTWS010000049.1:0-3769 GCA_043743315.1 Chloroflexota bacterium | reverse complement strand
CGCGCGGCTGCCTCGTCCGGGCGCGCGCCCGGCGCATCGGGAACCCCGACGTCATTCAGCTGGGTCCGCTGGCGCTCGAGCTCCTCGAGGAAGTCGCGGGGGACGCGGGCCGTTGCGTCCATCGGTGCCGTTGTTGACGAGCCGGCCGAGCTGCGTGCCCCGGGTCGCTTGCCGTCGAAACCGGTGGCGATGACGGTGATCTGGACCTCCTCGCCGAGTCGCTCGTTGAAGCTCGTCCCGAAGATGATGTTCGCCTCGGGATCCGCGGCGGCCCGGATTTCCTCGGCGGCCTCCGTCACCTCGAACAGCGACAGGTTGGAGCTGCCGGTCACGTTGAACAGGATGCCCTGGGCGCCGGCGATGTTGACCTCGAGGAGCGGGCTGGCGATCGCCTGGCGCGCTGCCTCGACCGCTCGGTTCTCGCCACTCGCGCGGCCGATCCCCATGAGTGCCGATCCGGCGTCCTTCATGATCGCGCGAACGTCCGCGAAGTCGAGGTTGATCAGCCCCGGCATCGTGATGATGTCGCTGATGCCCTGCACGCCCTGGCGCAGCACGTCGTCCACGACCCGGAAGGCGTCGAGGATGGAGGTGTTCTTCTGGACGACGTCGCGAAGACGATCGTTGGGGATGGTGATCAAGGTATCGACCTTGTCCTTGAGTTCCTCGGCGGCCTTCTCGGACGTCAGCTTCCGCTTCGCACCCTCGAAACCAAAGGGCTTCGTCACGACACCGATGGTCAGCGCACCGGCTGCCTTGGCCAGCTCCGCGACGACCGGCGCGGCACCCGAGCCGGTTCCGCCACCGAGGCCGGCCGTGATGAAGACCATGTCCGAACCTTCGAGCGCGGCGGCGATCTTGTCCGCGTCTTCTTCCGCGGCGCGCTGGCCGATGGCGCTGTCCCCGCCGGCGCCGAGGCCGCGCGTGATCTTGTCGCCGATCCGAATCTTGTGGGGCGCATCCGACTGGAGCAGTGCCTGCGCGTCCGTGTTGAGGGCGATGAACTCGACTCCCATCATCTCGGCGCGGATCATCCGGTTGACGGCATTGCTGCCGCCGCCGCCGACCCCGATGACCCGAATGAGGGCGAAGTTCTCCGAATCAGAACGCAGGGCCACCGTACTCCTCCATGGCCTTCTGGGGCCGGGGCTGAACTTTCGGCACATGTGACCCGGAACGGTTGTCAGGCGGTGTCGGCGGGGCGCTCCGGGTCGTGGGGCGAGTCTACCATCCGACGCGCTTTCGTGACCCACCGAAATGGCCCGGTGCGCGGGCGCCGGCCGGGCAGATCCGTCGGGTCGGGCGAGCCGCCGACCTACGGAAAGATGCTCCGCAGCGAATCGCGCATCCGGCCGAGAATTCCGAACGCCGGTGCCGATTCGTAGCGCGTGGGCTCCGCATCCGCGAGCGATCGGGCGCCCCACATGAGCAGACCGATCGCGGTCGCGTAGGCCGGCGTGAGGATCGAATCGGTCAGGCCCGAGACCGCGGTCGGGGCGACGACCCGGACGGGCATCTGGAGCACCTCCCGACCGAGCTCGGCCAGCCCGGACAGCTGGGACGCTCCACCGGTGAGGATCAGGCCGGCCGGGAGCATCCCGGCCCCCGCGGACCGCATCTCCGCCCCGAGCAGTTCGAACGTCTCGCGCATCCGGGCCTCGATGATCTGGCACAGTTCGAGCCGGCTGATCGTCCGGCCCGCGTCCTCGCCGAGCACCGACACACTGATCTCCTCGTCGGCCGTCACGCCGCGGAGGTCGCAGGTCCCGTGCTCGATCTTGAGTTCCTCGGCGACCGGCAGCGACGTCTTGATCCCGATCGCCACATCGTTGGTCACGAAATTGCCGCCGACCGGCAGGACACTGGTGTGGAACGGCGAACCCTCGTTGAACATCGCGAGGTCGATGGTTCCGGCGCCGATATCCGCGACCGCGACGCCAAGCTCCTTCTCCGTCTCGGTGGCCACGGCCTCGGCGGCCGCCAGGGCGTTGGCGACGCGCTCGTCGATCTTGACACCGGCCGCTGCGACGCACTTGGTCAGGTTCTGGACCGCGGTCTGCGGGGCGGTGACGATGTGCGTCTCGACCTCCAGGCGCAGGGCGCTCATGCCGAGCGGATCCTTGACGCCCTCCTGGCCATCGACGATGAACCCGCGCCGCTCGACGTGGAGCACGTCGCGGTTCGAAGGGATTGCGACGGCCCTGGCGACCTCGATGGCGCGCAGGATGTCCTCCCGGCTGACCTCGCGGTCATGGGCGGTGACGGCCACCTGGCCCGTGGAGTTCAGGCTCTCGACCTGGGCGCCCCCGACGCCGACGAAGGCCTTGTCGATCTTCCAGCCGGACAGGCGCTCGGCCTTCTCGACGGCATCGCCGATCGAGCGAACCGTCTGGTCGATGTTCACGACGGCGCCCTTCTTTAGACCCGAGGACGGCACCGTGCCGTGACCGATGACGGTCACGCGGCCATCGCGACCCACCTCGCCGATGAGCGCACAGACCTTGCTCGTGCCTACGTCGATTCCGACGAGGACGCCTTCCACCACAGTTTCGCCTGCTCCCTCCCGGTTTCCCGGGTCAGATGAAGTGTCGCCGGATCAGCGCGACGTTGTTGAAGATCCGGAACCCGAAGTTGATCAGCGCCACGAGGTACAGATCCAGGCTCAGCCGATCGCCGATGAACGTGAGGATCACGGCAACCACCGCGTTCGTGACGAAGCCGGAGATGAAGATGCGATTGTCGTAGACACCATCGAGCTCGGCTCTGACCGCCCCGAGAACCGAGTCGAGCGCGGCGAGAATCGCCACGGCCGAGTACCGGCTGAACTCGAAGCTGACGTTGACGTTGAGGACGAGCCCAAGCAGGACGCCCACGATGAGGCCTGCCAGGGGAAGCAACACGGTGTCTCGTCCTCGCTGCGATGTGTTTCGGCAAGGCTACTCGACCGCACCGGACCGGGGCAACCTGCACGCGCCTGCGTCAAGGTCATCATGGCACCGTCGTCGCCCTCGGAACATAGGTCCCGTTGCGCTCGTCGGCGAGGATCACCTTCGCGATGGTGTCTTCGCCGTTGCCGAGGAGGCTGCGGAGCAAGCGGACCTGGCCCGGAATCATCGCCGGCGTTCGAAGGCTTGGCGTGTACAGGCCGAACACCGCAACCCACGACCTGGGGGTGGTGCTGACCACGAATCCGTTGGCCTCGCTCACGGAAACGACGAGCGACGTCGCGAGACTTCCGACATCGGCGGGCTTGAGGGATGCGAGGCGCGTCGCGGCGTCGAGATCAACCGGGTCGAGCGTCGAGCCGACGCCGAGCTGCACCGATGCGGGCCGGGCATCGGCAATCGCCTCCAGCACGGCGGTCGTCGGTTCATCGGGCGGTGCCGTCGCAAAGATCACGCCTGCTCGGTCAACGAGGAACAGGACGTCGCCGACCTTCCAGATCAGGATCGCCGTCCGTTCCACGACCTGGACGACGAGGGTATCGGGCAGGCTCACCTCGACGCGAGCGCTGGCCACGCCGGGCAGCAGCCGCAGCCGATCCTCGAGCGGGCGGGTCTCGATCCGGAAGAGGTTGGTCCCTTCCTTGGTGTCGATGGCGCCCACCAGGGCGTCCCGAGTGGTCCACGTCAGCGACGGCAGCTCCGTTCGGGCGAGCGTGAACGCCGAGGTCGAGGCGAGGCCATAGAGCCCCCCGATCGAGGCAAGCAGGACGAGGAGTGCCGCTGCGCGGGCCGGCGAGAACCGCCAGCGGAACCGGCGCGCCGTG
>JAYTWS010000048.1:0-2689 GCA_043743315.1 Chloroflexota bacterium | reverse complement strand
ACGTCCGCGTGGATCTAGTGGACGTCGACGCCCTCGACTCGAATAACGGCTCCGGGCTCGAAAAGCAGCACCGTGAACGAGAGCGTGACCTCCACCCGTTCGACGCCTGGCCGCCAGCCATGCTGGTAATAGTTCTCGAATGGTGGACCGCCGTCGAGGCTGCGAACGAGCAGCCGGTAGCCGCCTGAGGAAACGAGCGGATTTGTAACCGACGAGGTCAACCTGGCGTCGGCGGCCGTGAGGATGCCGTTCGGGATGGACGCCTCGCCGAGACGAACCTCGTATGGCCCGGCATGATCGATTGGAATGTCGAGCGCCTCGATGAGCAGGGGAGTGGCCGACCCCGCCGCATCTGGCGCGATCGACGGCAGCAGCGCGGCACATCCGATCGGCCCTTCGCCGGAGCACGGCGTGTCGTGGTAGCCCGCGGCAATCGGTGATTGCACGCCTGCGAACGGCCAGATGTCCACACACGACCTGTTGATGCCGCCGAGTGAATCTGGGCGGACCGTGCAGTCCACCACGTGATCGGCGAACGATCCATCAGTCGCGGTGACGCGGATGCGGATCACCTGGCCCGGCGTCCAGGGAGGGCTCGGGCCGCCGCCGAGGCACCCGCCGATGTTGGGGCACGTCGGGTCGGATTCGACGAAGAACTGGATCGATCCGAGCCGTTCCCAGGGCACGCCACTCTCGTCGACGGCCACTGCGGCCAAAAACGCACATCGGTCTGCCGACAACAGGCGAATACTCGAGCAAACGGCGGGAAACGCCGCGAGATCCGACGCGGCCGGCGAGGCGCTCGGTGCGTCGCTCGGTGCGTCGCTCGGCGAGGAGGAAGTCCCGGGTTGTACCTCGACCGTCACGCCTGCCTCGATCGAGTGTTCCGTGCCGCCGCACTGGCCCTCCGAGAAGGAGGCGACGGCGTAGATCCGCCACTTACCGGCCGGAAGCTGCAGAAGCGGATTCGCAAAATAGGCAGCCTTGAACCGGATGTCCGGGCCCTCGGCTGAATAAGCGCCCGACTTCCGGAAGGGGACCGTCATCGGTTTCCCGCGGTCGAGTGTCTGCGTACGGCACGGCTGTCGCCCTCCTGGCTTGACGGCCAGCGTCCCGCCCAGTTGCTCGATCCCGAATCCGATGGGATAGCCTGAGTCGAAGATCTGGATGTGATCAGCCGACCCGCGATACATCAGCGATGCCGTTGCTTCGATCACGTCCGTTTCTTGGTATGTCGCTCTGTCTGTCGTGATCGTCAGCTCGAAGTCGCCGTCGACGGTGAAGCCGATCTGCCCGACGCCGGGAGTTGCCGGCGGATTCGCGCGACCGACCCAGAATGCCGATGCCACGACGACGGCCAGGATCCCGAGAGACCACGCAGTGCCCGGTCTGACGAGCGATCGCGTGATCGGGCGGGTCATCCCGACGGATCGTCGCGAGGTCTCACGTGACGTCGCGGGTGGCATCGCCGCTGTCAATGGCTCCATTTGGGTCGGGACGGCGTTGGACAATACGATCAACCGGGACCGGAGCTCGTCGTCGTCCGTCGATCGCGACCCTGTCACGGGACCCTCTCCTCAAGAATGGGTCGGAGCCGGTCACGTGCGCGAGAGAGCCAACTGGAGACAGTTCCGCGCGGCACGTGCAGGATCTCGCCGACTTCGTCCTGGGAAAACCCGTCCAGGATGGTGAGCACGAGTGCTGCGCGCGTTCGCGCGTCGAGAGCGTCCAGGGCACGCCACAGATCGGGGTCGGTCGTCATCGCCCAGACCGCATCGCGTTCACGGAGATCGAAGAAACCCCAGCGCCTTCGCCGTCTCCGCTCGTCGATCGCGAGTCGTAGGCCGACCGTCGCCAGCCACCGTCGGATGCCGGACGGGTTCGGCAACGGCCATCGAGCGGCAGCCCGCACGAACGTCTCCTGGGCAAGGTCCTTCGCCTCTTCGGCATCGCCCACGACGAGAGCGAGCCGCCGGACGAGCCAGTCACTGTGCGCTCGAACGGCGTCGTCCAGGGAGGTGCCGGGTTCGGAAGGGTCATCGGTCGTCAACTGACCTCCTCTCCTCCCATTAACGCCTGGCGGCCCCGATCCGTTGCGACCGATCCATCGTCGACCCTTTGGTTCCACCGATGCGCGGCCGAAGTTACTGCTCGATTGGGCCAGCGGGATCGCCATCCGTCGACGCAGCGTGCGCGGGCGACGCGGTCGCGGTTCCCGGGCCTCCATTCCGAAACTCGATGAGCTTCGCGACGCCGAAAACCACGCCGCCCACGATCATCGCGCTCAGCCCGATCGGGCCCTGCATGCTCCCAAGCCAAGACGACAGGATCCATTCGAAGTTGAAGAGCGGCGGTACATACGCCATCAGGCCGAGCACCACCAGGAACTTTCCGAGGTCTTGCATCGATTCCCTCCCGTTCGGCGCGTGACGCTTCAGTCCAGATGCCCGACAGATCGCTACATCCTGAAGACCCCGAACCTCGTCTCGGGGATCGGCGCGTGGACGGCGGCCTCGATGCCCATCGAGAGGACTCGCCTGGTGTCGAGCGGATCGATGACGCCGTCGTCCCACAGGCGGGCTGTGGCGTAGTAGGGGTTCCCTTCTCGCTCGTAGGCCTCGAGGATCGGTGCTTCGAAGGCATCACGTGCGGCGTCATCGGCGAGGTCGGTGCGGACCGTGGACAGGAC
>JAYTWS010000047.1:0-21116 GCA_043743315.1 Chloroflexota bacterium | reverse complement strand
CTCGGAACGTGCCTCGGTCCGGATCCGACTCGTCCGCTCCTCGATGAGCTCGTTGGCCAGGCGCCACAGCCATGGCCCGGCGAGCAGGGCGAGGCCGCCTGTGGTGACGAGAACCGCGAGGATGACGTTCGCGGCCGCGGCGAGCGTCGTAGTTGCGGCGAGGAATACCACCATCCCGCCAAAGATCAGGAGCGCCCCGGCGATCAGCCTCGGTCTTGATTCGCGGGTCCGGATCAGCGCCTCGAGCGGCGTGCCGATGCTCGCGAAGTCCAGTCGCGCGCGGCCGTCGTCCGAGGACCCGCGCGCCCACAGGATCGCGAACCCGATCGCCGCCAGCGTCACGGGCCAGGCAATGCCCTCGCCGAGCCAGAGGCCGGTGAACCACAGGATGACGAGAACGCCCGCCACGACCAGCCCTCCACCGAGTAGCTCTCGGGCTGCCGGCCGTGGAACGTGACGCTTCGCCGCGGGCGCGGTCGCATCGAACGGCTCGGCCGGGGCAAGCACCCAGAGCAGCAGGTAGACGACGATGCCGAAGCCGGCCGCGAGACCCAGGACGATGAACGCGAGGCGAACCACGAAGGGATCAAGGCCGAGGTGTTCTGCCACGCCGCCCGCGACCCCTGCCAGCATCCGGTTCCGCCGGCTTCGCCGAAGGGTCGGGCGGGGTGCTCGAGCGTCGATTCGCCGTGGCGGGAGGTTGAGCTCGGCCATCGCGCTGATCTTCGCACAGGGATCCGACTCGCCGGCATCCGTGATGACCCGGAGTAATCGATCGCGTCGTATCAGGGTTCCGCTCGGGGTCCGCCTCCGGGATGGTCCCGATGGCGCGGTCGCACCACGAACCGCGAGCATGTGCCCATGACACACGAACCAGCGGAATCGACGCCGAGTGACGAACCCGGCGGCCAGTCGCATGCCGGGCCATCAGCCAACCCTGGATACCCGCCCGGCGGGGGTTACCGGGCGGGTATCCGCCTGCTCCGACGTCGAACCACGGATCGCGTGATGGGCGGCGTCGCAGGCGGCCTCGGGGACTACCTCAACATCGACCCGATCCTCGTCCGGGTCGCGTTTGCGGGGCTCATGATCTTCGGCGGAGCGGGAATTGCCCTCTACGTGCTCGGCTGGATCCTGATCCCCGAAGAAGGCCGCCGGGAGTCGATCGCCCAGACGGCACTGCGGACGATTGCGAACCGCATGGGACGCCTTGGCATGCTGGTTCTGATCGTCGTCGCGGTGGTCATCCTCAGCCCTTGGATTTCGAACTGGAACGATCGGTACGCCATTCCGACCGAGGTCTTCTGGGCGCTCGCCATCGCAATCGTCGGCGTCGTCCTACTGCTCCCACGCGAAGGATCCGACGCACGGTTCTCTACCTCGATGACGAACGACGGTGGCGCCGGACGACAGGCCACCGCAGCGGCGGCAGCACCGGGCTTGTCGACCTCTGATGCGCCGAGTGGCATCAGCGGGGAAGGGTGGGCACCCGTGGCATCAGCGGCATCAGCTGCACCGGCCCCATGGTCGTGGGCGCCGTACGCCGGCACGCGACCGGCGCGCCCACCACGAGATCCCTCGCCACTCGGCTGGTATGGGATCGCCGGCGCGCTCCTGGTGGTCGGCGTGCTCGCGCTCATCGACACCATCTCGACGGCTCATGTGTTGCCCGGTCAGTATTTCGGCGGCGGTCTCCTGGCCCTCGGCCTCGCGCTGGTCGTCGGAGCCTGGCGCGGTCGCGCGCGCCTGCTGATCCTCCTCGGCCTGGCGGTGCTCCCGGTTGCCGCAACCGCTGCGTTCCTGACCGTGCCGCTCGAGGGTGGCATCGGGGAAGCGTCCTTCCAGCCGCAGCGGCTTGCCGATGTCCAGGACGCCTACCACCTCGTGGCCGGTGAACTTTGGATCGATTTGACCCAGCTCGAGGTCGGCCCGGGGCCAGTCGTCATCGACGCCACCGTTGGCATCGGAGAGATCTATGTGCTGGTGCCGGCCGATGCCGTCGTCAACGTCACGGGAACGGTCCAGGGCGGCCGCATTCGCCTGTTCGGAAGAAGTCTTGTGGGCACTGCGCTCGCCGATCACATCGAAGCGTCCGGGCCCGGAGCAGGTCGCGTCGTGACGCTGCGGCTTGATGCCGGCATCGGCCAGATCCAGGTTGAGCGCGCCAACGGGGAGGGGTACTGAGATGCGGCGCCATGGATTCGATGCGCTCTCGTTCGTCGGCGGGCTCCTGTTCGCGGGTGCGGGCCTGGTGCTCCTTGGTGGCAAAGCCGTAGATGCGGGCCTTGCCTTCCCCTGGGCAGGACCGCTCATCGCAATCGGGCTCGGCATCGGGATCGTTCTCGCCGTGCGGCCCACTCGCCCAGACCCGGTCGCATCCGACACGCCATCGCCCGACGCACCGGCCTGAGCTCGGCGTTTCGGCCGCCGTGACGCTCCTGCAAATCGGGCGCCGACGCACCCCAGCCTCCGACGCCGCCGAGCGCTGGATGCGCTACCATTGTTGCTCGCGCAACAAAGCGCTCAGGCTCAGGATCCCGAGGTTCCACCACCGATGATGTCTCCCGAAGTCATGGCCGCGTACGCCGCCGCCAACGAGAAACTGATCAGCGACATCCGCGAGTACGGCCATGCCACGTCGGGCAACTGGCTCGGTCGCCAGGCGCTCCTGCTGACGACGACCGGCGCCAAGTCCGGGGAGCCGCGGATGAGCCCGCTCGCCTACTCCGTCGATGCCGGCCGGTACATCGTGACCGCATCGAAGGGCGGCGCCCCCACCCACCCGGGCTGGTACCACAACCTGCTCAAGGATCCGATCGCCACGATCGAGGTCGATCAGAAGAAGTTCCAGGCGCGTGCCTCGACCGCCGACAGCGCCGAGCGCGACCGGCTCTGGCAGCAGCACATCGAACTTCACCCGGGCATCGGCGAATACCCCGCCAAGACGACTCGCATCATTCCCGTGGTGATCCTCGACCCGATTCCCTGAGCTTCGGCCGATGCCCATCCCGGAACCCGTTCCGTTCTACGGGTCCGTGAAGGACCAGCTGATCGCCGAGATCCGGGCCCACGGGCACGCCGTGACCGGTATCTACGTCGGACGGCAGGCGCTCGTCCTCACGACCACGGGGGCGCGGTCCGGTGAGCCGCGCGCCAGTCCCCTCGCCTTCTCGACGGATGCCGGGCGAATCGTGGTGACGGCGTCCCGTGGCGGCTCGCCTCGACACCCGGCCTGGTATCACAACCTCGTCGTGAACCCGACCGCCACGATCGAGGTCGATCTCAAGCGGATCCGGGTTCGCGCTTCCACCGCCGAAGGCGAAGAGCGCGATCGCCTCTGGCTGCAGCACATAGCCCTGCATCCGGGCATCGGTCCGTACGCCGGGATGACCCATCGAATCATCCCGATCGTCGTCCTGGAGCCCCTCCTCGATTCGTAAGCCGCGGGGGATGCGCCACCCGGCCATGGATATTCGCGCCCAAGCGCACCGGTGGATCCTCGAGTCGGCGCGGCGTCAGAATCGATGGTTCGGCGGGGGTGCCGCGCCCACCAGAACAGCACGCGCCGCTGCCCATGCCCCATCGAGGATTGCCTCGGCCATGCCCGGGTCGAGAGCCAGAACGCGGATCCAGGCGCCTGTCGCGGCCGGTAACGCACTTGCTCCCCACGTCGCGGTCTCGTTCATGTCGCCCATCAGCGGGTCGTGGCTCGGGTCGGCAGGCGCGACGGTGGCCGCGCCGACAGCTGCGCCGGTCGCCGCGCCGGACAGCAGAACATCGGGCGTGAACCCGGGATGGACCACGAAGAGGCTTCCGACTGAGCGGTAACTTCCGATGAGACCGATGCTATCGAGCCCATCGAGCGGATCAAGTCGAACGGTGTCGGTGGCGAACACCTCGCCGCCCGGGCGGGCGAGTTCGAGGCGGCTTTCGAACGACTCAAAGGCGAGGACTTCGCCGCGTGCCGCGCGTCCGGGTCCCACGACTTCCCGAACCACGAGCGTCCCTCGCTCGGCTACCTCGCAACGCATGGTCGTCTCGAATCGCGAGGCTCGATAGGGAATGTATGGGTCGGGCATGACCTCGAGATAGCCGCCGTCCTCGACGCTGATCTCGACGTTGAACCGGGCTCCAGCACGGGGCGTACGGTAGATGCGGGTCGCCGATTGGGTGCCGACATGGAGTCGGGCGCCGCGACCCACGGACACCTGGAGTCGGATCTCATCACCATCGAGGATCCCACCGGACGGACTGGCGAGGATGGCGGTGGCCAGGTCCGGGACGGCGGCGTCCAGGTAATGCAGGCGAAGGATCTGGAGGGGCGGTCGACATTCGAGGTCGGTGATGCGCGTGCGACCGGCTCGGACCCCCACGGCAAGTCGGACGCCCCCGCGCTCGCCCGCCGATGATCGACCTCGGGCTGGTGATCGACCTCCCTTTGATGCTCGGATTTCCGCGAGTGCATCGCTGCCCCCGTGCTCGTCGTCGACCGAGTGCTTGCTCGCCGGCCGTCTCAGCACCTGGGTCACGGGCGATGCTCGTGCGTCGGCGGCGTATGAACGTGGGGTTGAACGCCATCGCCGACGTTCCTGAGATGGTCGGTGCCCCGTCGCGCGGTTACGCCGGCCAGCCATGCCCGTCGCGCCGCTTCCAGATGGGCGATGACCGGTTCGATCCCTTCTTCGGCCCGGCAGTTCGTGAATACCGTGGCGCGACCACGCCGCACGAGGTCCGCATCGCGACGCATCACCTCGAGATCGGCGCCAACGTAGGGCGCCAGATCGACCTTGTTGACGACCAGCAGGTCGGACTGGATCAGTCCCTGGCCCCGCTTCCGGGGGACCTTGTCTCCGCCGGCAACATCGATGACGTAGATCGTATGATCCACGAGCTCCAGACTGAAGGTCAGGGTCAGGTTGTCGCCGCCACTTTCGAGGAAGACGAGATCGGTGTCCGGATGCCGCGCCTCGAGCTCGGCGAGCACCGCGAGATTCATGGATGGATCCTCACGGACCGCCGTGTGGGGGCAGGTCCCCGTCTCGACACCAACGATCCGCGTTGATTCGAGAAGGCCCCCGAGCGCGGCCCGAACGTGCTGTTCATCCTCACGGGTGAGGATGTCGTTGGTGACGACGGCAACGCGGCGGCCGGCGTCGAGCAGCCGAGGGACGAGTCGCTCGATGAGCAAGGTCTTGCCCGAACCAACCGGCCCGCCGATCCCGACCCGGAAGGCACGTGGCGCCGGCACCGCGTTCATGGCCTGATTCTCACGACACGAACGACCGAGCGGGAGCGCGCTCATGCCGGGCGAGGGCGATGTCGAATTGCGGCGCGGATGGTCGAAGGTCGCGCCAATCCCCTGACGACGCGAGATCGACAGCGGCGACGATGACCGGCGCAGCACCGGCGATGCATTGCTGACCGGCTCCATGCCCGATGAGACCAAGCCGGACCGCGGCGGCGACCAGGCCCACGACCTGGGCCGATGCCGCCGCGAGGGCTGTTCGCCGACGATCGATCCCGAACGCCTCCCCGGCCAGCCCGAACGCCACTGCCGCGTTGCCCAGCGCCGTGCCGGCTTCAACGGCCGCCAGGAACGCAACGATCCGGTCCGCGGGGATGAGCCTCGACACCTCCACCGCAAGCCGCTTCCCCACTCGCTCCGAGCCAAGCCGTTCGTCGGCGGCGAGCTTGCTGGCCGTGAGCCGGCGGTCAATCGAGATGATCCGCCGATCCGCATCGGCCGGCTGCGTGCCATCGCGGGCAACATCGCTGCCGGCGGCGTGTGCGGCATCGTGCGCCGCAGTGTGCGCGGCATCGTCAGCGACATCGCGAGCGGCATCGTGCGCGGCGAGAAGCGAGACAAGATCCGAGCGCGCGAACCTAGCGAGCAGATGGACCTTGATGAGGCCCGGAAGCGCATCGCCGCCTTGGAGCAGGCCATCCGCGACCAGCGTCTCGAGCCCGTGCGACAGCGTGTAGGCGCCCGACGGAAAGCCCGAATCCCCCAGCTGGAGCAGCCGCAGCAGTGCCAGGTCGTGACTGGGCTGAGCCGCGGGCTCATCCGCGGGCTGAGCCGCGGGCTGCGCCGCGGGCGGGGCCATGGAACCCTCAGACAAGGAAGTACAGCTGTGACATCGGCAAGGTCTCCGCGGGCGGAACCGTGGCCAGCTCGCCGTCGAGGCGGACTTCGTACGTCTCCGGATCCACGGTGATGTCCGGCGTCGCGTCGTTGCGGACCATGTCCTTCTTTCCGACCGCGCGGCAATTGCGGACCGGCTCCACCATCCGGCGCAGGCCCAACCGTTCCTTGATCCCGGATTCCGCCGCGGCCCGTGACGTGAACGTGATGCACGTCGCGCCGATCGCGTCCCCGAACGCGCCGAACATGGGCCGGTAGAGCACCGGTTCCGGGCTGGGGATGGACGCGCTCGGGTCCCCCATCAGGCCCCATGCCACCAGCCCGCCCTTGAGGATCAGCTTGGGCTTGACCGCGAATGACGAGATCGGCCACAACGCGATGTCGGCGAGGCGGCCTTCGGCGATCGAGCCGACGAGGTGCGAGATCCCGTGCGCCCGGGCCGGGTTCACTGTGAGCTTGGCGAGGTATCGGAGCACCCGGCCGTTGTCATTGCCCTCGTCACCGGCCAGCGGCCCCGCAAAATGACGCATCTTGTGCGCGGTCTGGATCAGCCGGATGAAGGTTTCGCCGATCCGGCCCATGGCCTGCGAATCGGACGAGTACATGGACAGCACGCCCCGGTCGTGAAGGACATCCTCGGCGGCCATGGTTTCGGCCCGAATGCGACTCTCGGCGAACGCCACATCCTCGGGGACCGACGGGTTGAGGTGGTGGCAGACCATCAGCATGTCGAGGTGCTCGGCGAGCGTGTTGACCGTGTACGGACGCGTCGGGTTCGTTGATGACGGGAGGACATTCGGCAGCGCAGCGATACGGATGATGTCGGGCGCGTGGCCGCCGCCGGCGCCCTCGGTGTGGAAGGTGTGAATGGTCCGGCCGTCGATGGCCGCGATGGTGTCCTCCACGTAACCCGACTCATTGAGGGTGTCCGTGTGGATGGAAACCTGGATGTCCTCTTCATCGGCCACCCGGAGGCTGGCATCGATGACGGCCGGCGTCGTCCCCCAATCCTCGTGATCCTTGAGCCCACAGGCGCCCGCGTGGATCTGCTCGCGGAGCGGCTCGAGCCCACTGGCGTTGCCCTTGCCGTACACGCCCCAGTTCACGGGCAGGCCCTCGGCGGCCTGGAGCATCCGCGCGATGTTCCAGGCTCCGGGCGTGGTGGTCGTGGCGTTGGTGCCGTCGACAGGCCCGGTCCCGCCACCGAGCAGCGTGGTGATCCCGTTGCTAAGCGCCGCCCAGACCTGCTGCGGCGAGATCATGTGGACGTGGCTGTCGACGCCGCCGGCGGTGGCGATGAGGCCCTCGCCCGACAGCACTTCGGTGCCCGGCCCGATGACCAGGCGCGGATCGACGCCGTCCATGATGTCGGGGTTGCCGGCCTTGCCGATGCCCACGATCCGCCCATCCCGAACCCCGATATCGGCCTTGACGATCCCAATGAGGGCGTCCATCACGATCGCGTTGGTGATGACGAGGTCAAGAGCTCCGGAGGCGCGGGTGGCCGTGGAAGATTGGGCCATCCCGTCCCGGATCGACTTGCCGCCACCGAAGACGGCCTCCTCGCCGGGGATCGTGAAATCGCGCTCGATCTCCACGACCAGCTCGGTATCCGCGAGCCGGAAGCGATCCCCGGTCGTCGGGCCATAGAGCGCCGCGTAGCGCGATCTGGAGATCCTCACGCCGGATCTCCGTCCCCGCCATCGAACCCGTGCTCAGCGAGCCGCGCCGCAAACGCTTCGCGGGCGCCGGCGGCGTCAAGCGGACCGTTCACGAAGCCCTGCCCGCCCCACACGATCCGCGCTCCAGCGAACGGGATGACGCTGACCGTTCGTGTTCCACCCGGCTCGAACCGGACCGCTGTTCCGGCGGGGATGTCCAGACGGCACCCGTAGGCGCCAAGGCGGTTGAATCGAAGAGCCCGATTGACTTCCGCGAAATGCGCATGCGAGCCAACCTGGATCGGCCGGTCGCCGAGGCTGGTCACAGTCAGTTCAGTCACTCGCCGCCCGGCGTTGAGCTCGATGT
This sequence comes from Chloroflexota bacterium, assembly GCA_043743315.1. Classification (GTDB taxonomy): domain Bacteria; phylum Chloroflexota; class Limnocylindria; order Limnocylindrales; family CSP1-4; genus UBA5189. Next base: position 12,946 of record JAYTWS010000047.1, on the reverse strand, counting down.
GGCCGGCTGGGTGGACGTACCCGCCAATCGGACCGGGGTCGCTCACGGGATGGGCTCGTTCACGGGATGGGCTCATTCACGGGATGGGCTCATTCACGGGATGGACCAGGTCACGAGATGATCCCGGTCACGGAATGGGGTCGTGGCAGGAGACCAGCTTCGTGCCGTCGACGAATGTCGCCTCGATGTGCACGACCGTCAACAGCTCCGGGACCTGGTCCATCACGTCGGCACGACGCAGGACGCGACGACCCAGCTCCATCACCTCGGGCACGCTCCGGCCGTCCCGCGCTCCCTCCATCATCGCTTCGGCGATCAGGGCCGTCGCCTCCGGGAGGTTCAGTCGGAGTCCTCGCGCCAGTCGGCGACGCGCGACGTCGGCTGCCACGAAGATCATGAGCTTCTCGGATTCGCGGGGGGTCAGCTGCACCGGGCCGCCTTCTTCGGACTACTGCCTTCCTGGGGTCCCTCGACGCCGCGAGTGTAGTCCGCCGGCGACTCTTCCCGGACTAGCCGAATCCGACACCCACGGTGGCGCGAACGATGAGATCAGGACACAGACGGCCCGTCGGACCGTACGTACGATGGCCCGGTCGACTTCACGTTTCGGGAGAGAGGGAACGATGACGGGTCTGGACACCGGCAATACCGGCTTCATGCTGCTCGCCAGCAGTCTGGTCATGCTCATGACGCCCGGCCTCGCGTTCTTCTACGGCGGCCTTGTCGGCCGGAAGAATGTCCTCGCCATCATGATGCAGAGTTTCGTGTCCATGGGCTGGACGACCATCCTGTGGGTTGCCTTCGGATTCTCGCTGTGCTTCTCGGGCGGCAAGGGCGCCATCATCGGGAACCTTGACATGGCGTTCCTCCAGGGGATCACCCTGTCGACGCCTTCGCCGAACGAGACGATCCCAATGATCGTGTTTGTGGCCTACCAGATGATGTTCGCGATCATCACGCCGGCCCTGATCACGGGCGCCTTTACCAATCGGGTGACGTTCCGTGCCTACATGCTCTTCCTGACCGGCTGGCTGGTGCTCGTCTACTTCCCATTTGTCCACATGATCTGGGGCGGTGGACTCCTCGCAGAAATGGGCGTCCTCGATTTCGCCGGTGGCATTGCGGTGCATGCGATTGCCGGCATGGCGGCGCTGGCGTCGGTCGTCTTCGTCGGTCGTCGACGGACCGCGGATGCGGGACCACACAGCATTCCGCTCGTGGCGCTCGGCACCGGTCTCCTCTGGTTCGGCTGGTACGGCTTCAATGCAGGCAGCGAGTTCCGGGTGGATTCGGTCACCGCGATCGCGTTCCTGAACACGGACATCGCAGCCTCGTTCGCCGCCATCGTCTGGCTCGGGCTGGATGCGTATTACGCCAAGCGACCGAAATTCCTCGGGCTCCTGACCGGTGCCGTGGCCGGGCTGGCGACGATCACCCCGGCGGCGGGCTATGTGTCGCCCGTGACGGCGATCATCATCGGCTGCGCCGCCGGCGCCGTCTGCTACGGCGCCGTGGCGCTCAAGAATCGCTTCAAGCTGGACGATGCCCTCGACGTGTGGGGAGTCCACGGGGTCGGCGGTTCGCTGGGGATCGTTCTCCTGGGGATCTTCGCCTCCAAGGCCTGGAACCCGGCCGGCGCCGACGGACTCCTCGCCGGCAATGCCTCGTTCTTCCTGGTTGAGGTTGGAGCAGTCCTGCTGGCAACCGCCTGGTCGTTCGTCTTCACCTACGGCATGCTCTGGGTGATCGACAAGGCGACGCCCGTCCGGGTCACGGCCGAGACCGAGGAGGGCGGGCTGGACCAGGGCCTCCACGGTGAAATCGCGTACGAGAGCGCGTAACGGCGGCGCCTGTTCTACCACGGCACCCGCGCCGGATCAGGGCGCCGGCAGCCGTCGAAGGCGGAGCGCGAGTGACAGGCTGAGGCATCGATCGGGATCGTCGACAAACGGCCCGATGACCTCCTCGATTTTGGCGAGGCGGTTCTTCAGCGTGTTGTAGTGCACGAACAACTGCCGTGCTGCAAGCGCGCCGTTGCGTGTCGCGAGGAACGTGTCCAGCGTACGCACGAGCGCCGTCCCGGTGGCCAGATCGTAGGATTCGAGGGGTCCGAGCACGGACGCGCAGTACGCCTCGATTTCCGATTCGGGCACGTCGGCGAGCAAACGGTCCACGCCCAGATCGGAAAACATCACCAGGTGTCCGTGGCCCTGGCTCCACCGACCGATTGCCAGCGCTCGGCGTGCCTCCCCGAACGAGACGTGAAGGCGGAGTGGGTCCGCGGCGGGTCGGCCGATTCCAATGCTGACCACGCCCATCGGCATCCGTCGAGCCGCCTCGGCAAGGAAGGCCGCTCCTGCCTCGCGCAGCCCGGATCCGCCCGTGTCCGGGGTGGCAACGAGCGCTCCGATCTCGCGGCTGCGCTCCCAGGCGATGGCATTCGGGCCGAGGCTCGCTCGGGCTGCCTCGGCCAGCCCATGCCGAAGCTCGGCCTCCTCGCGGGTCCCGGCCAGCGTGGCGAACGGCCGACCGCCGACCGCCTCGACCTCGGCGAGCAGCACCGCCCGCGGCGTGCCGAGATCCCAGGCAAACGCGGCGGCACGTTCCATGAGCACGCTCCGATCGGTCACGTGGCCGGTCACGAGCTCCTCGAGGCAAACGGCCTGAAATCGTCGGTCCGCCTCGGCGACCGCGCGTCCCTGAACCTGGCGAAGAGCCGCCACGGTTGCCGCGTGCTCAACGGCCTCCAGCTGTTCGGGGCCGAGTCCTGACGCTCCGCCCTTCACGAGGATGGCGCCATAGCGGTCAGGGCCGACCTGGATCGGCTGGACCATCACGTCGGCGTCCAGTTCCACATCCGTCGACGTTCGCCATTGCAGGGCACCGGCGGCGTCGACGATCCCGACCGGTCGAGCGATCAGCTCCGCCAGGGCTTCGGCGATCTGCCGCAGGCCGCCACCGGACAGGACGATCGAGGTGAATCGATCATGAATGGCGGCCGATCGCTGAAGTTGTACGGTCTGGGCAGCCAGTATTTCTGACAGTACGGCGTTGATGACTTCGTTGAAGGACGCATCGGCGGGGAGCTCGATCAACGGGAAATGCAGCCGATCCGCGGCCTCGATCATGGCGGGCGGTGTTGTTGCGAGATAACGCGTCGGTTTGAGCGCAATGCCCGCGAGACCCTTCTCAGCCAGTTGCGGGATGAGTGCCGCCAGGGCATCCGGGTCGTCGCGCAGGGGATAGGCGGTCGTCAGCAGGAGTTCGTCCGGTTTCACCCATTCGATGATGTCCGGAACTTCCATGACGTTCACGGAACGAACCAGACGGTCGAGCCCTAGCGCCCCGCCGACGACCTGGGCGTGTCTGAGGATCGGCAGGCGAACGATATCGGCGAGCCGAATCGCGTCTCGAACCTGCGCCTCGGGGAGTGATGTCTGGACCGGCACCCACTATGAATACTCCACAGCCGATACCAGCGTCAATGTGGAGATCGGCTAGTGACGGTACGGGAGCCACTGCCTACGCTTCGCCCGATGCATCTGACCTGCACCTGGCCCGGAGTGCTCGACGCCATGCTTGTCAGCGACGCCATCACGCCTCAGCTCGAACGTGCTGAGCCCTGTGCCGTACACAGCATCTTCGAGTCGGTCCTGAACCTCGAAACACGGACCGGCCTGATCACGGTCGGTGGCCCATCGGTGGGTCCCCTGCCCCACGGTCTGTCCATCAGCCGGGAACTCGATTATCGGTCGCTTTGGCTGCGGCCCGGCCAACTGGTGATCCTGGAACGGCACCGGATCCGCATCCCGGGCTCGAACATCGAGATCGACCTGTCCGATGCCACCCGATGGTCACCGCGGCTGCCCGTCGTCAGCCACCGGGATTCCCGGGCCAGATGGCGCGACCGCGCCGCGGATATGCGGCGTCTCGCGGCCGCGGTTGTCCGAGCCCGTCCCGGCGCGGGCGATGGCATCGGGGCCCTCATCGACCTCGATCATGGTCCGTCGATCGGTGCCGTCGCACGAATCGCGGGACCACGCCTGGAGTGCCTCGCCCTGGCCGTTCGCACCGGTGATCGCGCGGCGGCGGGCGTGGCGGCCGCGTCACTAGTGGGTCTTGGGCCGGGGCTGACGCCCTCGGGTGACGATGCCCTTGTCGGGATGGCAGCGGCCGTGACCGCAATGGCCGCGCCCGAAGCGCTCGATGCCACCTTCCTCGGCTCGGTCGCGGAGTCGGCTCCTACCCGGACGACGAAGGTGAGTGCGACATTCCTCCACCATGCCGCGGCTGGCCAATTCTCCGCGGGCGTGCATCGGCTCATGGGGGTTTTCATCGGCCCGGACGCCTCCGACGCGCGGGCCACGATCGAGCGGTGCGTCGCCTATGGAGCGACGTCCGGCGCCGATCTGTTGGTGGGTGTCCTCCTCGGGCTCGACGCCCTGGCCCCAGTCGTCCGCGATCGCTCGGGCGTGCCCGGTCCGGACTGGGTCAGGAACGCCGCATGACCGTCCATGCCCGCGTATTCCGGAACAGCTATCGCGACTCCGTGGAACTGATGCGGATCGCTGCTGAAATCGAAAGCCTCGGCGGCATCACCCGTGCGGGTCTGGTCATGGCCACCCCGGCCAACCGCGAGGTCCTCAAGGAGGCAGGGCTGCTCGCGGAAGCGGCGCTGGACGCTGGGCCCAACGATCTCGTGGTGGCCGTCGCCGCCGACCGCGATGACGCGGCGAAGATCGCCCTCGACCGTGCCGCCGAGCGCCTCTCAGGTACCGAGGAGGGCCCGGCCGCCGGCGAGACCCGGACGGCCTGGCGAACGATCGCCGAGGGCGTCGCTGATCTCGGCGGCGCGGATGTTGCGCTCATTTCCACCCCGGGAACCTACGCGACGGCCGAAGCCCTCAAAGCCCTCAAGCGCGGGGCCAACGTCTTCCTGTTCAGTGACAACGTGAGCATCGAAGACGAGATCGAGCTTAAGCGCCTGGCCGTGTCACGCGGCTTGCTGCTGATGGGCCCGGACTGCGGGACCGCCATCCTCGACGGCGTCCCACTCGGATTCGCCAATGCCGTTCGACGAGGTGACATCGGTCTCATCGGCGCATCGGGTACCGGCCTGCAGCAGGTCAGCTGCCTGATCGATCGCGCCGGGGCCGGGGTGTCCCAGGCAATCGGAGTCGGCGGGCGCGACCTGGACGCACGGGTCGGTGGGATGATGATGCTGGCCGCGCTTCGTCGACTCGACGCTGACCCCGGCACGCGGGTGATCGTGTTGATCTCCAAGCCGCCGGCGGAAGCGGTGGCCAGGCTCGTGCTCGAAGCCGCCAGCTCGCTGAAGACACCCGTGGTCGTCAACTTCCTGGGCGGCGACTCGTCCGTCGTGCGTGCATCTGGGCTCATTCCGGCGAAAACCTTCGAGGCCGCCGCTGAGACGGCTGCCGCATTGTCGCGTGGCGAAGCGATCTCCGACGATGGGACCGTCGACTCCGACCCGTTCGGCGCCGCGCGCGGGGCCTCGGCTCCGGCGATCGCCAGCCTCAAGCCGGGCCAATGGCGGATCCGGGGGCTGTTTGCCGGGGGCTCGCTTTGCGGCGAGGCGAAGCTCGTCCTTGGTTGGGCCCTGGGAGCCGATGCCGCCAAGAGACACGAGATCCTGGACCTTGGCGACGACGAATACACCGTCGGTCGCCCTCATCCGATGATCGATCCGCGGCTCCGGAACGAACACATCGCCGCGGCTGCCGATGATCCTTCGACGGCCCTGATCCTCCTCGATGTCGTCCTGGGTTACGGCGCCAACGCGGATCCCGCCGGGGCCATGGTGCCGGCCATCCGGGACGCCACGCAGCGAGCCGCGCAGGCCGGGCGGTCTCTGGCCGTGGTGGCGTCGGTCTGCGGAACGGATACGGATCCGCAAGGGCGATCCGCACAGGAAGCAACGCTGGCCGCCGTCGGCGTCATCCTTGCGCCGAGCAACGCCCAGGCCGCGGCAATCGCCGCGGCGATTGCCGCGGCCGCGCCGGGTCGGGCCGAAGAGCGGCCTCACCATGACGCCATCGGTGCCGCGCCATGACCACCGAGCCCGCGACGTCCAGGCTCTTCCCGGCAGACGTCCGCGCCGTCAACGTGGGCCTCGCGATGTTCGCCGAGGCGCCCGCCGCACATGGCGCGACGATGGCTGCGCTCGACTGGCGTCCGCCGGCCGAAGGTGATCGAGAGGTCGGCCTCCTCCTGGCACGAATCGAGGACGATCCTGCCGATCCTGTCGGACGCCGGGTTGAGGCGGCGAACGCCGAGGCCCTGAGCCGGCTCCTCGCCGCCCAACCACTGCTGCTCGATGTTCGGCCTGCGGGCGAGGCCATGGGCCTGGTCGGACGGATGCTCCTGCATTCCGGGCCGCCCATCGCCTGGGACCGGATGTGCGGACCGGTTCGCGGGGCCATCGTTGGCGCCATCCTGTTCGAAGGGTGGGCATCGTCGGCGGAAGAGGCCGAGGCGCTGGCCGATTCGGGCGGCGTGACGTTCGAACCGTGCCACCATCGCGCGGCAGTCGGCCCGATGGCCGGCGTCGTGAGCCCGTCGATGCCCGTGGTGGTGGTCGAGAACGCCGCCGCCGGAACGCGCGCCCACGCCACGCTCAACGAGGGCCTCGGCAAGGTCCTGCGGTTCGGGGCCTACGACGCGTCGGTGCTCGAACGGCTGCGCTGGTTCCGGGATGTCCTCGGACCAACGCTCTCGACGACACTCAGGGCCTCCGGACCCATCGATCTCCGCAGCCTGACCGGTCAGGCCTTGCAGATGGGCGACGAAGGTCATAACCGCAACATCGCGGCAACATCCCTGTTCGTGCGCATGCTCGCCCCGTGGATCGTGCGGACGACCGACACGGCAACCGCGGCCAGCGTCCTCGACTTCCTGCGCGGCAATGACCACTTCTTCCTGAACCTGTCCATGGCCGCCTGCAAGTCCGCTCTTGATGCCGCCCACGGAATCCCCGGTTCGTCCGTCGTCACGGCGATGAGTCGGAATGGTGTCGACTTCGGGATCCGCCTGTCCGGGACCGGCGACCAGTGGTTCACGTCGCCAGTGGGTGTGCCCGACGGCCTGTACTTCCCGGGCTATGGACCCGAGGATGCCAACCCCGATCTCGGCGACAGCGCGATCACCGAGACGTTCGGAATCGGTGGTTTTGCGATGGCGGCGGCCCCGGCGATCGTGCGCTTTGTCGGTGGCACGGCCGCCGATGCACTTGAGTTCACCCGCCTGATGGGTCGGATCACGTTGGGCCGCAATCCGAGCTACGCCCTGCCTTCGCTGGCCTTTGCCGGAACGCCGACCGGAATCGACGCTCGACGTGTCGTGGATTCGGGGATCGCCCCGGTCATCAACACGGGGATCGCCCATCGCCACGCCGGCGTCGGACAGATCGGCGCCGGGATCGCCAGGGCACCGCTCGGATGCTTTGCCGAGGGCATCCGCGGCCTGGCCGCGACCCTTGGGGTCACGCCGGGTGGCGCGACGGATGCGGTGCCCGCGACGGCAGGCCTGGGACGCTGATGGAGCACCGTGCGGTGATCGCAATCGGGGGAAACGCCCTCATCCTCGATGGCCAGCGCGGGACCATTGACGAACAGCGCGGCAACGCGACCGAGACCGCGCGCCACATTGCAGACCTCGTCGCGAAGGGTTGGGGCGTCGTTGTCACCCACGGCAACGGCCCGCAGGTCGGCTTCATCCTCCTGCGATCCGAGCTGGTACCTGACGATGCCCCGGTGCCCAAGCTGAGCCTGGAGATGTCCGTGGCCGATTCGCAGGGCGGGATCGGGCACATTCTTGGCGAGGCTCTCCTGAACGAGCTCGCACAGCGCGGCCTCCCGGACCGGGTGGTCTGCGTCCTCACCCACGTCGTCGTCGATGCGTCTGACCCCGCTTTCGATCGGCCGACGAAGCCGATCGGGCCGTTCTACTCGAAAGATGAAGCCGAAGCCAAGGCCGCGAGGGCCGGCTGGACCATCATCGAGGACAGTGGCCGCGGATACCGCCGCGTGGTGGCCTCGCCGCAGCCCCAGCGGATTGTGGAGCTCCCGCAGATTCGCGCCCTGGTCGATGCTGGATTCGTCGTCCTGGCAGTTGGGGGCGGCGGCATCGCGGTGGTGGAGACCGCCCCCGGTCAATACCGCGGCGTCGAGGCCGTCATCGACAAGGATCGAGCGTCAGCGTTGCTCGGCGCAAGCCTCGAGGTACCGCTCCTCATCCTGTCGACCGGCGTCGAGCAGGTGGCCATCCACTTTCGACAGCCCGACGAACGCTGGCTGGCCCGCATGACGGCGTCGGAGGCGGCTGCGTACAACGCCGCGGGTGAGTTTCCGAAAGGCAGCATGGGCCCAAAGGTGGAGGCGGCCATTCAATTCCTGGCACGCGGTGGAGAGGAGGTCCTGATCACGACACCCGCCGCCCTCAGTCGCGCGATTGCCGGGGAAACCGGCACCCGGGTTGTCCGGGACGGGTGATCTGGTCCCCGGCGACACGGAGGTTCAATCGGACGCGAGTCGGCGCCCGATCACAACCAGCACCGATGCTCAGAACAGGAGGCACTGATGGCGAAGGTCAACGCGGAACCGTATGACTTCGAGTTCACGCTCAACAAGACCGCGCTGGTGATGATCGATTTCCAGCGTGACTTCGTCTACCCGGGCGGCTTCGGAGAATCGCTCGGGAATGACACCTCGATGCTGCTCAGGGCGGTCAAGCCGGCCCAGAAGGTGCTGGAGGCCTGTCGGGCAGCCGGCATGTTCGTAATCCATACCCGCGAGGGCCATCGACCCGACCTGTCCGACCTGCCGAGGGCCAAGAAGGAGCGTGGCAACGCGCCCCTGCAGATCGGAGACAAAGGTTCCATGGGGCGCCTGCTCGTGCGCGGCGAGTACGGGCATGGAATCGTTGACGAGCTTCTTCCGATCGACGGCGAGCCGGTCGTCGACAAACCGGGCAAGGGTGCGTTCTACGCAACGGACATGGACACGATCCTCCGGATGCGAGGAATCGAGAGGCTCGTTTTCACCGGCGTGACCACGGAGGTCTGCGTCACCACGAGCGTGAGGGAGGCGAACGATCGCGGCTTCGATTCACTGGTCCTGGAGGACTGCACGGGCTCGTATTTCCCCGAGTTCCAGCTGTCCGCGCTGGCGATGATCAAGGCCCAGGGAGGGATTTTCGGCTGGGTCAGCGACTCGTCCCGCTTCCTGACCGCGCTGGCTACGGCGCGCACGGAATCTGCGGGTATGGCTGCGGCAACGCACTGAGCGTTCCGCCTGAGGAGGGTGAGGAATCACAATGCAAGGTTCAATGACCACAAAGCCCAAATTGTGGGTACCTGGAGACTGGAACGCGTTCTTCGGGCTCGGCACCAATGTCCTGCTGAACGTGCTCGTTCTGGCCGGGCTGGCGCTGTACGTCGTGCACATTCCATCGGCCGACGTGTTCGGAAGGATCCTCCCGGCACTGGGCATCGCCCTGCCGCTCGGCAACCTGTTCTACGCCTACCTGGCCTACAGGCTGGCCCAGAGCAGCGGCCGCTCGGACGTGGCGGCGATGCCATACGGCCCGAGCGTGCCGCACTACTTCTTCGTGACCTTCGTGATCATGCTGCCGGTCTACCTCAAGACCAAGGATGCGATCGAGGCGTGGCAGGCCGGCCTTCTGTGGGCGCTGTTCATCGGCCTGATCGTGATCCTCGGAGCGTTCATCGGGCCAACGATCCGTCGGTTCACCCCGCGAGCCGCCATGCTCGGCACGCTGGCGGGCATCTCCATCGCCTTTATTGCGATGCGACCCGCCTTCCAGATGATGGAGGCGCCGTGGATCGCGTTCGCGACCTTCGCGATCATCCTGTTGTCGTGGACGGCCGGCGTCCGACTCCCGTTCGGGATCCCAGGCGGATTGGCGGCCGTCATCGTCGGCACCGTGATCGGCTGGGTGTCCTACAGCGTCTTCGGCTGGCAGGGCCTCAACGCCCAGGCCGTCACTGACTCGTTCACCCAGGTCGGTCTCCACGTCCCAAGTTTCGCGGCCGACTTCCTGTCCAGGTTGTCTGACCTCTTCCCGTTGCTGGCGACAGCCATCCCGCTCGGCATCTACAACTTCACCGAGGGGATGAACAACGTCGAGAGCGCCGCCGCGGCGGGTGATAACTACAACCTTCGCCACATCCTGCTGGCCGATGGGATCGGCGCCGTCGTCGGTGCGTTCCTCGGCAGTCCCTTCCCGCCGGCCGTGTACATCGGCCATCCGGGCTGGAAGGCCGTCGGCGGCCGGATCGGCTACTCGCTGGCCACCGGCATCGTCATCGGCTTGATCTGCTTCCTCGGACTCGGGGCACTCTTCCTGGCGGTCATTCCGATCCAGGCGCTGGTCCCCATCCTCCTGTTCATCGGCCTGGTCATCGGCGCCCAGGCATTCACCTCGACCCCGGCGCGTCACGCGCCGGCCGTCATCCTGGCGCTCCTGCCAACGATCGCATCGTGGGCCCAGGGCCAGATCGACAACGCGCTCGCCACGGCCGGTACGAACGCCGCGACGGTCGGGTTCGACAAGCTCGCCGGGAACGGCGTGATCTACAACGGCATGGCGATCTTTGGGGCTGGCGCGGTCCTGGCCGGCCTGCTGCTGGGTGCCATTGCCGTCTTTGTCATCGACAAGCAGTACAGCCGGGCGATCGTCTTCTCGTTGATCTCCGCTGCGCTGGCGGCGATCGGCCTGATCCACGATCCAGTTGGGCTGATCTTCGATCCGTCCACGGGTGTCGTTCGGGCCCCGAATCAGGTCTGGCTCGGCTACGTCGGTGGCGCCATCGTCATCGCAATCGTCGCCTGGGGCGAGAAGCAGCTCTCCATGAAGAGCCTGTCGGACGCCCTGATGACGCCTCCGGAGCCCGATCCGGAACCCACCATGGGCTGATCCCTCGATCGTGAGAGGCGGCGGGCGGCTCCCTCCGGGGGCCGCCCGCCATTGTCCGCCGTGATTCCGGAGGTCTTCGTGTCAACGCTGCTCTTTGTCAATGGCACGCTCATGCGCGGCCTGAAGCTCAATCCCAACCTGGACGGGGCCACCTTTCTCGGTGCGTTCCTGACGGCGCCGAAGTACCGCATCTTCTCGATCAATGACATTCATCCGGGAATGTTCGAGGTCGACGAGGGCGGAATCGCCGTGCCAGGTGAGTTGTACGACCTGCCCGACGAAGTTTGGGAACGGGTCGAGGCCGGTGAGCCACCGAACCTGTATCGGGGCCCGGTCGAACTCGAGGACGGCCGAATCGTCCCGGGAATCCTCTTTCCCCGCGATGTCATCGAGGCCGCCGGCCACCGTGAGATCACCGAATTCGGCGGCTGGCGGGAGTACTGGACCGCCCACGAGGCCGGTACGGCCTGACGAAGGCGACCACGTCACCGGACGTGCCCGCGCGAGCTGGCGGACGCAGGCCCCCTGCCCCTGACCGGGTCGAGCCTTACTCCGACATCACCAGGAGTTGCGTCTCGCCGGTCGCCTCGGCATAGGCCTCGATCGGCAGGCATGCACACACGACGTTGCGATCGCCGTACACGTTGTCGACCCGGCGGACTGGCGGCCAATACTTGCGTGCCCGAACCCACGGCAGCGGAAACGCGCCTTGCTCCCGCGTGTAGGGGCGGGCCCATTCCCCACGGAGAAGGTCCGTTGCCGTATGTGGCGCGTTGCGCAGCGCGCTCGATTCGAGCGGCACGGTCCCGGTCTCGATCTCGGCAATCTCGGCCCGAATCTGGAGCAACGCGTCCGCGAACCGGTCCAGCTCGGCCTTCGATTCCGATTCCGTCGGCTCGATCATCAGCGTACCAGCCACCGGAAAGCTCATGGTCGGGGCGTGAAACCCAAAGTCCATCAGTCGCTTGGCAATGTCGTCGACGGTGACCCCGCTCGATGCGGTCACGGGACGGACGTCAAGAATGCACTCGTGGGCCACCGTGCCGTTGGTCCCGACGTACAGGACCGGGAAGGCCCCTTCGAGCCGTTTCGCCAGGTAGTTCGCGTTGAGAATCGCGATCTCGGTCGCTCGCCGGACGCCGGCCGACCCGAGCATCGCCACGTAGGCCCACGAGATCGGCAGGATGCTGGCGCTTCCGTACGAGGCGGATGCCACGCGCCCGGGCTCGTCCAGGCTCTTGCCGGGCAGGAATGAGGCCAGGTGTTCGGCGACGCCGATCGGTCCCATGCCTGGTCCCCCGCCACCGTGGGGAATCGCGAACGTCTTGTGCAGGTTGAGGTGGCAGACATCGGCGCCGATGTCACCGGGCCGGGAAAGCCCGACCTGGGCGTTCATGTTCGCGCCGTCCATATAGACCTGGCCGCCGGCCGCGTGGACGAGGCGGCACATCTCGACGATGGCTTCCTCGAACACGCCATGCGTGCTCGGGTACGTGATCATCAGCGCCCCGAGGTTGTCGGCGTGCTCGGCGATCTTCGCCTGCAGGTCATTCATGTCGACATTGCCCCGAACATCGGTCGCAACGACGACGACCCGGTAGCCGGCCATGACGGCACTCGCGGGGTTGGTGCCGTGCGCCGACGCGGGAATCAGGCAGACCCGGCGATGGGCCTGGCCGCGTGACCGGTGCCAGGCGCGAATGGCGAGGAGCCCCGAATACTCCCCCTGGGACCCCGCGTTCGGCTGGAGGCTGACCGCCGCGAACCCGGTGATCTCGGACAACCAGCCCTCGAGATCGCTGAACAGGCGCGCGTAGCCGGGCACCCGCTCAGCTGAGGAGAACGGGTGGACACGAGCGAAACCGGGCAACCCGATGCCCATCATCTGGGTGGTCGCGTTGAGCTTCATGGTGCAGCTGCCCAGCGGGATCATCGACCGGGTCAGGGTCACGTCCTTCTCGGCGAGCCTGAAGATGTAGCGAAGCATCTC
>JAYTWS010000046.1:0-15876 GCA_043743315.1 Chloroflexota bacterium | reverse complement strand
CGGGTGCCTCCGGGATCCTCGTGGATTACACCGGCGGCAACATTGGAGCGAGCTTCGGGACCGGGACGCCGGATGCGCGGGCGCGGGCATTCCTCGCGCAGATCGAGCCTGTCCTGCCGGGCATCACCGGCAAGTACCTGCCGGGCCGGGCAACGGTCGACTACTGGGCAGCGTACCCATGGACCAAAGGCTCGTACTCGTACTGGAAGGTGGGGCAGTACACCGCCTTCTCGGGCGTCGAGAAGGAGCGCCAGGGCAACATCCACTTCGCGGGCGAGCACACGTCCCAGGACTTCCAGGGCTACCTCAACGGCGCCGTGGAGACAGGCGCACGGGCCACGTCGGAGATCCTCGCCGACTACAAGGCGGGCATCTTCCCGTAGATCCTTGGATCCTCGATGACCGGGACGCGGCGCTCGGTCAGCCCACGTCGGGGTTCGGCAGGAGAATTTCGTCGATCGTCCGGACGAGGTCCCAGTAGGACCCGATGAAGCCTCGCAGCGTACGTACCGTCGCGCCGTACGTATCGAATTCGCCGACGGTCAGCCCATCGGGCTCAAATGCCCTTTCAAAATCGGGGACCTTGGCGAGCAGTTCGTCAAGGTAGGCTCGGGGGACCGGGTCATCAAACCGCGCGCGAAGCTCGCCGGTCGTGCCGTTGAACCGGCGTTGCCACTGATGCGGCATCGTCAGCGTGACGTCACCGCCGATGAGCTCGGTCCAATGGAGCAGGTGCCGGTAGGCAGCAGCCAGGGGCCTCGTCCGGTAGCCCCGCTCAACGTAGAGCGCGGCCGCCCGCTTGAAGACGGCCAGGCCGGCCCAGTTCGCGGCAGCCGGGTCCATGACGATGTCGTCGCGCTCGGCAATCGCCTTCATCCAATCGTCGAGTCGGCCGATCATCAGTGTGCAGACCGGGCTCATGCTCGAGACATCGAGACCGGCTGCCTCGCGCCGGGCCAGACCCCGTTCGACGGCATCGCCGACCGCGAGGGCCTGCGGGACCGTGAACGAGACGGTTGCGTTGATCGAGATCCCGAGGAACGTCGCCTCCTCGATGGCCACGAGCCCAGCGGCAGTCGCTGGGAACTTGACCTGCATGTTTGGGCCGAGCGTATTGAACCGGCGTCCCTGTTCGAGCATCCGATCGGCATCACGGAACCAGGTCGGGTTGGTCTGGATCGACAGCCGTCCGTGCCGCCCGGCGGCATCGCGATAGATCGGTTCGAGGATGGCGGCACCCCGGACGGCCATCTCCTCGATGACCTGCCAGGTCACGTCGACATCCGTTGCGCCGGGATGCTCGCGGGCGATCTCCTGGATCCGCGGCGCCCATACCTCCTGCTCCTTTTTCAGCACCTCCCCAACGATTGTCGGGTTTGAGGTCGCCCCGACGGCGCCCCGACGGGTCGCGTACTGGAGCTCGGCGACCGAGCAGGAGTCGTTCCAGTACTCGGTTGGCGTCGTCCGTGCCATCCGGGCCAGCGGGCTCTCGTCGGGTGGACCCATGTCGTCGGCGGGGGGCATGAATTCAGGGCTGGGCATCGGGGTTCCAGTCCATGAGCCATGCGTGATCCGGGTCGAGGGTGAACCGCCACTCCCGGATCGGACCGGCCATCACGTTGAGGTAGTAGCAGTCGTAGCCCGCCGGGACGCCGACGGGATGGTAGCCACGAGGCACGAGCACGGCGTCGCCGTGCATCGGGGTGATGGCTTCATCGAGGGAGCGATCAGCGCTGTAGATGCGCTGGAACGCGAATCCCCCCGGGCGTCGGAACCGGTAGTAGTAAAGCTCCTGGAGGAGGCATTCCCGGGGCGGGTCGTTCGTGTCGTGCTTGTGGGGCGGATAGCTCGACCAGTTGCCTCCGGGCGTCACGACCTCAACGACGATCAAGCGACCAGCCTCGGCGTCGGCCGGCAGGAGGTGGTGGACCGTCCGGGCCGTCTGTCCGCTACCGCGGGCCTCGACCCGGATCGTGGACGGCTCGATGAGCCGGGTGACGCGTGAGGCACCCCCTGGAGCGGTCGCGATGGCGACGGTGGCTGGACCCACGGCCGTGAATTCAACCTCCACGCCAGGTTTCACCAGGAGTACGGGTGCCGGCACAGGGTCGAAGACCGAAGCGCGGCTACCGACGCCCGCGAACGATCGATCCCCGGCCCTGATCCCGACCGCGCCCTCGAGGACCACGATGGCGACCTCATCATCGTCGCCCAGGCGACGCACGGATGCGCCGTCCTCGAGTGCGTGGGCCGCGAACGAGATCCACTGCCAGCCGGCGCCGCCCAGATCGGACGCCTCCGCGGCCGCATTGATCCGGATCGTGACCCCATCGACGGCGGGCGGCCCGGCCCGGCGATGCAGCGTGCTCATCGAGGCCTCAAGGGAATCGCCGTTCGTCGGCCACGTGCGCCTCGTAGCCGGCTCGCGCCTCGCGAACCGTGTCCGAGGTCGAGACCTCCGCGATCGGGACATCCCACCAGGACTCGTAGTTCGGCACCGAGATGCTCGGGTCCACCTCTGCGACGATGACCGTCGTGCCCGGGCTATTGCGAGCCGCGACGAGCGCCGCTTCCAGCTCCGACGCGCCGTGCGCCACAATGGCGTCGGCTCCGAGGCTTCGAGCGTTGGCGGCGAAATCGAGCGCCAGGTTGTCGCCACTCAGGCCGCCCGTCTTCGGATCGCGTCGGCGAAACGTATTGAACCTGTTGCGCCCACCACCGGCCCTCGACAGGCTGTCAATCGACCGGAACCCGTGACTGTCGAGCACGACCACGATGAGCTTGAGCCCTTCCTGGACCGCGGTCGCGATCTCGCTGGACATCATCAGGTACGACCCATCACCGACCATGACGAAGACCTCGTCATCCGGGGCCGCCATCTTCACTCCCAGGCCGCCGGCAATCTCGTAGCCCATGGTCGAGTAGCCATATTCGAGATGGTAGGAACCCGGGCGACGGGCGCGCCACAGCTTGTGGAGATCACCGGGCAGGCTGCCCGCGGCGCAGACGATCGTGCCGTTCAGCTCGGCCGCCTCCGCCACGAGCCGGATCGCCTCCGGCTGGGATACAAGATCCTCGCCCGCCAGATGGAGGACGCGGTCGACCTCGACGTTCCACGCGGAGCGGAGCTTGTCGGCCAGCGCCCGACGGTCCGGAGCCACGCCCTTCCAGCCGCGTGCGTCGAGGGCGTCGGACAGCTCATCGATGCCGGCGCGGGCATCACCGATCAATGCGAGGGCACCCGCCTTGGCCGCATCGAGCTCCGACACGTTCAAGGCAACGAATCGAACATCGGGGTCCTGCCAGGCAGTCCAGCTCGCGGTCGTGAAGTCCGACAGCCGCGTCCCGATGGCGAGGACCAGGTCGGCGTCGTCGGCGAGCCGGTTCGCGGCTGATCCACCGGTCGCGCCCATCGGCCCGACCTGGTACGGATGATCCCACGGCAATGAGCCCTTGCCGGCCTGCGTCTCGGCGACCGGGAGCCCGAAACGCCGGACCAGGCGATCAAGGGCGTCGCTGGCGTCGCTGTAGAGGAGTCCGCCGCCGACCACGATCATCGGCCGCCGGCTCGCCTTGATCGCGTCGGCCGCCCGTCCGAGGGCAGCTCTGTCCGGTCGCGCCCGGGCGACGTGGTGGACCCGCGGTTCGAACAGCGCGGCCGGATAGTCGAACGCCTCTGCCTGGACATCCTGGGGCAGCGCGAGGGTCACTGCGCCGGTCTCGGCCGGCGACGTCAGGACCCGCATCGCCGCAGGCAGCGCGCTGATGAGCTGCTCCGGCCGATTGATCCTGTCCCAGTACCGGGAGACCGGACGCAGGGCGTCGTTGACGGACACGTCTTCGCTGTCCGCTCGCTCCAGCTGCTGGAGCACCGGCGCGACTCGCCGGCTCGCGAACAGGTCGCCCGGGAGCAGCAGGACCGGCAACCGGTTGATGGTCGCGAGCGCGGCGCCGGTCACGAGATTTGTCGCGCCCGGTCCGATCGATGTCGTGCAGGCGAACGCTCGGAGGCGGCGATGTCGCTTGGCATACGCGACTGCTGCGTGGACCATCGCCTGCTCGTTCCGTGCCTGGTGGTAGCGGAACCGATCGCCGGCGGCCTCAAGGGCCTCGCCCAGACCGGCGACATTGCCGTGCCCGAAGATCCCGAACATGCCCTGGAAGAACGGGTGTTCCTCGCCGTCGCGCTCGACGGACTGGACCTCGAGGAACCGAATGACGGCCTGGGCGGCCGTCAGACGCTCGGTCACGGTGGTCATCGGGCGCGCCTGTCTCGCCGGCTCACACGCGACTGCCGCCGGACAGCCGTTCGATGGCAGCGAGCATCGCCGCCGGACCATCCGTATCGATGATGTCCACCCCCAGGTCGAGCAGGGCTGAGATGCCACGACGAGACGGTCACTATAGAGGGTGGGCGCCAATGCGATTGCAAGGTTCCAAAACGTTGCCGCTCGGGGCGGTCAGCGAGGCGGCCCGCTCGACCCCCGCACCTTGAGGGCGACGCTGGCCAGCGTGACGTGTGGCTCGCCGACGATCCGGCCCTCGATTCGACCGAGCAGAGCTTCGACACCAAGCCGGACCAGCGCCTCACGCGACTGGCTGATCGTGGTCAGGTTGATTCGCCGCAGCCGGGACATGTCGACGTCATCGAAGCCAACGATCGACAGGTCGCCCGGCACCTCGATCCCCAACGAATCCGCGACATCCAGGAGATCGATCGCCGCGAAATCATTGGCGGCGAAGATCCCGGTTGCCGCAGCTGGCCCGCGCAGGATCGATTGCCAGTCCCCGTTCGCGCCTCGGATCGTGACCGGCCCGTCCGGCGGGTCCCACGAGATGACCGTCGGCCGCAGACCGGAATCGGCGGCGGCCCGCAGGAACCCCTCCATCCGGCGGTCATCGGCTCGATCCGGATGGGTCGGGCCGACGAATCCGAGTCGGCGGTGGCCGAGCTCCATGAGGTGGCGGGCGACCAGCTCGCCGCCGCGATGCTCGTCCACGCTGACCGAATCCGCCCACGGCTCCTCGGCAGCGACGAACACGGATGGGACCTGGCCGTTGATCTTCTTCTCGACGTCCAGCGGCCGACCCAGGAACGACAGGAACACCAACCCGCTCACGCGATTGTCGAGCATGAGGCTGATCGCCTGAGCCTCGCGATCATCGTCGCCCTCGGTCGCGCAGAACATGGCCGCGAAACCGAACCGGGCGACCTCGCGCTCTACGAGGCCGGCCATCTCGGCGAAGAACGGGTTGGCCAGATCACGGGCAATGACGCCGATCGTCGTAGCCCGACCCTGGAGCAGATGACGCGCCAATGCGTTTGGCCGATAGGCCAGCTCCTGGATAGCCGCCAGGACCCGCCGACGGGTCCGTGGCGCAACGACATCGGATCCGCGCACGACATTGGACACGGTCGACGGGGAGACGTGGGCGAGCAACGCGACATCGCCCAGTGTCGCCGGACGGCTGGAGCGATCCGTGGTCACGCCGTGGCCGGGTCCGCACCTGGGGCCGGAACCGCGATGAGCGCGGCCAACAGGGTCGCCGATGTCGCGACCCCGTCGTCGGGAGCGACCAGCCGATCCTCGTGCTCGATGCTCAGCGTCGACGCGCTCGTGTCGCGCTCGAGTGCCGCGACGAAGCTCCTCCACCAGGCCCGGTCGTGGGCGCCATGTCCGACCGCTGCGAAGTCCCAGGGGATGTCCGTGGGATCGCCCGGCCAGCGGTTGTCGAGGAGGCCGTTCAACACGAGCGCATCATCGACGTAACGGACATCCTTCGCATGGGCGTACCCGATCTTCGGCCCCAGACGCTCGATGACCCGCAGCGGATCCATGCGCTGCCAGAAGAGGTGGCTCGGATCCAGGTTGACCCCGATCCGTGGCGCAACGGCAGACAGCTGATCGAACGTGGCGACGTTGAACACGTGGGCGCCGGGATGCAACTCGAGGCAGATCATGAGATCGGGGCTCGACCTGGCGACGAGCTCGTTGATCGCCTCCCAGTACGGGCGCACCCGGTGCTCGAACTGCCAGTCGGCGATGCCCGCGTAATCCGGAAGCCAGGCGTTGGCGGCGAAGTGTGGCGCGGAGCTGGGCGCGGGTCCGGCCGCGGGGGTGCCGGACATCCCCACGATCCGGTCGACCCCGAGCTCGGTCGCGAGCCTGATCGTCCGGCGCAGGTCCGAGTCGTGGCGCAGCCGAATCTCGTCGGTTGGATGGAGGGGGTTCCCGGAGACGTTGAATGCGGCGATCCGAAAGCCGCGGCCCTCGATCTGCGCATGCCAGGCGCGGCGTTCCGCCGTCGACAACTCGAGCGGCGAGTGACCGAGTGGCGAGTAGCCCCCGGTGCCGACCTCGAGGTCACGAACGTCCGGCGCATGCTCGTCCAGCCAGTCCATCAGGTCGCTGACGGACCGGTGAATCATGCCCTCCGTCACCAGCGCGAGCCGCACGTCCGACCTCCCGAGATAGCGTTGCATCGTTGCAAGGTCATGCTATCGTAGGCTAGCCGTTTGACCCGCCGGCCACGCTCGGTGGCGTACTTCCAGGCTGGAGGCCTCCCATCGAGACATCGAGTCCGGCGACGAGGACCGAATCGACCCCGACCCCCGCGCGCGTACGGGTCGGCGTTGTCGGCGCAGGCCTCATCGCGCAGGTGATGCATCTCCATTATCTCCGCGAACTATCGGATCTATTCGAGATCGTCGTCCTGTGCGACATCGCACCCGCCAGCGCGGCCGCCAGCGCCGAGCGCTATGGCGTCCCCAAGTTCGTGACCGACTGGCGCGAGATGCTCCGCGAACCGATCGACGCCGTCCTCGTCCTTACGGCCGGGAGCCACGCCCCGATGGCGATCGAGGCCGCCCGGTTGGGTATTCACGTCCTCGTCGAGAAGCCGATGTGCTTCTCGACGTCCGAGGGCGCGGCGATGGTCGAGGCGGCCGACAGCGCCGGGGTGACCTTGATGGTCGCGTACAACAAGCGCTACGACCCGGCCTATCGGCGATTCGTCGACGAGGCGGCGGGGATCGACGACGCCCGCCTCCTGCGGGTGACGACCCTCGAGTCACCGTTCCAGCCCTATGTGGCGCATTACCCGCTGGCCCCCGCGGCAAGCCCGCCCGAGGAAACCGCTGCGCTCCTGCGATCGCAGGTCGACGCCAGCATCGCGTCGGCCATCGGCGAGGCGGACCCGTTCCTGCGTTGGGCTTACCACGCCGTCCTGCTCGACACGCTCGTCCATGAACTCAACGCCATTCGTGGGCTGCTCGGGGAGCCTGATCGACTCGACTATGTCGATCTTCGCCAGGGCAGCGTCAGCGTGATGCTTCGCTTCGGCGACCTGCCGGTCGCGCTCCACTGGATCGACCTGCCGGGTATTGCGAGCTACAAGATGGAGTTCGCGCTGTACGCCCCGGCCCGGAGGATCACGCTCTCGTTTCCGTCGCCCTTCCTGCGCAACGAGCCGACGATCCTCGAGATCGAGAGCGGTCAGTCCGGGACGGCCAAGTCGAGCCTGTCCCGCGAGATCACCTCGTACGAGAGCGGCTTCAAGAACGAGCTGCTGGCCTTCCACGACGCCATCGTCAACGGCACCCCGCCACCGACGACCGGAGCCGATGCCGTTCGCGACATTGCCCTCTGCCAGGCCATCATCGAGTGCCATCGGACCGGGCGTCCGGTGGACCGCCCGACCCAGACGCCGTGAAGGACGCCAGTTCTGCCGTGAGGCGCGGCATCGAGGTCGCGAATGCGCCGGTCAGCTACGGCGCCTTCGAGCTGACCGTCGGGATCGATCCGCATGTCCCGGACGGAATCGAGGTCCTCGACGAGGTCGCGAGCGCCGGCTATGCGGGCATCGACCTCGGGCCGGTCGGCTATCTCGGCAGCGGCCGGGAGCTCGGCGAGGGGCTCGCGGCGCGCGGGCTCGGCCTGACCGGCGCCTATCTCGAGCTCCCCTACAGCGACCATCAGGCCCTCCAGGGTGCGTTGACCGGACTCGATGCGATGCTCGATGTCTTCGACGCCGCGGCCCCGAATCAGATTGGTCCCCCACCCCGCCCGACTCTGGCCGATGCCGGCAGCGAGAAGCGTCGCAGCCAGCCGGGCCGAGCCGTGAGCGACCCGAGCGTCGGTCTCGACGCCGAGGCGTGGCGTCGGTTCGGTGTGGGCCTTGCCTCGGTAGTCGCGCGCTGTCGCGACCGGGGCTACGAACCCACGTTTCATCACGAGACGGGGACGTTCGTCGAGGCGCCATGGGAGATCGAGCGGGTGCTCGAGATCAGCGACATCGGGCTGTGCCTGGATACCGGCCACCTTCTCCTCGGCGGCGGCGATCCGGTCGCAGCCATCGAGGCGTGGGGCTCGCGCATCAACCACGTCCACCTCAAGGACGCCCGGCGGTCGGTGATGCGGGAGATCATCGCGGATGAGGCACCGGTCACCGCGATCTGGTCGCGCGAGGCCTTTCCAGCGCTCGGCGACGGCGACCTCGACGGCGACGGCGTCCTCGCGGCGCTCGGGACGATCGGCTACCAGGGCTGGCTCATCGTGGAGCAGGACACGCTCCCTCGAACGAAAGAGCGGTTCGAGCGCGCAGCCGCGGATCAGCGGGCCAATCGGCAATACCTGGTCAGGCGCGGACTGTGACCGAGCGGACCTTCCGGTTGGGCATGCTCGGCGCTGGCCGGATGGGCCGGACCCACCTCCGGGCCCTTGCCGGTTCCACGCGCGTTGCGGTCACGTCGATCGCGGAGCCTGTTGCGGCGGCACATGCCGCGGTCGGAGCACCGGGCCGGGCCATCTTTTCCTCCGTGAACGACCTGCTCGACGCCGGTGGCATTGACGGCGTGCTCATCACCGCCCCGAGTGACCTCCATGTGGAACTCATCACTCAGGTGGCGGCAGCCGGCCTGCCGATCCTGTGCGAAAAACCGTGCGGGCTCTCGACGGCCGAACTGCACAGCGCCCGGGAGGCGACCGAACGTCACGGTGTCCCGATCCAGGTTGCCTACTGGCGGCGCTACGTGCCTTCGCTGCAGGCGCTCCGGACGCGGATCATGCAGGGCGAATTCGGGGACGTGCATCTGCTCGCCAGCTTCCAATGGGATGGCGCCCCACCGAGCGCGATATTCCGGGCCCACAGCGGCGGGATCTTCCGTGACATGGGTGTGCATGAGTTCGACCAGGTGCGCTGGCTCAGTGGCCAGGAGTTCGGCGACATCAGCGCGGTCTCCGCTCCGTTCAGCGAGGAGGTCGGGGTCTGGAAGGACGTCGACAGCGCCCAGGCCATCGCGACCCTGTCAGGTGGCGCGAGTGCGTTCGTGTCGCTGGGTCGCTACTTTCCGGTCGGGGATATGGCCCGCATCGAGGTCTTCGGAACGCGGGATGTGGTCCGCTGCGACTTCCTCGATCCCGCCGACGGCGAGCAGACACAGCTGGACGCGCTGGTTCGCCAGGCCGAAGGCTTCGCAACCTATGCCACAGGCGGGCCGATCAGCGGTGCATCGATCCACGATGCGGCTGCGGCCCTTGAGGCGGCCGAGCGGGCCGCGGCCGCGATCCTGCCCCTCCGCTCGCGCGTCGGGAGCGGCACGAGGTGAGCGGCGTCCCCGAACTGCGAATCGGGATCGTCGGCTACGGCACGATGGGCCGCGCCCACAGCTATGGGTACCGCGTGGCGCCCAACGTCGCGAGCCTTCCGCTTCGGCCGATCGTCAAGGTGATCTCCGGTCGTGACGAAGCGGGCGTTGCGGCCGCCGCATCGGCCTACGGCGCGGAGAGCTGGACGAGCGACTGGCGCGACCTCGTCGGACGCGCGGACGTCGACATGGTCGATATCTGCACGCCGCCCGGCACGCACGCCGAGATCGCGGAGGCCGCGGCCGCCGCGGGCAAGGCGGTCCTGTCCGAGAAGCCCCTCGGCACGTCCTACGGACAGGCGTACGCGGCATGGTCCGCGGTCACGAGGGCGGGCGTCCGCAACGCCATCGGTTTCAACTACCGGCGCGTTCCCGCGGTGGCCCTCATGCGTCGGATGATCGCCGACGGCACGATCGGTGAGGTCCGCCTCTGGCGCGCGACCTGGCTGTCGGACGAGTTCACCGATCCGGCCACGCCGTTCGACTGGCGATTCGACCGGGCGATGGGTGGGACGACCATTGCCGACCTCGGAAGCCACCTCATCGACATGGCGCTCTGGATGGTCGGGCCGATCGAAGAAGTGGCGGCCCAGTCGGAGACCTTCATCCGATCACGGTCGTCCGTCGATGGCGATCTGCCGGTGACCATCGATGACGCATCGTCCGCGCTCGTTCGATTCACCGGCGGCGCGCGGGGTACGGTCGAGATGGCCCGGCTGGCGGTCCGCCGACCGTGCGACTTCAGCATCGAGGTGAACGGGACCAGGGGCACCCTGGTCTTCGACTACCCGCGCATGAACGAGCTGCTGTATGGCGATGGGAGCGACGCTCCAGGGCTGTACGGCATGCGCACGATTCGCGCCGAGCACCCGAGCCATCCCTACGCGCCGTTCGGCTGGCCCATCGGCCAGGGGATCGGCTACGGCGAGACCTTCGTGAACCAGGCCGTCGACCTCGTCACGGCCTGGCCGAGCGGCTCCTGGACGCCGAGCTTCGCGGACGGCCTCGCCGTCCAGGCGGTGTGCGACGCCATGGAGCGATCCGCCGCCGAGAGGCGCTGGGTATCCATCTCCGAGATCACCAGCGGTCCCGGCCTGAACGCGGAAATTCCGCTCGGAACGGCCGGTTAGGGAGGGAGGTCCACGGGTCAATGACAGGGTATCGGGATCGTATTGACACCCGCGAGCGGCAGACCCAGACTCGCCGGGTTGAAGCGGTAGGAGGAGGATTCGCTGTGACGATTCGTTCCGCACGAGGCCGGCTCGCGCTGGCCGCGGTGGTGTTTGTCTTCGCGTTCGCGGCGTGCAACCAGGCTCCGGCCAGCTCGGGACAGGCCGGCGCGGGGCCGTCCGGTAAGGGCCTGACGATTGCGATGATCACCCATGAGACCCCCGGCGACACGTACTGGGACATCATCCGGGCCGGCGCCAAGCAGGCCGCCTCAGACCTCGGCGTCACGCTGAAATACTCGAGTGACCCTGACTTCACGAAGCAGGCGACCCTCGTCCAGAACGCCATCGATTCGAAGGTCGACGGGATCGCCATGACGGCAGCCGGGCCATCGGCCCTGATCGGAGCCGTCAAGGCCGCCAATGCGGCCAACGTGCCCGTCGTCATGTTCGATTCGGGCATCGAAGACTGGGTGTCGATGGGCGCGATCATGTACTTCGGGTCGGACGAGTACATCGCCGGCCAGGCCCTCGGCAAGCGCATCGCCGAGGAGGGTGGAAAGCACGTCCTGTGCGTGATCCACCAGGAGGGTTCCACCGCGCTCGAGGCCCGCTGCAAGGGCGTCGGCGAGGGTGTCAAGAGCGAGAACATGCAGGTCAACGGCACGGACGATGCGTCGGTCAATGCGTCGATCGTCGCCAAGCTCCAGCAGGATCCGTCGATCGACTACATCGTGACGATGGGTGCGCCAGTCGCGCTCGTCGCCCTCGACGCGATCGGCGTTGCCGGCAGCAAGGCCAAGGTCGCCACGTTCGACCTCAACCTGGATGCTGCCAACGCGATCAAGGACGGCAAGATTGCGATGGCGGTCGACGCCCAGCCATACCTTCAGGGGTACCTGGCTGTCTCTTCCCTCGTCCTGTTCAAGATCAATGGCAACGTCATCGGCGGGGGCCTGTCAACCCTGACCGGCCCGGCGATCGTTGACGCCTCGAACATCGGGGTCATCCTGCCCTTCGCCAAGAAGGGGACTCGATGATCGATTGCACGGCAGCGTAGATCGACCAGCAGACCGGCTGGCTTCGTTATGAGCATTGGAATCGGGCGGTCGGAACCGGCCGCCCGATCCTCGGCTCGGTCGGCCAAGCCGTCGCTGCTTCGCAAGATCCTGCTGCGGCGAGAGCTGAGCGCCCTCGTCGCAGCCATCGCCATCTTCATCCTGTTCTGGGCGATCGCCGAGCCGTTCCGTTCGTGGGCGGCCATGGCGACGGTCCTCTATCAGAGCGCGACCATCGGCCTCATGGCCGTCGCGGTCTCCCTGCTCATGATCGGTGGCGAGTTCGACCTGTCGTCCGGCGTCGCGGTCGTGACGGCATCGATGGTGACGTCGGTCCTGTCCGTGACGCTGGGCCTTCCGCTGTTTTTGAGCATGGCGCTCGCCCTGAGCGTGAGCATCGGAATCGGCCTGTTCAACGGCTGGCTCGTGACCAAGACCGGCATCCCGAGCTTCCTCATCACGCTCAGCGCGCTGTTCATGCTGTTCGGGCTGAACCTGGGGATCACCAAACTCGTGACCAATGCCGTGTCGACACCGAGCGTGGCCCAGGTCGCCGGCTTCGACGTGATCAGGACGATCTTCGCGTTTCGGCTGCAGTTCGGCGGCGTGGGCGGTCCTCAGTTCAGCATCCTGATCCTGTGGTGGTTCGTGTTCGTGGCAATCGCCACGTACGTCCTGTTGCGGACGCGGATCGGCAACTGGATCCTCGCGTCCGGCGGCAACGCCGCCAGCGCCCGTGCCGTCGGCGTCCCCACCAAGCGGGTCAAGATCGGCCTGTTCGCGTTCGTCGGGTTCTCCGCCTGGTTCTACGCGATGCACCAGCTGTCCGCCTACAACACGGTCCAGGCCGGTTCCGGTGTCGGCGGTGAATTCCTGTACATCATCGCGGCGGTGGTGGGCGGCTGTGCCCTGACGGGCGGCGTCGGATCCGCGATCGGTTCGGCCATCGGAGCGCTCATTTACGGGATGACGGTCCAGGGCATCGTCTACGCCGGCTGGGATCCGAACTGGTTTCGATTCTTCCTGGGCCTGATGCTGCTGCTTGCCGTCCTGCTCAACCTCAACGTCAGACGCATGTCGGAGAAGGCGTGATGGCCCCAGCCGAAACGCCGATCATCGAGATGATCGACATCGCCAAATACTACGGACACATCCGCGCCCTTGAGGGCGTGAGTCTGGCCGTCCGTCAAGGCGAGGTCACCTGCGTACTCGGCGACAACGGAGCCGGAAAGTCGAGCCTGATCAAGATCATGGCCGGACTCAATCGGGCCGACGCTGGTGTGATGAAGGTCAACGGCGTGGAAACACACTTCGATTCCCCTCGTGATGCCCTCAAGGTGGGAATCGCCACCGTCTACCAGGATCTCGCCGTCGTCGACCTGATGGAGACCTGGCGCAACTTCTTTCTCGGCTCCGAGCTCCGCAAGAGCATCCCGGTGCTTCGCCCACTCGACATCGAGCAGATGCGAAGCATCACATCCGATGAGCTGGCCAAGCTCGGGATCCACCTGGCGAGCGTGGATCAGCCGCTCGGCACACTGTCCGGCGGCGAGCGCCAGAGTGTCGCGATCGCGCGTGCGGTCTATTTCGGCGCCAAGGTCCTGATCCTGGACGAGCCGACGGCTGCCCTCGGGGTCAAGCAATCCGGCATCGTCCTGAAATACGTTGCCAAGGCTCGCGAAGCAGGGGTTGGCGTCGTGTTCATCACCCACAACCCGCACCACGCCTACCTCATCGGCGACCACTTCGCGGTCTTGAGCCTGGGCCACATGAGCCTGAACGCGAGGCGGGACGAAATCTCGCTCGACCACTTGATCCGTGAGATGGCCGGGGGCACGGAGCTGACAGCGCTGGCGCATGAGCTCTCGCGTGACTCCCCTCCAGCGGCGATCGCATGACAAGAGCGTGACCAGGGCTCAATCCGGGGATCCCCGGCTGACCTCCCTGGCGGCCGTCATGGAGGCACCCGGCAGGATCGGCCTGCGCCAGCTCGAGGTGCCGGACCCCGAGCCCGGTGCTGTGGTGATCGCCATCCATCTGTCGGGCATCTGCGGCACCGACAAGCACACGTTTCGGGGTGAATCCAAGCAGTACGCGGGAACACCGCACGCGCGTGACCTCGAGTACCCGTTGATCTGCGGTCACGAGAACGTCGGGACAGTGGCCAGCATCGGCGGCCGCGTCTTCGACAGCAGCGGTTCGGAACTCCGGGTCGGCGACCGCGTGGTTCCGGGCGCCAACCTGCCGTGCGGGCATTGCTACTACTGCGTCAATGAGTTCCCGTACTACTTCTGCCAGTCGCTGGAGGACTATGGCAACAGCCTCAACCTATCCCGCCAGCCGGGCCTGTTCGGTGGCTGGTCTCAGTTCCTCTATCTGCTCCCGGGAACGCCGATTTTCAGGGTCCCGGATGGGCTGCCCGACGAGGTCGCGGTACTCACCGAAGTCATGGCCGTCACCCACGGCGTCGACTCTGCACTGGCCCTCCTTGGCGCCCAGGGCGCGAGCCGATCGGGATTCTCGGTAGCGGTTCTAGGGGTTGGGCCGCTCGGACTATGTCATCTGGTCAAGAGCCGCATGCTCGGGGCCGGATTCGTCGCGGCGACCGATCTCCTGACCGGGCGACTCCGGCGAGCCGCCGAGTTCGGCGTCGATCTCCGCCTCGACGCCGCGTCCACGAGCGCGGACGACCGGGTGGCGGCGATCCTCGACGCGACCGACGGACGCGGCGTTGACGTGGCCCTCGACTGCAGCGGAGTTCCGGCAACCTTCACCGAGGCGCTCCGGGTCGTGCGCACCGGGGGCGTGGTGGTCGAGTCCGGGGCATTCGTGGACATGGGTCCGGTCCAGATCAATCCGAACTCGGATATCTGCAGCCGCAACGTTTCCGTGCTGGGCATCGGCGGCGAGCGCGCGACCGAATATCAGCCATCGATGGAACTCATGCTCGCGAACCTGGACCGGTACCCGCTCCGGTCGATCGTCTCGCACATCCTGCCGCTCGACCGGGCGCAGGATGCCGTCCGGCTCGCACAGGCCGATGAGGCGATGCAAGTCGCGCTGGACCCGAGGCTTCCGCTCACGATCGGGGCTACGTGATCGGGTTCGGCGTGCCGAACGGCGACGTATCCTCTGCGATACATGATCACCGAGCATGAAACACGCGTAGCGAAACCCGGGATCCTCGGCGATTCGGCCGAGGCATTCGGCGCGCGCACGAGCCCGTTTCGTCGCGAACTCATCGTCCACGCGTACCGGATGCTCGGGTCGATCGATGACGCGGAGGATGCAGTCCAGGAGGCGCTGACACGTGCCTGGCGGGGCCGCGCAACATTCCAGCGATCGATCTCGCTCCGTGCCTGGCTCTACCGGATCACCACGAACGCCTGCCTCGACATGATCGAGCAACGCCGGCGAGCGCCGAGCACGATCCATGACGACGGCATCGGACCGATCCCGGACGACGCACTCGGCGATGCTTCGGCCGAACCCGAAGCTCGCTACGACGTGCATGAATCGGTCTCCCTCGCGTTCCTCACCGCCCTCCAGCTCCTGCCGCCGCGCCAACGGGCCATCCTGATCCTGCGCGACGTGCTGGCCTGGCACGCGGTCGAGGTTGGCGAGCTGCTCGAAATCTCCGTCTCCGCGGTGAACAGCGCGCTCCACCGCGCACGGACGACGATCTCGAGTCAGTACGACCGGCCGAACCGCACCGCGGCGCATCTCCCGGCGGCCGAGCCCGGCGGTCTTCGCGCGCTCCTGGGGCGGTATGTCCGGGCATGGGAGACCGCCGATGTGGCCGGTCTCGTCGCGCTGCTGCGCGAGGACGCCGTCGTGTCCATGCCACCAGCCGTGCTGATTCGTGGTCGGGAGGCGATCGGCGCGTTCCTTGCAGACTCGGTCTTCGTGGGCGGTGTCAAGATCCGACTCGTCCCGATCAACGCCAATCGAACGCCGGCCTTCGCCCTGTACTCAGGTGTCGGGGCAGGCGCGCTCGGGCTCT
>JAYTWS010000045.1:0-3134 GCA_043743315.1 Chloroflexota bacterium | reverse complement strand
GGTGTCCCGGTGGCCAAGCACGGCAATCGGGCGATCACGTCGAAGTCCGGCGCTGCCGATGTCCTCGAGGCGCTCGGCGTCAGGGTCGATCACTCGGCTGCGTCTGCCGCGGCAGATCTCCGGCAGTTCGGCTTTGCCTTCCTGTTCGCCCCGGCGTTCCATCCGGCGATGCGCCACGCTGGTCCAACCCGTCGTGAGATCGGCGTACGCACCGCCTTCAACCTGCTCGGGCCGCTCACCAATCCGGCCGGTGCACGGAGGGCGCTGATCGGTGTCGGTGACGCGGCTGCCGCGCCTCGCATCGCGGAGGTTGCTCGCCGGTTGGGTACGGATCGGACCCTCGTCGTCCACGGGCGCGGTGTCGATGAGATCCCGCTCGATGGCACCGGCGTCATCCTCGACGTCAGCGCAAGCGGCATCCACGAGTCGACGGTGGACCCCGGTACGCTCGGTCTGCGGGCAGCATCGACCTCCGAGCTGAGCGGCGGCACGGCTGTGGAGAACGCGGCCATCACCGTCGAGATTCTCGAGGGCCGCGGTGGCGCCCGTCGGGACGTGGTTCTCCTCAATGCCGGCGCCGCATTCGTGGCGGCCGGCCGGATTGCCGAGCTTCGAGACGGAATCGGCCTGGCCGCCGAGACGATCGATGCGGGAAAGGCCCGGGCGCTACTCGAAGCGCTGCGCGAGGCGAAGCGGGACCTCGATGTGATCCGCGACGCCGCGACCGACGGCGCCTGATGGGAACGCGCAGGCGCAGCGGACCCGGGGTGGTTGCCGAGATCGCCGCGCGTCGCCGTCTCGACGTGCGAGCGGAGCTGGCGCGGCTTGATCGCAGCGGGCTACGCCGCATGGTGCGATCAGCGCCGGCCCCGCGGCCGATCGCGGAGCGCCTGGCGGCGCCTGGCCTGCACCTGATCGCCGAGATCAAGCGCGCGTCGCCGTCGGCGGGCGCGATCGCTGCCCCGGGTGAGGATATCGTTGCCCGAGCGCAGGCCTACCAGCGCGGCGGAGCGGCCGCGATCTCGGTCCTCTGCGAACCGCATTGGTTCGGCGGATCCGTTGCCGACCTGTCCGCCGTGCGCGACGCCGTCTCCGTGCCGGTGCTGGCAAAGGACTTCGTGGTCGAATCCCGGCAGCTCGACCTGCTTCGTGCCGCGGGTGCCGACCTCGTCCTGCTGCTCGCCGTACTCCATCCGGGACCTCGCCTCGGGCGGCTCGTCGAACGGGCGCTGGCCCTCGGTCTCGAGCCACTGGTCGAGGCGCACGACGAGCGTGAGGTGGACCTCGCGCTCGCCACGAGATCGAGGATCATCGGGATCAACAACCGTGACCTTCGGACCCTGGTGGTGGACCCGGAGCAGGCAGCGAGGCTGCGGGCGCGCGTCCCCGAGGATCGGCTCGTGATCGCGGAATCCGGGGTTCGCGACCCCGAGATCGTGCGTGGCTGGCGCGCGCTCGGGTTCGATGCGGTGCTGGTGGGGGAGGCGCTCGTCCGTGCCGAAGATCCCACGGCCGCCGCGCGATCCTTCGTCTCCGCCGGTCGACCTCCGACCGATCCCGCGAACCTGGATCGGATCCCGCTGGTCAAGATCTGCGGCATAACGGACGTCGCGGGCGTCGATGCGGCCGTCCGCGCCGGAGCGGATGCGATCGGGCTGAACCTCGTGCCCGGCACGCCTCGTGCGCTCGAGCTTCGCGAGGCGATCGCATTGGCCGGTCGGGCCCGGGCCATCGCACCGCCGGGCGCGGGCCCAGCCATCGTCCCGATCACGGTCGACCTGTCGGCCGAAGCGCTCAACGCGATCGGCGTGGCGCTCGATGCCGACGCCATCCAGCTGAGCGGCCGCGAACCGACGTCGGTCGTCGCCGCGATCGATCGTCCCGTCTGGAAGGTCCTGCACCTGCCCGCGACCGCGACCGCGCCGGGGTCCGGGTCCGGGTCCGGGCCTGATGGTGAAGCCGGCGCCACGGCGCCGAGCGAGCTCGCGGCCGGCATTGTCGGGGCGGCTCGCGAGTATCTCGCCGCCGGCGCATCGCGGATCATGGTTGATACCGCCGGTGGCCCACATCCGGGTGGCACGGGGGTCCGGGTCGACGCCGATCTGGCGGCTTCCGTGGCGCGCGAGGTCCCCGTGATCCTGGCCGGTGGCCTCAACCCGGCGACCGTCGGCCCTGCGCTGCGAGCGGCCGCCGTGGTCGGGGTTGACGTGACGTCGGGCGTCGAGGCGCCGCGAACCCCGAATCGGCGACCGACCAAGGACCCACTGAAGGTGGCGCTGTTCCTGAAGCGCGCGCGGGCTGCGAGGGTCGATCGCCCAAACCTCGCCGTGCGCCCGACACCGGTTCATGCGGGCCTGCTCGAGGTCGATGCCCACGGACGGTGGGGGATGGAGCGCGACTTCGGTGGTCGATACGTGCCGGAGACCCTGATCGGCGCTCTGGAGCAGCTCGAGGATGCCTACGACGCCATCCGGCACGACCCGCGGTTCTGGTCGGAGCTGAACGAGCTCCTCGGGCGATTTGCCGGGCGACCCACGGCTCTGTATCGGGCGGACCGGCTGGCCGATGCGGTCCACGCCGAGGCGACGCGACTTGGCGCATCATCCGCGACGGACCGCCGAGCGACGGGCACGGGCAGCCCAGACCTCCCGCACGTCCGTCTGTACCTGAAGCGCGAAGACCTCGCCCATACCGGTGCCCACAAAATCAACAACGCGCTCGGCCAGGCGCTCCTAACCCGGCGATTGGGCAAGTCGCGGGTGATCGCCGAGACCGGTGCCGGCCAGCATGGCGTGGCCACCGCGACGGCCTGTGCCCTGCTCGGGCTCCCATGCGTCGTGTTCATGGGTGAGGAGGACATCCAGCGCCAGGCCCCGAACGTGCTGCGGATGCACGCACTCGGCGCCGAGGTCCGGAGCGTCAAGTCCGGCACCGCGACCCTCAAGGATGCCGTCAACGAGGCGATGCGCGACTGGGTGACCAATGTCGAGACCACGCATTACATCCTCGGGTCCGCGATGGGCCCGCATCCGTACCCCACGATCGTCCGCGACCTCCAGCGGCGGATCGGCGACGAGGCCGCCCGTCAGCTCTTCGATGTCGAGGGCCGGCTGCCGGACCTGGCGCTCGCCTGT
>JAYTWS010000044.1:0-5393 GCA_043743315.1 Chloroflexota bacterium | reverse complement strand
TCGATCCGGACTCTGTGGCCGGGCGCTGGGGGATCAAGGCCGCGAGACCGCGCCCAAGGCCTGACGGACGTTCGGTTCGGTTGTCCATCAGGCGACCAGCACGGCAGCGCCCGAATGGGCCGTATCTCGCGGCGGGTGCGGAAGCCGGGCGCGGAATTCAACGGCGAGCGCCTGATATGCAGCTGCCCCCCGCGACTCCGGGGCATAAACGTGGATCGGCAGGCCGTGACTCGGGGCCTCCGACAGCTTCACGTTCCGGGGAATCACGGTTTGGTACACGCGGTCCGCCAGGTGGGAGCGAACCTCGTCCGCGACCTCGGATGAGAGGTTCGTTCGGCCGTCGAACATCGTGAGAACGACGCCATCGATCTCGAGGTGGGGATTGAGGTGCTCTCGAACCAGTGAGATCGTGGCCAGGAGCTGTGAAAGGCCTTCGAGCGCGTAGTACTCGCACTGGATCGGCACGAGGGCGCCATCCGCGGCCGTCAGGGCATTGACCGTCAGGAGCCCGAGTGACGGCGGGCAATCCAGCAGGATGTAGTCGAAGTCGTCCCGGACCGGGACGAGTAACCGCGCCAATCGCCGCTCGCGCTGCTCGAGGGGCGCCAGCTCAACTTCGGCACCGGCGAGCGCAATCGACGACGGCACCACCGACAGCCCCGCAACCGCGCTTTCGCGGACGAGCGCGCCCAACTCGGCATCATCGACGACGGCGTCGTAGACCGAAACACCCTCGGACTGGTCGATTCCGAGCCCGCTCGTGGCATTGCCCTGCGGATCCAGATCGATCACAAGCACCCGGTCGCCAGCCAGAGCCAGATAGCTCGCGAGATTGACGACCGTCGTGGTCTTGCCGACGCCACCCTTCTGATTCGTGCAGGCGATCACCCGGCCCACGAGGCCCTCGTTGAAAAGTGCTTCACAAGCACAGATTCTAGCATTTCCGGCCCATCCACCGCTTCGAGGAGCCCACCTGCGAGGCTCGGGACCACCGAGAGGCCAACGCCTTGTCGGCCGCGAGCGCTGATCGTGCGCGGCGCCGCTCACCTGCGCGTTGGCGGGACCTCTACCGGAATCGACGGGTGTTCAGATTGCCGGAATCGACGCGTGATGTTTCACGTGAAACAGTGCCCGACAACGCCGTGCGTCCGCTAGCCAAACGCGTGACGCGCCCGCCCAGCAGACGTAAGGCGGGCCAGGCGGCGGCGAAGGGTCGCCAAAAAAGGGTCGGGGCAAACGGAACCCAGATGCGTGCAGTCGCTCCTCCGGCGGTCTCCTGCGATCGTTGCTCGACCAGCAGACCCGTGGGATACTGCGACCGGACGCGGCCCGGCCGTCCGTCTTTGGTGAACGCGGGTCCACCTTCCGCTTCGACTCCTGGCCGGCACGCCGAGGATCGACGTCGCCTGATGACCCTCTTACTCGCCGCGATTGGAGCGACGGTCGCCGCCCTCCTCGAACTGAGTGTCGTACCGTACATCCGGATCGGCGACGCCTTTCCGCACCCCGTCCTCGTGTTCGCCGTGATCTGGACGATCGCGACCCGGCTCGAGGCGGGCCTGGCCTGGGCCCTGATCGGCGGCGTGATGCTCGACAGTCTCTCCGCGCGGCCTTTCGGGACTTCGGTCTTCGCCCTGGTCGTCGCGGTCGGCTTGACGGTGCTGATCGCTCGGACGTTCATACGCATCCGGCCGTTGGCGCCGGTCATCGCCGTTCCTATCGTGAGCCTCGCCTACTCGATGATTCTGATCGTGCTCATTTCCGCCATACGACCCCCGGTCACGGTGGCCGATCCGATCGCCTCCTTGATGCCAGGGGCGGCGTATGACGCCGTGCTCGGACTGATCTTTGGCCCACTGGCCCTGTCGATCCGCGACCGTTATCGCACGGAAGAGCGGGTGGATTGGTGAGCGCCGACACGGTCGGCATCGGCGAGCGGCCCGCTGCCGATCCCAGGTCACCGATCCGGTTCATGGTGTTCGGTCTGGTCGTCGTCATCCTTTCAACGGTCCTCGGGGCCCGGCTGTTCATGCTCCAGGTTGCCAGCAACGGCCAATTCACCACGCTCGCCGAAGCGAATCGAGCCGTAAGCCAACCGATCGAGTCGATCCGCGGGGTGATCTACGACCGTAACGGCACGCCGCTCGTGGCAAACGTGCCGTCCTACACGGTCAAGATTCGTCCGGCGGATCTCCCGGAGGACCGACGGGCCGATGTCGTCCAGCGACTGGCGGCCCTGCTCGCGATGGATCCGGCCGACATCAACATCGCGATCGATTCCAACCCGGGCTCCCGCTTCGAGCTCGTTCGGATAGCGTCGGATGTCGATGTGCAGGTGGCGAACTTCATTGCCGAGTCCCGCCTCGACCTCCCGGGCACCGAGATCGTTGTCGAATCGCGACGGGAATACGCGACCGGCGAGCTCCTGTCGCAGGTCATGGGCTATACGGGCCCGATCAATCGAGCGCAGCTCGACGCCCTCGGGTCAAAGGGTTACCTGCCCGATGACCTGATCGGCAAGACCGGCGTGGAGGCGGAATACGAATCCGAGCTTCGCGGCAGGTACGGTGTCCAACTGGTCGAAAAGGACGCCTCCGGACGGAAGCTCCAGGTGCTCCAGACGGCGCAGGAGCCGATCGCCGGCAATTCGCTCGACCTCACGATCGACGTCAAGGAGCAGCAGTACGCCGAGCAGGCCCTCAAGTGGGGCATGTCCCTTGCTGGCCTGAAGCGCGGCGTGGTCATCGTCATGAACCCGCAGACCGGCGAAGTCCTGGCCATGGTCAGCCTGCCGACATACGACGACAACCTGTTCGCCCATGGCATCAGCAAGACGGACTACACGGCGCTGCTTGACAACCCGGACAAACCCCTCACGAACCACGCCATCGCCGAGCACTTCCCGCCGGGATCCACCTACAAGCTCGTGGGCGGAACCGGGGCGCTGGCCGACGGCAAGATCCGGAAGTCGACGCAGCTCCTCACGCAACCCTTCCTCACCATCGGCGACACGAAGTACTACGAGTGGAATCGCCGCGGGTGGGGCAAGTGCAACATCATGTGCGGCTTCGCCCACTCGAGCGACACATTCTTCTTCCAGATCGCGGCAATGCTCGGCATCGATCGTCTCGCGTACTGGGCGGACCAGTATGGATTTGGATCGCGCACGGGTATCGACCTGCCCGGCGAGGTCAAGGGCACCGTGCCATCAAATCAGTGGAAGCTCGACACCCTCGGTTCCGAGATCTATCCGGGAGAGGTGTTCCAGGCGGGCATCGGGCAGGGCTACGATGTGTCCACCCCAATCCAGCTGATCAACGCGTATGCGGCATTGGCCAACGGCGGCACACTGTACAAACCGCAGGTCGTGCGGGACATCAGGGATGCGAACGGGCAGATCGTTCGTGACTTCCAGCCCGAGATCATCCGCCAGCTCGATGTCGCCCCTTCGGTGCTCGCGACGATGCGTCAGGCGTCGAGGAACGTCGTCGTTCTCCGCCACACCTACAACCTGGTCGATCTGCCGATCGTGGTGGCCGGCAAGTCGGGAACGGCCGAGTTCGGGACCCGTGACGCCCAGGGTCGCCTTCCGTTCCACTCCTGGTTCGTCGCCTTCGTCCCCAAGGACCCGGCGGTTACCGTCAGGGATCCGAATGGGTTCAAGGCCGTAGCCCGAACGGACTCTGATCTCGTGGTCCTGGCGTTCGCCTACGACTCCCGAACCAAGGGCAACGCGGCGACCGAGATCGTCAAGTATTACCTCCAGCTGCACTACGGGATCAAGAAGGACTATCGAAACTTCGACCTCCTGAAGCGCGCCAACTTCTACGAGTCGAACTGAGAGCCGGGATGGGCGCCATCAACGTACGCGAGACATCGGTCTCCGATTGGGGCTCACGCTCGATCGGGACGATCTGGCGCGCCTTCGATCTTCAGATCGCCACCTATGCGGTGCTCCTTACGTGTTTCGGCCTGGCCATGGCCTACAGCAACAGCGTCGCCGGAGGCGATGGAGCCCTGGCGAGCGGGTCCGTCTTCCTCCGAGGACTGCTGTGGACCTCGATCGCCCTGGTCGTGTTCGTCGTGGCGACGGCGTTCGACTACCGCTGGTTGAAGACGCTCGTCTGGCCCCTTTATGGCCTGCAGCTCGGCCTCCTCGCGACAACGCTGGCGTTCGGGAGCGGTGTCGGCGGGTCCTCGCGCTGGATCAGCCTGCTGGGCCTCCAGTTCCAGTTCTCGGAACTGTCGAAGGTCCTCATGATCGTGATTCTGGCGAATTACCTGGCCGCTCGCCGGGGACGGATGAACTCGGTCTGGAACATTGCCGGCGCATGCCTCCTGGCCGCTCCCCCGTGGGCCCTGGTCCTGCTCCAGCCCGATCTCGGCACGTCGCTTGTGTTCGGCGCGATCCTCGTCGGGATGCTCTTTCTGAGCGGAGCGAGCCTGCGTTGGCTCGGGGCGTTCGGGCTTGCCGTCCTGGCGGCGCTCCCGTTCGTCTGGACCTACGTCCTGCTTGACTACCAGAAGGAACGCCTGACCTCGTTCCTGGATCCACTATCCGACATTCGCGGTGCTGGCTATCAGCTCTACCAGTCGCAGATCGCCGTCGGGTCCGGCGGCTGGTTCGGCAAGGGCCTGACCAACAGCACTCAGAACCAGCTCGACTTCCTGCCGGTCCAGACAACCGACTTCGTGTTCGCGATCCTGGCCGAGGAGCTCGGCTTCATCGGCGCGATGGTGGTCATCGGCCTGTTCATCGCCCTGATCTGGCGCGTGATCGCGGGCGGCTGGCGCTCCAGAGACCCATTCGGGACGATGTTCGCGGCCGGCCTGGGCTCGATGATCGTTTTCCAGCTCTTCGTCAACGTCGGCATGGTCATCGGAATCATGCCGATCACGGGCATTCCGCTGCCGTTCATCACCCACGGCGGGGCTTCCCTGATCAGCATCGCGGCCGGCCTCGGGATCCTTGAGAGCATCAACATCCGACAGGGCCGCGCCGAATGGTGACGCTGGGCTGAGCGCCTCGATCACCGATGTCACCGGGGGCGTGGCCGAACGGCCTCCCTGGACCGAGTGAAGTCTCCTAGTGATCGCGTCCTGGGATCATCGAGACCACCCCGGATACGGCGACGATGATCCCGGTCGTGCGTCATCCGAGGGCGGCCGGCCTGGCGCTCGAAACCCCTTTAGTGAGACCTGGCGCTCGGCGCCTGTCTCGGCGGCCCTGCCACCCGCATTGGCGCCTCGGCCTACCTCGTCGTCCCCAACGCGTCAGATCGGGCCGGGCAGAAGATCGCCTTCTCCGCGCTCCTGCCGCACGGCGTGCTCGCCGTTTTCGAATCCCTGGTGATCGCCACGATCCACGTCGGGCAGCGCTACCTCGCCTGACC
>JAYTWS010000043.1:0-6439 GCA_043743315.1 Chloroflexota bacterium | reverse complement strand
CTTCAGGAGCGGGGTGAGTTGCCGATGACCCCCTTCGGCTGGCGGCTCTTGGGGGGCCCGTACCCTGAGATCGGGACCGACCGACTGACGCCGCTGGCTCGTCGACACCGGCCTCGTCTATCAGGTCGCCCACAGCGGTCGCACCGTCTGGCGCTCGGCGACGATGACTGAGATGCTTGCCGAGGCCCGGGTTGGATCGTTCGACCTCCTCCTCGCCGGCTACTCCGACCGTTGGCAGCGCAACCTACGGCGAACCCTGGAGCTGCTGGAAGACGGCCTGCATCCCGCCGGCGTCGCGCTCGTAATGTGCGACCGAAAGATCCTCTCCTCGGACCCCCACGACTGGGACGAGCTGATCTCGGAGGCGGCAGGAGCGGAGAAGTACAGCCGTCGCCTTGCCGAGCGCATCACCGACGGCTATGCGGCGAAGTTCGACCACCACGACGATCCGGGGGGTCACGCCGGCCTTGGCTTCCGACGTTCTGCAGAACCGCCCCATGTCCTCCAGGTCGATCCAGACACGATCGGGCACGCCGTCGGCCTCTTCGAGCGTTACGCCCTCGGCAACGTGAGCGCGGCCCAGCTCGAGGCGGCGACCGGCCTCGCCGCGACCCGGATCCGGATGATCCTCATGAACCCGCTCTACAACGGCTGGATCCGTCGCCATCGGGGTAAGGACGAGGTGCGGCGGCCGGCGCCTTGGCGTACGAACCCGCCCGTGTCGGACGAGCTCTGGGCACGAGTCGAGGCGGTCCGCCGGTCAAAGACGCGCGGCGGCGGTCCACACCACCGGGGTCGGCGCGATCTCCTGGCCGGGCTGCTCGAGTGCTCCTGCGGCCGGCGGATCCGCTCCGACGGCCGAATGGGCAACACCGAGCGCGTCGCAAAGCTCCACCCCCACCCGTGCCCGGCGTGGGGGCGCAACGCTCGGATCGGCGCCTCGACTTGGGAGATCCCGATCCTGTCCCAGCTCGGGTCGCTTCGGCTCGACAACGAGGTGCGAGGACAGGTCGTCGCGGTCCTCTCGGCCGGCGCTCGCCCCGTGACGATGGACCGCGCCCGGCTCGAGCGGCAGATGCGCGACCTCGCCCTGGAGCACGCCGCGGCGCGCGTCCACGACACCGACTACCTGGCCCGGATGGCCCGATTGCGCGAGCAGCTGGACGCGGCCGAGACGCAACAGGCACACGACCTGCCGGCGCAGCGAGCGCTCGAATGGCTCGACGCCCTCGCCGAAACCTGGCACAAGACCGATCTAGTAGAGGAGAAGTCAGACGTGATCCACGCCGTCTACGAGCGCATTTTCATCGAGGGACCGAGGTTCGTCGGCCTGCGCCTCACACCGGCCGCCTACCAGCATGGGCTGGCGCTCGCGCTGCCAGATGCTGTAATGGCGCGCCCGACAGGACTCGAACCTGCGACCTTTGGGTCCGGAACCCAACGCTCTATCCACTGAGCTACGGGCGCGAGATCGCGCGGCGGTACCGGCGCGGATCGGAAGAATAGCACCGGCGCGAACGGCAACCCTGGTCGCGAACGGGGCGAGCCGCGGGCCACATGCCCATTGTGCGTGGCGCCGATTCAGCCGGAAATAGAGCGGAGCGGCTCCCCGAGGGGAACCGCTCCGTTGCTGTCCCGGTAACTTCCGCCGAAGCGGATGCTTCCCACGCGTCAAGAGCATCTATCACGTCGGCTGCACCGACTACCCTGACCCAACCTACCCATGACCTTGCCGCTGGGGCAGCGGCCTGCGCGAACGCAAGACCTCCGGAGCATAGCCGAACGGGCGTGCAATGCCAACCCTTTTGGACGCGCCGTTGGTGTAAATTCCTTAACCTTCGGCCGGAAAGAGCGGTTTCTGATGCGGCGAGGCGGCGATCAGGTCAGTCCTCGTGGATCGTCACCGATGTCATTGCCACCGGCTCGTCGGGCAGATCCTTGCTGTTCCGCGGTGCCCCGACAATCTTGTCCACGACATCCATGCCCTTGGTCACGACCCCGAACAGGGTGTAGTTCCTGGGCAGCTTGCCGGTCAGGTCCTGGTGGCAGATGAAGAACTGGCTGCCGTTGGTGTTCGGACCCGCGTTGGCCATCGCCAGCGAGCCGCGAACGTAGTCGCCCTTGAACGGCTCGTCCTCGAATTTGTAGCCTGGTCCACCCGTCCCGACCCGATTGGTGTCGAGCGACGCCTTCTTGCCGTGCTCGCCATCGCCGGCCTGGGCCACGAAGCCCGGAATAACGCGGTGGAAGACCACGTCGTTGTAGAAGCCCTTCTTCGCGAGCTCGACGAAGTTCCCGGCCGCCTTGGGCACGTCGGTGGTGTACAGCTGGACCTCGATGTCACCGAGTTCCGTGGCGATGGTTGCCGTGGTCATGGGCGTTCTCCTGTGGGGCTGCGGTCAGGGGTTGGTGACGGTCACCTTGGTCATGGCGATGGGCTGGCTGGGAAGCTCGGCGTCGGCGGCCGCGGCGATGGCATCGACGGTGTCCATCCCGGCACTCACCTCGCCGAAGATCGCGTAGGTGTTCGCGTTGGCCAGCGACCCCGCCGCACCGTCGTCGAGGACGATAAAGAACTGCGAACCCTGCGAATTCGCCGCCGGCGTCCGGGCCATGGCCAGCGTGCCGCGGTGGTAGGTGGTCGTGACCGGTTCATCCTGGATGGTGTACCCGGGGCCGCCGCGGCCGGTCCCGGTCGGGTCGCCGCCCTGGATCACGAAGCCGGGAACGACTCGATGGAAGACGACACCGTCGTAGTAGCCGCACGACGCGAGGGCGACGAAGTTGCCGGCGGCGATCGGGGACAGGTCCGCCGAAATCTTGAGCGTGATGGTCCCGAGCGACGTCGCCAGGGCCACGGTCCGGGTCTCGCCCGCCCCGAGGGCCGGCGGCTGGCTCGTCGGGCAGTTCGTCCCGTACTGATCGGCGCTCGGTCCCGTTGTCCCGGAGAAATCGGCGCTCGGTCCCGTTGTCCCGGCCGGCGCTGCGGAGCAGGCGCCGAGCACGAGTGCCGCCAGCGCGACGAGGGAGGCGAGCGGCGCGCGACGTCGCCGGCGATTGATCATGCTGCGGCCTCCAGGGCGGCGGTGTAGTCGATGGCCCCGGACAGGAGCGCTTCTCCGAGGATGATGCCCGCGATGCCCGCATCGCGCAGGCGGCGGACCCCTTGGAGATCGCGAACGCCGCCCGCAACCACCAGTTCGACATCGACCGTCGCACGCAGGTCGGCCAGGGCCTCGAGCTCGCGATCGCCCCCACCGTGGCCCAGGACCAGACGCGTGACGCCCTGCCCAACGAGTTCATCGGCGAGATCACGAAGCGTGGGAACCCGCGCCCGGCGCCACGGGAACGCCGCGAGCCGGTCCGCTCGCGCATCGAGGCCGACGGCGAGCCAGTCCCCGGCCAACGCGAGGCACTCCCGCAGGGTCTGAGCGTCGTCGATCACGGACATGCCGACCAGCACACGCGTCGCCCCCGCTGCGAATGCCAGCCGGATACCGTCCGGCGTGTCCACGCCGCCGGCGAGCTGGAGCGGCGTCGCGACGCGCGCGGCGATCACGCCCACCGTCTCGAGATTGGCAGGCGCTCCGGCCCGGGCACCGTCGAAGTCGACCAGGTGGATGACGGGCGCCCCCAGGGCGACAAAGTGCTCCGCGATCCGATCCGGCCGATCGGTCGGGGCGCCAACGCCGCTCGCGACTCCGGGCCAGAAGACGATCCGGGAGCGTGCCTTCTCGAGGTCGATGGCCGGGATGACCTGCATGCGTCGGTCAGCGACGCGCGGCGGCGCGCTCCATGCCTGCCGCGCCACCTCGGTGGCTCGACTGTCCCTCACCGGCGAGCAGGCGGCGATGGAAGCTGATCGGCAGGGACCCACTGGCGAGCAGCGTGTCGTGGAAGTCGCGCAATCGGAAGGCGTCTCCTCGACGGCGGCGTTCGTCATCGCGCAGCCCGAGGATCAGCACCTTGCCCAGGAGGTACGAGAGCTGGTACGTCGGGGACGAGGTGTAGCGATTGACTTCGGCCAGGGCGTTTGGACGCTCGAACCGGGTGTGTCGGACGAGGAAGTCGGTTGCCTCTTCCACGCTGAGTTCGCCTCGATGCATCCGGACGTCGAGGATGATCCGGCAGGCCCGCCAGATCGCGTCGGTGGCCAGCGCGAGCCGGAATTCAGGCCCGTCATCGAACCCCTCCTCCCGCATCATCTGCTCGGAGTACATCCCCCAGCCCTCGACGAACTCGGGCGCATCGGTGAGCAGCCGGGTGAGCGACGGATTCCGGGACGCCATCACGAGCTGGAGGTGGTGGCCCGGATAGGCCTCGTGGAGGCTCGTATTGCTGATCGACGCCCGGTAGTGCTCGCGGATGGCCGCCGGATCGCCATCTACTGACGGGGTCACGACGTAGGTTCCGATCGGTTCCGGATCGAACGGAGCGGGCGCGAAATAAGCCGCGAACGGCATGACGTTACGCAGGTACGTCGGCGTCGGCGTCACGATGATTCGCTCGTCCGTTGGGACCGACACCAGGTCGTGATCGACGAGGAACCGGCGAGCTCGGCCCATGACCAGCCGATACTCGTCGAGCGCCGCCTCGAAGGTCGGGGGGTGATCGGACTTGACGCGCTCGACGACATCGAGCTCTTCGGCGTGAGGATCGATCGCGCGGGCAGCTTCGCCACGCGCGGCGTGCTGAATCTCCAGCTGCTCCCAGCCGATCGCCAGGATGGCGTCGGCATCGAGGCCATCGAACGCCCGCAGCTCGATGAGCTCGTCGTAGCGCTCCCGGCCAAGTTGCCATTCGTCCGTGCCGTGGTGGAGTGTCCGGGCGACCCAGTCGAGATGGTCGGCGACCGCTTGGTTCGCCCGTTCCACACCGGACCGGAGCGTCGCACGCAGCGCTGTCGGAAGATCGAGCGCCTCGGCGGCGTCGACGACCTCCTCGAAGAACGAGGGAAGGTTGCGCCCTGACGCAATCTCACGCTGTTGCCACAGCCGGACCTGTGGTCCCATGGCCCTCGTTCGATGCTGCTCGAGGTGGTCCGGCATGGCCGCCAGGCGCGCCGCCATCGCCTCGAACCGGAACCGTGGGGTCATGAAGTCCCGGGTCAGGAGCGGGAAGAGCGCATCGCCGACCGAGTCGATTCCCGACGAATGCCGCTCCCAGCGTCGCGCGACCTCCACATTGAAGATCTCGCGACGCAGGTTGTGGATCTCGAGCTCACGATCAAATCGCGCGGCTGTGCTCATCGCCGCTGGATCGAGCGCTTCGATTGCCGCCAGGTGCCGTCGTTCCGCCTCGAGTTCACCGAGAATCTGGTCTCGAGTAGCGTCGGGCAGGCGGTCGTCGAAGTCGTGGATGCCGAAATACGTTGCCAGGACGGGATCAGCCTCGACCACGCGCCGAAAGCGCCCCTCGACGAGATCGTGGAACGTGCCATCGGCCGGACCACGGTCCAATGCCTCCGCCGGTCGAGGGAGCGTGACGTTTGCGAAGCCGGGGCGATCCATCAGTGAATGGCACCCGCGACGGACTTGGCGACGGACGTGGCGCCTGCCGCCGGCCCGGTCTCGCGGAGCGACGCCCCGATCATCTCGATGGTCCGCTCGATCTCGGCCCGGCCGATCCCAAGATGCGTGGCGGCCCGGATCTGCCTGTGCGGGAACCAGTCGAGGAGCAGGCCACGCGCGGCGCACGCATCGATGAACGCCTGGCCATCCCGCTCGACGCGGAACAGGACGAAGTTCGTCACCACGCGGTTCGGATCAAGGGCTCCCTGGGTGGGTTGCGCGATGTCGCCTGCGGACACGATACCGGGCATCGACGCGAGCGCCTCGGCCAGCCGGCGTGCATGCGCGTGATCCTCGGCCAGCCGCTCGATCGTGCCGGCTGGACCATCACGAAGCGCGACCAGGCCGGCGGCCGCGAGGATGCCCGCCTGGCGCGTGCCGCCGCCGAGGAGCTTCCGCGCCCGGCGCGCTTTCCAAATGAACTCCCTGGTTCCCACGACGACACTCCCGACCGGGCAGGACAGGCCCTTCGACAGGCAGAACGTCACTGAATCCGCCGGGGCCGCGAGGGCGGCACCGGACACCCCGAGGGCTACGGCCGCATTCCAGAATCGCGCTCCATCGATGTGCAGCGGAACGTCGTGCTCCCGGGCGATGGCGGCGATCGATCGCTCGTAGGCCACCGACAACGGCCGGCCCATCGAGTGTGCGTGCGTGTTCTCGATCACGATCAGCCCGGTGATCGGCTGATGCGGATCCGAGGCGTCGCGGAACGCCTCCCGGATCTCGTTCGGGTCCATGGTGCCATCGGCCCGTTCATGGAGTGCCCGGACCGAGGTTCCGACGACCACGGCATGTCCGGCCGCCTCGTCGAGGACGACGTGGCTCTGATACCCGGCGATGGTCTCCTGGCCGCGCGCAAGGTGGGC
>JAYTWS010000042.1:0-19942 GCA_043743315.1 Chloroflexota bacterium | reverse complement strand
CCCTGGCATGATCGAACGCGACGCCCCGACGACCACGACCCAACCTGCCGGAGCGGAACCCACTGCCGCCGCGCAGGGTGCGATGTCGGTCGAGGGGCTCGCTCGGGTGCATCTTCGCTCGGGGATGCTCCTGCTCGCCCGCGCGGAACTCGAATCGCGCCTCCACGCGGGCTCCATGAGCGCGACCGCGCTCGTCGATCTCGCCGAGGTTCGGTGGCGGACCGGGGATCTCGATGGCGCGGCCGAGGCGGCCGCGGCACATCGGGTGGCCGGCGGAACCGATGCCCTCGCCCTCCTCATTCTCGCCGAGGCCGCCGCTGCCGCCGGTCGAGCCGACGATGTGGAACGACACGTCACGGAGCTGGGCCCGACGACTGAGGCGGCTCTCAGCGCGATGTTCGCCGGCATGCCGCGCCGGGCCGACTGGTCAGCCGTTGCCGCCGCGCGAACGGAGCCGGCCTCCCCTGCCGCGATCACGGCCCGATCGCGACGAAGCCGGGCAGCCGCGTCCAGCGCCGGCTCGTCCGACGCGGTTGCGACTGGGCAGCCCGTCGAGGAGACGTCGGGTCCCGGAGTGC
Source organism: Chloroflexota bacterium (assembly GCA_043743315.1). GTDB lineage: Bacteria > Chloroflexota > Limnocylindria > Limnocylindrales > CSP1-4 > UBA5189. The sequence continues at coordinate 19,364 of JAYTWS010000042.1, read as the reverse complement.
GGCGCCGCCCGCCCGATCCCTCCTCGGATGCGGAGACCCTCCTCGCTGAGGCTCGGACCGACCTGCGGAGCAGCGACCCCGAGCGGATGGGCCTGGCCTTCGACCGACTCGCGCTCGCGCTGCGCTGGCACCCAGCGATGGCCGCGGACGTCGCCGAAATGGTGGCTCGTCGCCAGGAACCCGCCGCGCTCCTCATTCGCGGTGATGCACTCCGAGCCCTTGGCCGATTCCTCGAGGCCGAGGCCGCCTACGCCGCTGCCGCGGCAGCCTTGACGCAGCAGCCGCACCGAACGACCTGATCCGTCGGCGAGCAGGAGGCGGTGCCCCGCGGGCACGCCGGGACCAGCGACTTTCGAACGCCCGTCCTGCTCAATCCCTGCGCCCTGCTATCGTTCGGCAGGCTCATTCCTGACCATCCAGCACATGGGAACCCACGCTGTGATCGAACAAACCCTCATCCTCATCAAGCCCGACGGCGTTCAGCGCCTGCTCGTCGGCCGGATCCTCGCTCGCTACGAAGAGCGTGGCCTCCGCCTGGTCGGCGTGAAGCTGTTGGCCGTGACCCGCGAGCGGGCCGAGCGCCATTACGCGGTCCATGCCCAGCGCCCGTTCTTCCGCGGCCTGGTCGATTTCATCACGAGCAGCCCCCTGCTGGCGGCGGTCGTGGAGGGGCCGAACGCGATCACGGTCGTTCGAGCGATGAACGGCGCCACGCGTCCGCACGAAGCAGCTCCGGGCACGATCCGCGGCGACTTCGCCCTCGAAACGGCGCAGAACCTGGTCCACGCGTCGGATAGCGCCGAAACGGCGGCGGCCGAGATCGCCCTGTGGTTCGAGCCGGCCGAGTTGCACGCCTACGCGCGCGAAATCGATCGCTGGGTCATCGCCCCGGAGGACTGACACCCAGCCCGGATCGGGTTGTCGCCGGGCTCATGGCGCGGCCGGGCTCAGGCAGCCGCCGGCGACTGGAATCGCCCCCGATCAGGCCGGCGCGTGGTCAGGAAGCCGCCGGGCTCGAGGTCGTCGCGGGTACGCCTTCACTGCCCGTCGGGATGTCGGTCAGGGTCGTCGATCCCAGGCCGCCGATCGACACGGACAGGCCGACGACGGCCGCCAGCACCGCGATTGCCGCGGCCAACGGGAGGCGATTGGCTCGAACCAGAGCCGGCACCAGTCGTCGCGGTGTCCGCTGTCCAGCCCAGGCTCCAGTACGGCTCGCATCCAGTTCGATGCGGATGCCCTTGGCATCCCGAACCGGCATGGCCGCCGCCGCGACGCCGTCGACGAGCAGGCGACCCAGGAAGATGACCGGCGCGAAGGCCGCGATCAACACGATGGCACCGAACGGCTCGGGGACGGCGAGTCGCACGAGCGTGGCCCGGGCCTCGAAACCGGCAAAGGTCGGCAGACCGATCGAACCAATGATCACGAGCCCGAAGGCGACAGCGAGCAGCGGGGCGCGCCGGGCCCAGCCACGAAGCTCCGTCCGTCGATTGGTCCCGAACGACCCCCGCGTCACGTGGACCCATGCCGCCAATCCGGCCTTGACGGCGACAGCCGCGAGGATCCAGTCGCGGCTTGCGCCGGCGGCGGTCGGTCCTGTCGTGGCCAGGGCGAGCATGGCGACCCCGGCGTCCTGGACGATCGAGTAGGCGAGGACGTGTTCGATGTCGTCATGAAGGATGGCCGCCAGACCTCCGAGGGCGATGCCGGCAATCGCCACGACCGTCACGAGGGATCGCTCGAGGGTCAGCGAGGTCCCGGTCGGTGAGAGGGTCACGTCGATCCAACCGAGTGCCACGAGCAGGAATGCGGCCGCCCCCCAGCCGAGCAGCGGGGGCACAGCGGACGCTGGCATCGCCTCGGCAAATCGGGCAACCCAGGCATGGCCCGGGATGGCGCCAAGTCGGAGCACCACCGCTGTGGCCAGTCCGAGCAAAGCGAGACCCATCGCCAGTCCGAGGCCTGGATCGACGTCATCGACCGGGCTCGCCGCATCGAACGGTCCCGCGGGCGAGGCACCCCAGGCCACCACCAGCAGCGTGAGGGCGACCGACGCCAGGAGCGGGCGAAGCGTCCTGACCGCGAGGGTCAGTCCCGAGTCGGCACTGACGCGGGCCATCCTGATCGGAATGGCGGCGGTCAGCAGGGCCCCGGCGCCGACGAGAGCAAAACCGATACCCGGATCCTGGACGGCCAGGGCCGAGGCGCCGAAAGCGAGCCCAACAAGCGATGGCCCCAGCACGCCGGCCCCCTGGTCGAGGAGCGCGTCCAGGATCCCGAACAGCAGGACGGAAGCCGCCCAGGCCACGGCGAAGGTTCGCAGGCCGTCGGAGCCGCCCATCAGCGACCCAGCGATCGGCACGACGTCGGCGGCGTCGATCGACACCGCCGCGATCAAGCTGGCGATCGCCGTCGCGATTCCCACACCGAATGCCAGGCTGCGGCGGCTCGCAACGAGACTGGTCAGGAGGCCCCCGGACAGCGCGATCAGGGCGAGGATGACAACGCTCATTCGCGGCTCTCGGGATGGCCGGGTCGCTCGGACCCGCTCTGCGGATGGCCGGCACCCTCCGGCCGGCTCGCACGCGGATGGCCGGCACCCTCCGGCCGGCTCGCCCGCGGCTCGCCGACCACGGCCGGTGCCGCGAGATCCGGCTCGCCGGAGCCCCGAGCCATGCCGGCGGGCTCCGCCCTTCTCGCCCTGGCGCTTTCCGCGTTCGGAGGGGTGCGCGCGACGCCGAGGCCGACCAGCATCGAACCGGTGATCGCCGCAGCGACGATCAGGGCCACGCCGGCCAGTTGCTCGAGGTCGGATGGCGCGCCGGCGACGCCGACGCGCAGCAGCAGGATTCCCTCGATCAGGACCAGCAGGCCAATGGCCATTCGCACGCCGTTGCGCGATCCGAGCGCCGGAACGGTGGCGAGAACGATGGCCCCGAGCCCCGCGCCCGTTGCCAGCGAGCCGGCGCTCAGTGATCCCAGCAGATCCGTGGTGATGATCCCGGGATCGGCAGGGTTCAGGGACAGGAGGTGCGCCGAGACGTTGAGGCCGACCACCCAGGCTGCGATGGCCAGGAGGGTTTCGGTCGGCCAGCCCACCCTCGATCCCGCGTGTCCGGCCCCTTTCGGGTGGCGGTCGAGCTCGGCGGACGCGGTCATCACCGTGGCCCGCAGCAGATAGGCCGCGAGCACGGCGGCGACGACCCGCACGGCCAGCGTCGAGAGGGGAGGCAGCGGATCGGCAACGAACGGTGCGGCTGACATCGTGACGGCCAGACCCACAAGCGCTGTCCGCGCGTCGCGTGCCGAGATGGCGACGATCGCGCCAACACTGACCACGACCGCGACGCCGACGAGAATCGGACTCATCGGTCCGTCATCCGGCGATGGTCGTCACGGGTGCGCCATCAAGGCGCCGGCAACGCCAGCTCCGGGTGATCCGGGACCGGCAGCAACCCGATCTTGTCGAATGGCCAATAGCGCAGCCACGCCCGCCCGATCACGTTGCTGATCTTGATCGGCCCGAAGTTGCGTGAATCCGCGGAGTCTTCGCGGTGGTCGCCCATCAGGAACAGCTCACCGGCTGGCACCTTGAATCGACTCGCTCCTCCCGGAGCCGGGTATGACTGCTGCTGTGAACCGCTCTCGTCGGTGAAGATGTAGGGCTCGACGAGGGCCACGCCGTTGACGTGGACGATGCCGTCCTGGAGTTCGATCGTGTCACCGGGCAGGCCGATCACACGCTTGATGAACGGGACGTCAGAGCCCTGGTTCCAGGTCAACGGGGGATGGAACACCACGATGTCGCCGTACGAGTACGCATCCCAGCGCGGCGACAGCTTGTCGACGAGGACGTACTGCTCCGGGAGCAGGGTATTCTCCATCGATCCTTGCTGGACCTTGTACGGCTGGGCGACGAACGCCTGAATACCGAAGAAGATGACGACGGTCAGGACAAGGGTTTCGAGGACCTCGACCAGACAGCCGACGGCGGGACGTTGACTCACAGGACCGGGAGTATAGGGGCTGTGCTATCGTCCCGCCCCGTGACCGGAAGCGCCGGTCGGAGGTGGCGATGCGACGTCTGATTTCGCTGGTAAGTGCGATCGTCGCGCTCGTGGGCCTCGGCTTCGTCCTCGTGAATGCGACGACCGTCGATCGGCGGCCACCGAGCGTCAAGGCGATCTCCCTCAGCGCGCCCGGGGGAGACCCTCGGATCGCGCAGACCGTGACGGCCATCGATATCGAGTTCAGCGAGCCCGTGAGGGTGTCGACGGCCGAGTCCCGTTTCCGGATCGACCCGGTGATCGATGGGGCATTCACCTGGAATGGCTCGACCGCCATCTTCACGCCATCCCGAAAGCTTCCCCAGGACGCGACGTTCACCATCTCGATTGCCCCGGGCGTCGAGGATCTCCAGGGCAACGTCGACCCCACGGGTCTCGAGGAGTGGGCCTTCGCGACCGTCGGCCCACCGGTCGTCCTGCGCACCACGCCGGCCGACGGTGCCGACAGCGTGGCGCTCGACGGGACGATCGACCTGTTCTTCGATCGCCTCATGGACACGGCATCGGTCGAAACGGCGATCACGATCGAGCCCGCGGCGGCGATCCGATTGAGCTGGCGGGGCTCGGTGGTGACCGTGTCCCTGGGCCCGGGGCTGGCACCTGGTACGACCTATACGGTCCGGGTCGGATCCGACGCCACGGACACCGGCGGTAGCCGGCTCGGCGCACCCTTCCAGATCACGTTCACCACGGTCGGCTCAGGCCTCGGGATCGAGGCCGCCATCCCGGCCGATGGCGTCGCCGGCATCGGCATCGGCTCCCCGATTGCCATCCGCTTCGACGGCCTGATCGACCCCGATTCGATCGTTGGCGCCATCCACGTCACCCCGGCCGTGGACGGGACGATCCGTCTCGTGAACCTCGGTGGCGACGGAACGGGACTGGACGCCGCAACCGCCGTGGAGGGCGCCAACACGCTCGTCCTCGTTCCGTCCGGGGCACTCGCGGAACATACGACCTATACCGTCACCCTGGATCCGGTCGTGGCCCGATCTGGCGATGCGACAGCCGTCACAATCGGCCGGACCTGGTCGTTCACGACTGGTGCACCGACCGCGTCGGCGCAGAACCAGGTCGGATTCCTGAGCGCCCGGAGCGGCGTCCGAAACGTCTGGGTCATGAACCCGGATGGCACCAACCAGCGACAGCTGACCACCGAGCTGCTACCCGTCAGCAGCTTCGACGCGACCCCCGACGGCGCCAGGATCGCGTACGCCGCGGGCGGGGTCGTCAAGGTGATGGCCGTGGACGGAACCGAGCTTCGGGTCCTGACCGAACCGGATGGGCGGCTCGAGTATTCGCCGAGCATCCTTCCCGACACCAAGGGCGTGGTCATCGCCCGGCGCAGCCCAACCGGAGCCGATCTCGGATACTGGCTTGCGCCCTTCCCCGGCAGGCCGGGCGACGATCGCCAGCTTCTTGGCCACGGCGCGCCGATGGCCGATTCGGCATTGGTCGCCGGGGATGCGATCGACATGGTGGACGGCTCGCCACCCTGGATGCTCCGGTTCGCGGTCGCGCCGGGCGGCAGCGCGGCGCTGCTGGTGACCGCGACGGGCGAGGCATGGCTCATCGACCCGACCGGTCCGGATCTGGGTGGTTCAGCCTCCCCGCCGATCCGCCTGCCATGGATGGCGAGCGCGGCGCCGGTCTGGGTGCCCGCACGTGCTGCGTTCGTCGTGGCCGCCGAGTCGACGGCCGGCGGCGAGCCGGCTCTGATCAGCGTGCAGATGGGGGGCCGATCAGAGCCGATCACCGGGACGAGCGGCGCCAACGGGCCGATCGCCGTCGCCGCGGATGGTTCGCTCGCGTTCGTCGCTCGGGGATCGGACGGCGCGACCGTCCTGCGGCTGCTGTCGAGGGCCGGCGACGTCCGCGACATCGAGACGACCCGCGGTCGCGAGGATCACTCGCCCAGCTTTGCGCCCGATGGACTGACGCTCCTCGTGAGCAGCACGCTGCGGCTCGATCCGAGCGTGTCGGACGGCGTCTGGAGGATCGACTTGCCGACCGGGACAGCCCGGCGCTTGACCGTCGATGGCGCCTATGCACGCTGGATTCCGTAGCGTCTGCCGCCGAGTTGACCCACTCGAACGGCGATTGATACACTCGCCGCCAATTCCGACCGGCTCGTCCGTGATGCGCCCCGAGTCCCCGCATGCAACTCGAGCCACACTCCATGTTCTGAGGCCTTGCCCAACCGGGCAGCGCGCGCCCGACGATGGGCGGCGTTCACGTCAGCATCTAGGAGGAACCGCTTAACCCGATGGACGCCAGTCAGCTGCAGTTGATCATCCTGCCCGCCGGGGTGATCGCCATCCTCTTCGCCCTCTGGCTCGCCCGCGACGTGCTCGCCCGCGACACCGGCACACCGGCCATGGAGGATGTCGCCGGGACGATCTTCGAGGGGGCAGTGGCGTTCATTCGCCGCCAGTACACGACGATCGGCGTCCTCGCCCTCGTCGGCGCCGTCATCATCGGGGCCGTCATCACGACGTTCGAGACCAAGGAGGTCGCGGAGACCGACACCTTCGGGCTCGCTCTTGGCTGGCGGACCGCCCTGGCGTTCCTCGTCGGCGCCACGTGCTCGATGGCGTCGGGGATCATCGGGATGTACATCAGCGTCAAGGCCAACGTGCGAACGGCCGCCGCGGCACGCCGCAGCCTCGTCGAGGCGGTCCAGGTCGCGATGCGCGGCGGGGCCGTCTCCGGCTTCCTCGTCGTGGCCCTGTCGCTCCTCGGCGTCTATGGGATCTTCAGCCTGTTCGGTGGCCTCGCCGGCGGCCAGGCGACCAAGGACGCCCCGTTCCTTATCGTCGGCTTCGGCTTCGGCGCCTCGTTCGTGGCCCTCTTCGCCCAGCTCGGCGGAGGCATCTACACCAAGGCCGCCGACGTGGGCTCCGACCTCGTGGGCAAGGTCGAAAAAGGCATTCCCGAGGACGATCCCCGCAACGCGGGCGTTGTGGCCGACCTCGTCGGCGATAACGTCGGTGACTGCGCCGGTCGTGGCGCGGACCTCTTCGAAAGCACGGCCGCAGAGAACATCGGGGCGATGATCCTCGGCGTTGGCATCGTAACGATCGCCCAGGCTGCCGGGTGGCCGAACCCGGCCGCCTGGATCTTCTTCCCGCTCGTGATCCGTGCGTTCGGGCTCCTGTCGACGATCGTGGCGATATTCTTCGTCCGCGGCAATGAAGACGAGAACCCGATGAACATCCTGAACCGTGGCTATTGGGTTACGACGATTCTGTCCGTGTTCGCGTTGCTCCTCGTCACGAACGTTATGCTTCAGACCAACGGGCCCGCACCCTCGGGTGTCCCGGTCTGGCTGTACTTCTTCGCTGCCGGAGTCGTCGGCCTCGCAACAAGCGTCGCCTTCGTCTACATCACCCAGTTCTACACCGCGGGTGGTTACCGCCCGGTGCGGGAGATCGCCGAGGCGTCGAAGACCGGCCCCGCGACGAACATCATCTCGGGGACCGCGGTCGGCTACGAGACGACCTTCGTCACCGCGATCACGATCGGCATCGCGCTGTTCGCCAGCCACTGGCTCGGGTCGCAGGCCGGGATCGTCAACGCCGAGGGCAAGGACGTCGGCGGTATCTTCGGGACCGCGGTCGCGACCATGGCCATGCTCATGACCACCGCCTACATCCTCGCGATGGATACGTTCGGCCCGATCACCGACAACGCCGGCGGTATCGCCGAGTTCAGCCGGGCTGAGGCCGGCGCCCGCGAGATCACGGACCGCCTTGACGCGGTCGGCAACACGACCAAGGCCCTGACGAAGGGCTACGCGATCGCCTCGGCGTCGCTCGCAGCGTTCCTGCTGTTCAGCGCGTATATCGACAAAGTCAACCTGATCCAGGCGCGCAGGATCCTCGCCGGCGTGCCGGGCGCGGCCTTGCTCGAGTCGGTCAACCTCGCCAACGTCAGTGTCTTCATCGCTGCCCTGATCGGCGCAATGCTCGTGTACTTCTTCAGCTCGCTCGCGATCCGTGCCGTCGGGACAACGGCCCAGTCGATCATCGTCGAGGTCCGCCGTCAGTTCCGCGAGATGCCCGGGATCATGGACTACACCCAGCGTCCGGACTACGCCAGGGTCGTCGACATCACGACCAGGGCGGCCCTTCGCGAGATGATCGCCCCGGGGCTCGTGGCGGTTGCCACCCCGATCATCGTCGGGCTTCTTCTCGGTGCCGAAGCCGTCGCCGGGATGCTGATGGTCGGCACGATCGCCGGCGTCATGCTCGCAACCGTCCTGAACAACGGCGGCGGGGCGTGGGACAACGCGAAGAAGTACATCGAATCCGGGAACCTCAAGGACGACCAGGGCAACGTGCTCGGCAAGGGCTCCGATGCCCACGCCGCCGCGGTCGTCGGTGACACGGTCGGTGACCCGTTCAAGGACACGGCCGGGCCGTCGCTCCATGTCCTCGTGAAGCTGCTCGCGACCATCACACTGGTGCTCGCGCCGCTCTTCATCCGCTAGCAATCGAACCTGAGCGGTCGAGCGAGGGGCTCGGCCGCCGCGAGGAGCCCGATGGACATCTTCGTCCAGGCATTCGTCATGGGCATCGTGCAGGGGCTCACGGAGTTTCTGCCCGTGTCGAGTTCCGGGCACCTCATCCTCGTGCCGGCCCTGCTGGGCTGGCACGACCCGTTCATCGATAGCCTTGTGTTCAGCGTTCTCCTGCACATGGCGACGCTGCTGGCACTGCTGATCTTCTTTCGAGCCGATTGGCTGCGCCTCATCCCGGCTTGGTTCGCCTCCATCCGCGATCGATCACTGGCGGGCGACCCGGACCGGAAACTCGCGTGGCTCATCGCCGTATCCACCGTCCCGGCCGTCGTCGCCGGGCTGGCCCTCGGGGACCTGGCAGAGAACCCGGATTTCCGCGGGGTTGGGCGCGTTGCCATCGCGCTGGTCATCGGAGCGGCGTTCCTGTGGCTCGGCGAGCGCCTCGGGTCTCGCACGCGGTCCATCGGTGATCTCGGCGTGCGGGGTGCCTTCGGGATCGGGCTCGCCCAGGCCCTCGCGCTCATTCCGGGTATCAGCCGATCGGGCGCGTCGATCGCGGCCGGGCTCCTCGGCGGGCTCGACCGGGCCTCGGCGGCGCGGTTCTCGTTCCTCATGGCCACGCCGATCACCGCCGGCGCGGGCATCTTCGAGATCCGCAAGATCGTGGCCGGCGACGCCGCCGCGGTCGCCCTCGCGCCCCTCGTCGTCGGCATGGTCGCCGCGTTCATCGCCGGCCTCCTGGCGATCGCGGTCATGCTCCGGTTCCTGCGCTCGAACTCGACGATGGTCTTCATCGTGTATCGGATCGGGGTCGCCGCCCTCGTCGTCGTTGCCTGGCTCGGGCTCTGGGATCGATAACGGGCGCCGGCCATGGAAGTGATGAAGCAGCTGCGCCATCGAGCCATCCGGGATCTCGTCGACCAGCGGACCATTCGAACCCAGCAGGAGCTGGCCACGGCCCTGCGCGAGCGCGGCTTCCGGACCACCCAGGCAACGATCAGCCGCGACGTGGCCGAGCTCGGCCTGGTCAAGGCCACCGGCGGCGGGACGCAGGCCTACGCGCTGCCACCTCGCCTCGTAGAGGCAGAGGCATCAGGCGAGGATCGGCTGCGACGGCTCCTCCGGGAGCTTCCGGCAGAGATTCGCGAATCCGGATTGATCCTCGTTGTCCGGACGCTTCCCGGGTCGGCCCACCCGATTGCGGCTGCGCTTGATCGGGCCCGCTGGCCGGAGGTGGTCGGGTCCCTGGCGGGGGATGACACGGTCTTCATTGCCCTGACCGACCGACCCGCACTCAAACGGGTGCGCCAGCGCCTGGAGCAGTACGGCGAGGGCGACTGAGGAATGTCCCACTGGCGGAATCGCGTGGCTTTGACACCCCGATGGACCCGCGCTAGGCTACGTCCCCGGTATCGAACTCCAGCCCGCGGGATCTCCCCGGAGCACTGGGGTTCTTCGTTTATTCGACCCACCGCCGTCCCGTTCCTGCCGCCTGCAGGGACGCCGAGCCACACTCGGGAGTCAACGTGAACAACAAGCCAACGTACATCTCCCGCGAAGGCCTCGAGAAGCTCCGCCACGAGCTTGAGCAGACGGTGTCCATTCGGCGCCCCGAAGTCGCGGGCCGGATCCACGATGCCAAGGAACATGGCGACCTGAGCGAGAACGCCGAATACGAGGACGCCAAGAACGAGCAGGCGTTCGTCGAGGGCCGGATCCAGACCCTCGAGGCGCTCATCAAGAATGCCACGCTGATCGACGAGCACCATTCCAAGGACCTCGTCCAGATCGGCTCGTCCGTTACGGTCGATGGACCCGATGGCAAGGAGACGTTCACCATCGTCGGCTCGACCGAGGCCCGACCCACCGAAGGACGGATCTCCAATGAGAGCCCGGTCGGACGGTCGCTCCTGGGTCGCAAGAAGGGCGACAAGATCACGGTCCGCGTCCCCGCGGGCGACATTTCGTACACGGTTCTCGGGATCGCTTAGCCTCGACCGTCAGCGGCGGCGGTCCGGCCGTCGCCGGATCGGTGGCCAGGACCGGCGGGTGCCGCAACGGCCACCAACGAGGAGCGCCACGGATCATGGACTGGGCGGATGAGCTGGCCTTGCGTGTCTCCGGGCCGCAGGTCATCAACGATTCGAAGACGCCCTCGGGGACAGTCCACGTCGGGAGCTTGCGTGGTCCGGTGATCCTCGACGTGATCACCCGGGCCCTGCGAGCGGCGGGTCATGACACGACGCTCCTATACGGCGTCGACGATCTCGACGCGATGGACGCGCAGGCCCTCCTGACCCCCGATGCCGTGGAGCGGTACATGGGCGTGCCGCTTGCCCACATCCCCGATCAGGAGCTTGACGGCCACGCGTCGTACGCCCGGCACCATGCCCAGACGTTCATCGACCTGTTCGCCGACCTCGGGATCCACCCGGATCGCTACTACTGGATGAGCGACATCTACCCGACCGGGGCCATGGACGGGTACATCCGGACCGCGCTCGAACGCGCCCACGTCGTGCGCGACCTATACCGCCGCGTGTCCAGCGTCCAGCATCCGGACACGTGGCACCCGGTTCTCGTGATCTGCGAGCAGTGCGGCAAGGTGGGGACGACCATCGTCACCCGGTGGGACGGCAAGCGGGTGTTCTACGAGTGCCGGGCCAACCTCGTGACCTGGGCCGCCGGGTGCGGTCATTCGGGCTGGGTGGCGCCGTTCGGCGGGCGGGCCAAGCTGCCCTGGAACCTGGAGTGGGCGGCTCAGTGGAGCCTGTTCGGCGTGACGATCGAACCGTGTGGCAAGGACCTTGCCACCGCAGGTGGGTCCCGGGATCGGTCCGACGCGATCGCCAGGGAGGTGTTCGAGCGCGAGCCACCGATCAACGTCGCCTACGAGTTCCTGAACATCGGGGGCCGCAAGATGTCGACCTCGAAGGGCCGGGGCGCCGCGGCCCACCGGATCGTGGAGGTCATCCCGCCCGAGCAGCTTCGGACGCTGTTCATCCGGCCCCGCCCCAACCATGCCATCGAGTTCGACCCGGAGGGCACGGACGCCATCCCGCGCCTGTTCGACGAGTTCGACAAGCTCGCCGACGCGACCGCCGGCCGTCCCGTCAAGGGCGAAATGGCGCCGGGCTTCGAGTCGGTCTTCCGGTACGCCCTGCGGGATCCGGACGCCGATGTCGCCGCCGAGGCGGCTGCGTTCCGCCCGAACTTCGCCCACCTCGCCTTCCTCGCCCAGGTGCCCGGCGCGGACATCCCGGCCCGGATGGCGGACGAGAAGGGTTCAGCCCTGGACGACCACGAGCTTGCGATCCTCGACGAGCGAGTGCAGGCGGCCAGGAACTGGCTCGAGTCCTACGCCCCGGATCGTGCTCGGATGGCGGTTCGCGACACGCCACCCGAGGAGGCGGACGCGCTCGACGACGACCAGCGTGCGTTCCTCGGCGCGCTCGCCGGCGCCCTCGAGGCCGGACCCGATGGTGGCTCGGCCACGACAGGGCCTTCGGGGGGCGATGCCTGGCAGACGGCGATCTTCGCCACTGCCGCGGGCCTGGGTCTGCCACCGGGCCGGGCGTTTGCGGCCCTGTACCTGGCGTTCCTCGGACGGCCCAACGGACCCCGTGCTGGGTGGCTCCTGGCGGGCCTCGAGCCCGCATTCGTCGCGCGGCGGCTTCGCGAGGTGGCAGCTCCGGGTGCGACCATGGGCGCTGCAGGAGGTGCAGCATGAGCGTCGGTATCGCACGGCTCCGGGACGAGCCAGATGCAATCCGGAAGGGCGCAAGCGATAAGGGCGAGGATCCGTCGGTCGTCGACGCTGCGCTGGAAGCGGACACGCGCCGCCGGGCGCTACAGGGCGAGGGCGACGCCCTGCGCGCCGAACGGAACGCCGCCTCGAAGTCGATCGGCGAGACGATCAAAGGTGGGGCACGACCCGACGGACCGGAGGTGGCCGCCCTGCGCACTCGCTCGACCGAGATCGGTGCGCGTCTGACCGCGATCGATGCCGAGCTGACCGAGGTCGAGGCAACGGTCGAGAACCTCCTGCTCCGCATTCCGAACCCGGCCGAGGACGACATCCCCGTCGGGGGCGAGGAGGCGAACGTCACGATCCGCACCTGGGGCCAGCTGCTGCCCCACGACCAGCCGATCGAGGGCGAGATCGGGGCGGATGCGCCGGCCGGCGGGGTCGTCTGGGAGCGTCGCCCGCACTGGGAGGTGGCTGAGCGCCTCGGGATGATCGATCTGGCGCGCGGCGCCAAGATCGCCGGTTCCGGGTTCCCGGTCTACATGGGCCAGGGCTCGGCCCTCCAGCGCGCCCTGATCATGTGGTTCCTCGACGTCCATACCCGCGAGAACGGGTTCACGGAGGTCTGGCCACCGATCGTCGTCAACCAGGCATCGGCGCGCGGGACGGGCCAGATTCCGGACAAGGAAGACCAGATGTACGTCGTCACGCGAGACGACCTGTACCTGGTCCCGACTGCCGAGGTCCCGGTCACGAACCTCCACCGGGACGAGATCCTCGAAGCCACAGCGCTCCCCATCCGTTACGCCGCGTACACGCCCTGCTTCCGTCGCGAGGCGGGCGCGGCCGGCAAGGACACGCGCGGGATCCTGCGCGTCCACCAGTTCGACAAGGTTGAGATGGTCCTGTTCGAGCGGCCCGAGGCGTCCGCCGAGGCCCTGGAATGGATGACCGGTGTCGCGGAGGACCTGCTGAAGCGCCTCGGGCTGGCCTACCGCGTGCTGCTCATGGCGACGAAGGAGATGGGCTTCACCCAGGCCCGCAAGTACGACCTCGAGGTCTGGTCCCCCGGCGTAGAGCGTTGGCTCGAGGTCAGCTCGTGCTCCAACTTCAAGGATTTCCAGGCCCGTCGCATGGCCGTCCGGTATCGCCCCGAGCCCGGCGCTAAGCCGGAACTCGTCCATACGCTCAACGGGTCGGGCCTTGCGCTGCCGCGGATCATGGCGGCCATCCTCGAGACGTACCAGCGACCGGATGGGTCGGTGGACATCCCGCCCCCGCTCCGACCGTACATGGGGATCGACTGGATCCCGGCCCCGGTGGCCTGAGAGCCTCGGCCACGAGTCAGAGATGCTCAACCTCGGCGTCGAGCTGCCGGCCGACCATACCCTGGTGTCGTACGCCGAGCGGCCCGACCTGATCGATCGGGTCGGCCACTTCAACGGCTCGGTCTGGCCCGAGTTCATGCTCCAGGACAGCGAGGCGGATCGGTATTGGCACCTGCTCGACACGGTCTTCCTCGACTTCCAGCTCGTGCTCCTCGATGGCGATGGCCGCATCGCGGCCACCAACAACAGCGCGCCGCTCGCGTGGGACGGCACCGACCAGGGATTGCCGGACGGCTGGGATCGGCGGTTCGGGCCGCGCCGCGCGGGACGGCAGCGCAGGCCGTTGAGGCTGCGGGGTCGTGCTGGCCGCATCGGCTCGCCCGATGATCGTTCGTGACTGACCTCGACGTCGCGGTTCCCGCCGGCTTCCGCCTCGTCTCGCTCGAGGAGCGCCCGGACCTCGTCGACCAGGTCGGTCACTTCAACGGTGCGGTATGGCCAGAGTTCATGTTCCATGACCCGTATGCCCAACGCTACTGGCATCTGCTCGAGACCGTCTGGCGGGAGTTCCAACTGGTGCTTCTCGACGCTGATGATGAGATCGCAGCGACCAACAACAGCGCTCCGATCGCGTGGGATGGCACGGACGAGGGTCTGCCGGCCGGCTGGGACGACCAGTTCGGACAGAGCGTCCGGCAGCGCGAGGCGGGCGTCACCGCGACCACCCTCGGCGCGATCCAGATCGTGGTGGACCCGGCACGGCGTGGGGCGGGTCTTGCCGGCCTGATGGTTCAGGCGATGCAGGCCAATGCCCGGACCCGTGGGCTCGATGGGGTCATCGCCTGCGTGCGGCCCACCGACAAGCATCGCTTTCCACTCATCCCGATCGAGCGCTACGCGTTCTGGACGCGCGAGGACGGACAGCCGTTCGATCCCTGGATTCGCCTCCACGTCCGGCTCGGCGGTCGCATCGTGCGCGGGTGCCCTGAGGCGATGTCGATCGCCGGCACCGTCGGCGAGTGGGAGACCTGGACGGGTCTGTCCTTCCCGGGCACCGGCTCCTACATCATCCCGTTCGCTGCCGCGCCGGTCCAGATCGATCGCGAGGCCGACAGCGGCCTCTATCACGACCCGAACGTCTGGGTGGTGCACGCACTTGCCTGACCATGGGCTCTCCACGTGCGATGCCGCGGGCACGCTATCCTCGCGGAGGAGAGGTGCCGGAGTGGTCTATCGGTCCTGTCTTGAAAACAGGCGGGTGAAAGCCCCGTGGGTTCGAATCCCACCCTCTCCGCCAATTATCGAACACGCCCTGCCACCAGGAGCTCACCGATCATGATGCCGCTGTGCGATGACTTCGCGACCACCGTCGAGGTCGACGCGCCGAGCGACGTCTGCCAGACCTGCGTCGACATGGGCTCGACGTGGGTTCACCTCCGACAGTGCCTCAATTGCGGCGGCACCCACTGCTGCGACAACAGCCCGAACCGGCACGCAACGGCGCATTACCGGACGGACGGTCACCCGATGATCCGGTCCGCCCAGCCCGACGAGGACTGGCGCTGGTGCTTCAAGGACGAGCTGTTCTTCGTCCCCGGGCCCGATGGCTACGAGGTCGCGGAGGACTGAGGGCGCTCAGCGACCAGCGATCTCCGCGACGATCGCCGCTGCCGCGCCGGGATCCGGGAACGAGGCCTGGGTCCCCGGGCGGGTGACGCTGTCGGACGCACAGGCCAGGCCGAGCGCGACAGCATCGGTTTCCGCCCAGCCCATGGCGATGCCCACGGCGAATGCCCCGACGAACGCGTCGCCGGCGCCCGAGGTGTCGATCGGCGTGACTGCCCGCGCCGGGAGCCGTGTCACCGCGCCATCCAGGCCCACAAGCGCGGCACCCCTGGCGCCGAGGGTCACGATGAGGTGAACGCCGTGGTCTTGCGCGAAGGAACGGAGGGCGTCGTCGCCCGGTTCCCCTGCTATTCCGGCAAGCGCGGCGAATTCCGATTCATTCGGGATCAGCCAGTTCGTCACCGAGAGGAGGTCGCTCGAGATCGTCGCGGCCGGCGCCGGGTTGAGGATCGTGGTCGCGCCGCGCGCCTGGGAAGCGGCGAAGGCGGCGGCGGTGGCAGCCTGGGGCACCTCGAACTGACCCACCGCCACGTCGACGCGGTCCAGTTCTGCGACGGCCGCCGCCGCGTGGTCCGACGAGAGCCGGTCATTTGCGCCCGGGACCACGATGATCCGGTTGGTCCCGTCGTCCTCGACCCAGATCGGCGCGACGCCGCTCGATCCCGGCACCCGCATCACGCCGGCCGCGTCGATCCCGAGGCGTGCGAAGTTCTCCAGCGTCAGATCCGCGTAGGCATCCTCGCCGAGCGCCCCGACGAAGGCCACGTCGGCACCCAGCAGCCGTGCCATTGCGGCCTGGTTGGCCCCCTTGCCGCCGAACCCGGACTGAAATCGATGGCCGATCACGGTCTCGCCCGGGCCCGGCGCCCGGCGCACGTAGGCGATGAGGTCCGTGTTCATGCTCCCGACGACGACGATCGCCGCCCGCCCCGCCGCGTTCCTACCCTGCATGTGGCCCTCGCTGCTCATCCGGATCGGGACACGATACCGTGGCGGCATGCACTTTCGATCGTTCGTGCCGTCGCGTGTCCTCGCGGCTTTCGCGACCCTCGTGGTAGCTGCGGCGCTGGCGGCCTGCTCCGGGTGGAGGGCCGCGCCGTCACCGGCCGGTCCGCCCCGGGTCGACAGGATCGCGATCGCGTACGACATCTCGGGCCGGGGGGACGGCGGCTTCAACGACATTGCCTACAACGGAGCGAAGCAGGCGGCCGCTGAGCTTGGGATCGAGCTCAAGGAGGTCACCGCGCGGCCTGACGACACCGATGACGACCGGGCCGAACGGCTCAGGTTGCTCGCCCGGTCGGGCTACGACGCGATCATCGCCGTAGGCTTCACCTATGCCGGACCCCTGCAGACGGTCGCGGCGGAGTTCCCTGACACGAAGTTCGCCATCGTCGATGACGGGACGGTCGACGCTCCGAACGTGCAGGACATCCTGTTCGCCGAACACGAGGGCTCATTCCTCGTCGGGGTCGCCGCCGGCCTCAAGACGATCACCGGCACCGTGGGCTTCATCGGCGCCGTCCAGATCCCACTCCTCCAGAAGTTCGAGGCCGGCTTCACGGCCGGCGTACACGCGGCCAATCCCGCAGTCAAGGTGCAGGTCACGTATCTGAGCCAGCCGCCCGACTACTCGGGCTTCGGCGACCCGCCGCACGGCAAGGAAGCGGCGCTCGGGATGTACGACAACGGGGTCGACATCATCTTCGCGGCCGCCGGGGGCTCTGGATCGGGTGTCCACGAGGCAGCAGCCCAGACCGGGCACTGGTCGATCGGCGTCGATGCCGACGAGTACCTGCTCGCGCCGAAGGCCGTCCGCAGCCACATCCTGACATCGATGCTCAAGAACGCGAACGTCGGCACCGCCGGGTTTGTCAGCGACGCCGCCGGACTCGCATTCAAGCCCGGTATTCACACGTTCGGGCTGGCGAACGGCGGGGTCGGCTACGCCACGTCGGGCGGGTTCATCGATGACATCACCGCACAGCTCGATGCCTACGCCGCCAAGATCGTGGCTGGCAATATCGTCGTCCCCGAAACGCCCTGACGGGCCGCCGCGTGGCTCGACTTCGAGGCGCCGGTCGACTTCGAGGCGCCGGGTTGCTGGCCCTGGCTCCCGGTGCAGCGCTCGTCCTCGCCGTCGGGGTGGCCGCCGTCATCCTGGCCCTCGCCGGCGCCGACCCGCTCGTGACCCTCCGGGACGCACTCGCGTACGGGCTCGAGCCGGCGACGCTGGTCGCGGTAGCCAACAAGGCGCTGCCGTACTACCTCGCCGGCATCGCCGCTGCCGTCGGCTTCCACCTCCGACTGTTCAACATCGGGATCGACGGGCAGTACCGTCTCGCGGTGTTTGCGGCCGCGGTCATCGGGGCGGCGGTCACGTTGCCTCCGCCGCTGCACATCGCCCTGATGATCGCCGTCGCGCTCGTAGTGGGCTGGGGATGGGCGGCCATCGCGGGCCTGCTGTACGTCCGACGTGGCGTCAACGTCGTGATCTCGACGATCATGCTCAATGCCGTCGCGACCGGGATCATCGCCTACCTTCTGTCCCCGCTGCGGCTCGCTCAGCAGGCGACGGGCAGCAACAACGTCGCCACGGCGCTGCTGCCGGAAAGCGGCTGGATCCCGGGGATCGGAACCCCGGCGGGCGACCTCAACGGCGGCCTGATCCTGGCCGTGCTCGTTGGCCTTGCCTATTGGTTCGTCTTGAAGCGGACCACGATCGGGTTCGAGGTCCGCGCGATGGGTCTGGCCGGTCGAGCCGGGACGGTCGCGGGGATGCGTGGCGGGCGTCTGGCCCTCCTGACGATGGCGGCGTCCGGGGCGATCGCCGGGCTCGTCGGGATCCCGCAGCTGCTCGGCGTCACGCATCGGTTCGGGCTCGACTTCCCGGCCGGCCTCGGGTTCACGGGCCTTTCGGTCGCCATCCTTGGACGGAATCATCCGGTCGGGGTCGCGATCGCCGCGTTCGTCTGGGCGTTCCTCGAGCGGTCGGCCCAGGTCCTGGATCTGGCGGGCGTCAGCCGGGAAGTGGTCACGATCCTCGAGGCGCTCATTGTCCTGGCGATCCTCGTCGCGTACGAACTGGTCCGGCGCGCGCGGGCAAGACGCGAGCGTCAGCTGGTCGCCCGCGCCGTCGAAGGTGCTTCAGCGTGATCGGGACCTCCGTGCGCCGAGTCGCATGGCGCAGCCGCGGCGGCTTCGCCGCGCCCGTCGTCCGGATCGCGCTCGGCTTTGCCGTCCTGTCGATGTTGAGTGGCGCCTTCGATGCGCCGGACCTGTTCTCGCGGGGCGGCATCGCTGCGACGCTGCGGTTCGCCGCCCCGATCCTCCTCGCTGGTCTCGGGGCGCTGTGGGCCGAGCGATCCGGCGTGATCAACATCGGGCTCGAGGGGATGATGATCGCCGGGACGTGGTTCGGGGCGTGGGCCGGCTATCAGTGGGGGATCGGGCCGGCGCTCGTCGCCGGGATCGCTGCCGGAGTGGCCTTCGGGATCGTTCTCGCGCTGCTGTCCGTCACGTTCGGGGTCGACCAGGCGATCTCCGGGCTGTCGCTCAACCTCCTGGCCGCCGGGCTGACCCGGTTCCTCTCGTCGATCACCTTCGCGACCGTTCCAGGCGGGTCCATCGTCATCTCGCCGCCGGTCCCGTCCTTCCCGACGGTGAGCGTTCCCGGTCTCGAGAGCGTGCTGACGCCGCTCGAACGCGCCGGCATCCCGGCGCTGAGCGACCTCGCGGCCGTCGTCCTCGGCCTCCTGACGGACGTGTCGATCCTGACCGTCGGCGTCGTGGCGCTCGTGCCGCTCAGTTGGTGGATCCTGTGGCGGACCAGGCTCGGCCTCCGCATCCGTGCGATCGGCGAGCGTCCCGAGGCGGCCGACAGCCTGGGAATCCGGCCCTGGCGCTACCGGTATCTCGCCCTCGGCGTGTCCGGTGGGCTCGCCGGACTGGGCGGCGTCTACCTGGTCACGGTCGCGTCGAGCCTGTACCGCGAGGGGCAGACGGCGGGCCGCGGCTTCATCGGCCTGGCCACGGTGATCTTCGGCAACTGGAACCCATGGTCGGTGACG
>JAYTWS010000041.1:0-29657 GCA_043743315.1 Chloroflexota bacterium | reverse complement strand
GCGGCAACGGTCGCCGCGGCAAGCGTGGCGGCATCCCGCATCGGTGATTCGGCGAGGACCTGAAACCCTGCCTGGCGGGTCTCGCGTGCGGTCTCGGGTCCGATGCAGATCGCCGGAATCGACGTGACCTCGAGACCAACCGCCGCCGCCAGGGCGACCAGGCCCCGTGCGGTCGAGCCGCTCGTGAACAGTGCGGCATCAATCGGACCGGCTCCGATTGCCGCCGCCAGTGCCGCCCGCGATGCCGGAGGCGCCTCGATCGTGCGATAGGCGACGACGTCGTCGACCTGCGCACCGCGAGCTCGAAGCGCCGCCGGGAGGGCGGCATCGGCGAGGTCGCCGCGAAGAAGCAGGACCCGGCTGCCCGAACGCAGCGGCAGTTCGGCGCCAAGGGCGTCGGCCGACGCCTGGGCTGGCTGGAAGTCGATCGCGATCCCCTCACGCTCGAGGACGCGCCTCGTCGCGCTCCCGATCACCGCGAACCTGGATGTCTCGAACGGGGTGAAAACGCGCTCGGCGGCCGCCAGCAGCGCGCGGGCCCCGTTTGCGCTCGTGAGGACGACCCAGTCGTACGACGCGAGCCACCGGGCGGCGCTGTCGAGTTCACCGCCCGATGGGACGGTCTCGATCGAGATCGACGGTACATGCGCCGTGTCGAGACCGGCCTCTTGGAGTGCGTGAATGAGCTCGTCCGCCTGCGTCTCCGCGCGGGTGACCAGCACGCGCTTGAGCGGTCTGGGCAGCCGGTCATCCTCGCGACCGGCGACTCCGGTCGCGATGGCTTCCCGAGATCCGAGCTGTTGCGCGAGGGTCCAGCCGAGCCCGACTGCGTCCGAAGCCGGTCCTCTGACCTGCCCGAACGAGGAGGTTGTACCGTCATACGCGGTCCAGCCGCCGCGCAAGATCACGTCGCCGTCCGCCAGGATCGCGAGGGCTCCGATCGGCGCCCGACAACCGCCGCCCGAGGCGGCGAGAAATGCCCGCTCCGCAGTCACCGCCGCGCGGGTGTCGGGGTCATCGATCATCGCGGCGAGCGCCTCCATCCGACGATCGCCGGCCCGGTTCTGGATTGCAATCGCGCCTTGGCCAGGGGCTGGCGGAACAATCCCGGGATCGAGTCGAACGGCGATCCGATCGGCACGCCCCAGTCGGTCAAGTCCGGCGGCTGCGATCAGGAGCGCGCCGGTTTCGCCATCGTCGAGCCGCCGAAGGCGGGTATCGACATTGCCGTGCAGCGGATGCGGCCGGAGGTCGGGCCGGCGGGCAAGGATGAAGCCCACCCGGCGCGGGCTGTCCGTTCCCACCCGCGTCCCGGCCGGGAGGTCGTCGAGCGATCGGGCTCCGGAGTCGACCGGAACCACCAGAGCGTCCCGCGGATCCGCTCGCGGGAGGTAGGCACCCATGCGGAGGCGCGGATCCTCGTCCGTCGGGACGTCCTTTGCGCTGTGGACGGCCAGATCCGCTCGCCCGTCGAGGAGTGCCTGTTCGATCGCCGCAACGAACGCCCCTTCTCCCCAGGCGACGTCGGCCGCTCGTCGGTCACCGTCAGTCTCGACGATCACCAGTGTGACCTCCTGGCCCTGGCGTTCGATGGCCGCGACCACCAGCCGGGCCTGCGCCAACGCCAGCGCGCTCCCGCGAGTACCGATCCGAATCGCGAGCTGGCTCATAGTCTGAACAGCTCCGGGATCGCCTGCTGATGCCGGCCATGTGCATCGCGGCTGAGGTTTGCAAGTGGTTCGCAGAGCAGGCGCTCGCCCAAGTGTCGGCTCATGCCCTCGATGACATCGCGGGTCTCGAGGTCGATATCCGGCAGCCGATGCCACAGGACGGCGATTTCGGCTGCGCGCGCTCCGTCAACCTGGATCGTCAGGGCCTCGGCCGCGGCGTGGGTCGTCACAGCGGCGAGCTGAACGGGCCCGTTCGACGTCAACGGGGGCCGGTCGCTTCGTTGTCCTGGCGCGACGCGGGTCGGGCCCGGCGCCCGCTTCCCGTGACGGACCGGACACTGTGGCCGCTCATCGTCGCTACCAGCATCTGGTCCATTCCACGTTCGGCGAGCTCGATCAACTCGGTCGTCTCGGATGTCCCAAATCCGCGCCGCCTGGCTGCCAGGACAAGTTCGTGGAAGAACGGAGCGCGGAAACGGAGGAAGCCCTCGACCGTCTGGCTGAGCGAAAGGCTCAGGGCGGCGGCCATGCGGCCGTATTCGGCGGCCTCGATGGCCGCAAGCTTGAGGTGGTGAGTCGCCGTCTCGGGCTGAGTCGCGTCGAGATACTGGAGGAGGCCCGTCGCGAGGACGTGACCTCGCTCCTTGAACAAGGTGCGCTGGCCGTCGCTGAGGGCAAGCACCCACGGCAGCGCCCTCGTCGTGTCACGCTTTGCTCGCCGATACGACTGCACGATGCGCGCCGGCGTGAGTCCTGCCGTCCCGAGCGATGGCCGCCGCCCGCGATCGGCCGGGAGCAGTCGCTGGAGGGCTGACCGCGAGAACCGACGGTGCCCACCCGGGGTCGTAAAGACGCGAACGCGTCCCGCGTTGCTCCACCGGCGGAGTGTCGCCGGAGCTACACCTACCATCTGACTGGCCTCGGACAACCCGACCCAGTCCTGATCTGACTGCTTGGGACGCTTCATAACCTAAGCAAATCTATCCAAACCGACGTGAGACGGACACTTTACCACGCGACGTCCCGACGCGAACCGAGGCTCTGTCGACGTGAGCCGAGGGTCGAGAGGTTCAACATTGAGTGCCGTGGATGGCTTGGCTCTGGTACCAGGTTGCGCGCGTCGGCGACGCGGACAGGCGGGACAAGGCGGGCACAGTTTTCGTGGACCCATCGATCGGGCATCGTGCGAGGGCGACTGGACAACCTCGTGAACAACGCCGCCATGATCGCGGTCGGCGTGGACGAGGAATCACTGAGCGTCATCGACATGGATGAGGTGGCCTGGGACCGCGGGATCACCCGGAATCTTCGGCTTGCGTTCATGGTCACCCGAGCCGCCCTTCTGGCGATTACCACGAATGACGCGGGCCGGATCGTGTTCGTATAGTCCGTGACGGGGCCGATCGTGAGCAATCCGGGTGCGGCCGCCTACGGCGCCGCAAAGGCCGGGATCATCGGGCTCATGCGCGGCCTCTCGATCGAGGTAGGGTGAAGGGGCGTGACCGTCAACACCGTGCTGCCCGGCTGGATCGCGACGGCGTCGCAACTGGCGGAGGAAGCGATCGGCGGGCAGAACACGCCGCTCGGGCGATCGGGCACCCCGGAGGAGGTCGTCGCCGTCATCACCTTCCTCGCCTCGCAGGAGGCGAGTTACGTGACGAAGCAGGGGATCGTCGCCGACGGCGGCAATACGATCCAGGAGTACAAGGGACCGTCAGAGGCGTGGTACTAAACGTCCGACGGCCCGTCGGACCGGCCGTCCTCAGGTCGTGCTGGAGCTGCTCGATCATCATTCGCGATCGTCTGTCAGCGATCCACCCGCATGAGGCCAAGACTATGCAGCCACCAAGGACGGCACCGCGACCCCGGACGAGACGACTTGCCATATCGCCCGCCCGCCTCGATACCCCCATGGGGTATTGACAACTTAACCTGTCAAGGGGTTGACAAGGGTGTAGAATGATGACCAACGGCCTGTCAGCACTTGACAGGCCCGCAGTCATGTCCGGGACAACGCGGTCGAGCGTCGCGCCCGGAGAACCTTCTGCGCACGAAACGCGTACAGATCCGTGCAGTGGGCGATCAACAGGAGGTCGGTTGGCAGGCGGAATCGCAGCCGAAGTCAAGAGCCGGTTGAACGTTGTCGACATCGTCGGCGAGACCGTTCAACTCAAGAAGGCGGGCACCACCTACAAGGGATTGTGCCCGTTCCATGGCGAGAAGACGCCCTCGTTCACGGTCACGCCCGCCCGCGATTCCTGGAAATGCTTCGGCTGCGGCCTCGGCGGCGACATCTTCAGCTTCGTCATGCAGCGCGATTCGGTGCCGTTTCCCGAGGCCCTCAAGACGCTCGCGGACAGGGCCGGGGTCGAGATCGATGAGCGCACCAAGCGCGAGGATGCCCACCGCGCCCGACTGCGCGACATCCTCGAGACCTCGATCGCGTTCTATCACCAGGTCCTGACCGCGACCAAGCTGGGCGCGCCCGCACTGGACTACCTCCGCGGCCGCGGCTTCACGGATGCCACGATCGAGGCAGCGCAGCTCGGTTGGGCCCCGGATGGCTGGGACACCATGAGCCGCCGCCTTGTCGAGAAGCGCGGGATCAAGCCCGAGGAGCTCGTCGAAGTGGGCCTCGCCTCGCAGGGCCGGTCGGCCGGGCGTGGTGTCGGCGTGATCGACCGGTTCCGTGGTCGCGTCCTGTTCCCGATCCGCGACCAGAACGGTGCGGCGGTCGGCCTCGGTGGCCGGATTCTCGGGGTGGAAGGCCAGGACGCCGACGGCAAGCCGCGCGATACCGGGCCGAAGTACCTCAACTCGCCCGCGACGCCGCTGTTCGACAAGAGTCGGACGCTCTATCTGATCGACAAGGCCAAGGGCCCGATGCGCAAGTCCGGCCAGGCCGTGATCGTCGAGGGCTACACCGACGCCCTGATGGCGCATCAGGCCGGTTTCGACAACGTCGTCGCGTCGCTCGGAACGGCGCTGACCCCCGGCCAGGTCGCGCTGCTGACGCGCTACGCCAAGAAGATCGCCCTCGCCTACGACGTCGATGCCGCCGGCCAGAAGGCCGGCACGTTCGGCGTGCAGGCACTCGAGGGCCTGATCGGCCAGCTCGCGGCCACCGAATCCGGGGTCGAACTGGACGAGGTCCGCGTCGTCCGCCTGCCCGATGACAAGGACCCGGACGAGGTCCTGCGCGAGACGCCGGACCGATGGCGCGAGGAGGTCCGCACGGCCCAGCCGATCGTCGACTACCTCATCGACACCTACGCCAAGTCGTTCGACCTCAAGACGCCGGGTGGCAAGGCACGCTTCGTGGACGCGCTCATCCCCACGATCCGTGCCGTCCCGAATCCAGTCATGCGCGACGCGTGGCTCCAGCGGGTACGTCAGGTCTCAGGTGTCGAGGAGCGCGTGCTCCTCGAGGTACTTCGAAGTGGGCGTTCCGCGACGGGCCTTCCGTCGGCCGGCCGGAGCGGGGCTGATGCGCCGAGTCGCATCAGCGTGGAAAGCGTGACCGCCGCCCCGGATGCCCTACGCGTCGGCGACATCCTTCGTGGAATCCTGCCCCAGGAGCAGGAGCTGCTTCGCCTGCTCCTGCTGGTGCCCGAGGTTCAGATCCGGATCACCGAATCGATCGGCCCGGACCGGCTGCCCAATACCGTGGCCCGGGAGCTCTTCCGAGCGATCGTCGTCGCTCGCGAGCCGGACGACAACGGCGTCCATCCGCCGTTCAGCCTGACCGCCCTCGTCCAGGGCCTCGATCCCGAAACCGCCGCTCTGGCGCAGGCCCTGGTGGCCCGCCTGGAGCCGAATCCGCGAACCCTGAGCCAGCCCGATATCACCTATGAGATCGAACGTCTCATCATCGATCTCGAAGAGCGCGCGCTCGACGAACGCTCGGAATTCACGCAAGGCGCCATTGCCGAGGCGGAGCAGGAAGGCGACCAGGAGACCGCCGGTCGCCTGCTCCAGCAGAGCCAGGCGATCAACGAACAACGCCTGTCGCTGCATCGCCGCCGAGACCAGACCCGGCTCCTGACCCGACCGGTCGATCGTGCCGCCAGCGCGACGCCGAGCGGCGCCAGCGCGACGCAGAGCGCCGCGGCCAACGGCGGCCCGGGCCCGGCAGCCGTGCCGACGCCATGAACCCCGGATCCACGCAACCAATGACCACGAAGCCACTGAACACGTCCACAGGAGGATGCACCACTCATGCCCGTTGACCCGCTCGATCAGCAACTCGTCGAAGCCGTTCTCACCCGCCCGCGACGCGGCAAGGCCGACATGGAGGAGGCCAAGCTCGCCGGCATTCGCACCAAGCGCGATGACGATGTCGATGACGATGACGACGATGACGACGATGCCATCCTCGGTGGCGATGACGACGACGTGACGGTCGAGGTCGTCCCGGACGGCGCCAAGCTCCTGGATCCGAAGCTGCCACTCGACGGCCCTTCGAGGCTGAACGCGTCCGAGCTCGAGGAGCCGACGGCTGAGGAGCTCGAGGCCCTTTCGGCCGACATGATCGGGATCGACGACCCGGTCCGGATGTACCTCAAGGAGATCGGCAAGGTCGCCCTGCTGACCGCCGAGGAGGAGGTCGTCCTGGCCAAGGCCATCGAGCTCGGCGAGCAGCTGGTCGACGAGCCCTGGAAGGGCATCGTGTCGCTCCACGAATGGACGACCCACAACACCGAAACGAAGACCCGGACGCTCAAGCCGCAGCATCGACTCCCGCTCGGCGAAGAGGCGCATCGGCTCGTCCGTGACGCCATCTCCCACGAGGATGCGGCCGACCTGCTGGTCCCGCCGCCGGACTTCCACCTGATCAAAGCCGGGCGCGACGTGCAGTCCGAGGGGACCACGCACCTGCTCAAGGAAGCCCGGAAGCACCTCGCGACGTACGGCGAGGCGCTTGCGGGTGCCGCGGGTGCGCCAACGCCTGCCGACGCGTTCCTGACGCTGCTCGACTGGGCGTACTTCGCCGTCCACAACGGGGATCTCGATTCGCGCGACAACGTGGGGCTCCGCGCCATCTACGACTGGACCCGTGACGAGGTTGCGTTCCTCGCGCTCGAGCGCTGGGTGGAGGCCGGCCGGGACGCGGATCTCTTCAAGCTCATGGGCCACGACCCCGAAGTGCCGCTCAACACCAAGCTCGCGCATCGCAAGGGCGAGCTGGTTCGGATCGGGCGCGATGCTCGCGAGCAGCTGACCTCGGCCAACCTCCGGCTGGTCGTCTCGATCGCCAAGAAGTACATCGGCCGCGGGATGTCGTTCCTGGATCTGATCCAGGAGGGCAACATCGGGCTCATTCGCGCGGTGGAAAAGTTCGACTTCGAGAAGGGCTTCAAGTTCTCGACGTACGCCACGTGGTGGATTCGCCAGGCCATCACCCGCGCGATCGCCGACCAGGCCCGCACGATCCGGATCCCGGTCCACATGGTCGAAACGATCAACCGACTGATCCGCGTCTCACGCCAGCTCCTCCAGGAGCTGGGCCGCGAACCGACGGTCGAGGAGATCGCGGAAGCGATGTCCAAGGGCCAGGAGGTCCAGGTCACGCCCGAGAAGGTCCGCGAGATCATCAAGGTCTCGCAGGAGCCCGTGTCGCTCGAGACGCCGATCGGCGAGGAGGAAGACTCCCACCTCGGCGACTTCATCGAGGATCGTGGTGCCCTGGCCCCGGCCGAGGCCGCTTCGCATCAGCTCCTCAAGGAGCAGGTCGAGGCGGTCCTCGACTCGTTGACCGGTCGCGAGCGGCGGGTCCTGCAGCTCCGGTTCGGATTGGAGGACGGTCGGGCCCGGACGCTCGAGGAAGTGGGCAAGGAGTTCAACGTGACCCGCGAGCGCATCCGCCAGATCGAAGCGAAGGCGCTCCGCAAACTCCGTCACCCGTCTCGCAGCCGCAAGCTCAAGGACTACCTCGAGTAGAGGGGAGCGGCCGGGGAGCGCCGCGCCGCCTGGGTGCGCCGAGCGGCCGGGGTGCGCCGAGCGGCCGGGGCCTGCCGGCCCTGGGGGTTTCACGTGCGGCCGGGGTGCGCCGAGCGGCCGGCGGGCGCCGAGCGGCCTGGGTGCGCCGCGCCGCTCCGTCCAGGCCGCTGCCTGCCGATTTCATACTTGGCAGGTAACAAGTGCTTCTGGCCTTA
The DNA here is from genome assembly GCA_043743315.1 of Chloroflexota bacterium. GTDB lineage: Bacteria > Chloroflexota > Limnocylindria > Limnocylindrales > CSP1-4 > UBA5189. The sequence continues at coordinate 21,832 of JAYTWS010000041.1, read as the reverse complement.
CGCCGGGCGTAAGAAGTCGACATTCGCTTCCGCGGGACAGGCCGTTTCATACGCCTCGCGTATGAGGCCGAGCGAAGAAAGTGCGGAGTCGGCTCCACGTAGCTGAATCTGCCGAGTCTCATGCGCCGGACGTATGAATCGAGCGTGGCCGGACGGTTCGGACCCGAGGTGCCGTCGACTTCATACGTGGGAGGTAAGGGACGTTGGGAGCCAGGGGCGCGACGCGCCACTGGCTCATATGCGGGCCGAGCGCGGGCGTGCCGGTGGCGCAAGACCGCGACCGACGAGAACGACAGCACTCCCTTCCGGCTGTATGCCCGCGGCTAGGAGCTCGGAGGCGCGCCGACCCGAGAACGGGAACGCACCTGCGAGCTCATCTCCTGCCGCGTGCAGGAACTCGCGAGTGCGGCGAGTGTCCCGGACAACGAGCAGGACACCGTTGACGTCTCCGTCCCGCTGCTTGAGTTGCAACCGCCGAACGAGGGCCTGGGCGTCGCGCGGGAGCGTCTCGGCCTCGACACCAAAGCACCAGTTCGGCCCGGAGGTGGTCGCGTCCCAGGCGCGTTGATCGCCGGCGATCGGGAGCGGGACCTCGGTCGCCCAGCGCAAGGATCGATGGAGCTTTGCTCGGAAGTCGGACAGCAACGCGACCTGAGCAGCGTCCCTGAGCGGCGTCACGCCGGGGTAGAGCCGCGTCGACAGGTCCAAGCCGACCATCGCGGCCAAACGCGACAGGGTGACGAGCGGGGCTTTGGGCGAGAGAGCGCGCTCGATGCGGCTGACCTCCGCATTCGAGATCTTGAGCCCGGTGGCCACCGAATCAATGCTCAGCGAACGGTCGAGGCGGGCGTCGCGCAATTCCTGACCGATCCGAGCGAGCGTTGCCCGGCCAAGGCGCGTACCGCGATCGCTGGGTCGCTCACGTGACGGCATCGACCAACCTTGCCAGTCGGCGCTTTGCCGTCGGTCATCCCGGGGCTCGTCGGTAATCGCGACGCCGGACCCGGCCTCAGACGAGGGACACCTGCGATGACCAACGCACCGAAACCCGCGAGGAGCCACGCCTTCAGCCCCGACGAGCGAGCTGTGATGAAGGAGCGCGCAACCCGCCCTTCCTGCCTCCGCACGCCGGAGACGGCGCTCGGCTACGCTCGCGGCGTGGAACTGCCCGACCTCGGCCGACCGTTGCCGGAAGCCGCCGTGCCCGGCGAGCCGCCGTCAATCGTCGAGCTCGTGCGCCGGGGCATGCTGGATGCCGAACTCGCCGCGCTCGTCTGGGTCCTCGTCGAGGGCCGCATTCCGCTGATCGTGGCCGCGCCTGAACGGCTCATCGCGTCCCGAGTGGGGCCGGACGCCGTGCGCGGAATCCTGGCCTCGCTGCGTCCCGACCTCGGCCTCGATGGCCTGGATCAGATGGCGATGGCTGTGGCACTGGCGCCCCGAACCGCCCGCGCGATCGTGCACGGCGAGCGTCCGGGCGGCCTGGTCATCGCCGACTCGCTCCAGGCCGTTCGCGATGATCTCGGATCTAACCCGCCGCTCGGCCTGACGGACGACGAGCTGTCGTTTCTTGGCTGTGTCCTCGTGCTCGGGGAGGATGCGGCGCCGCCCGTGGAGGCGGCCGACCCCTCGATGGCGGCGCATCGGCCCATCCGCGTCGTCGCCGCCCACTACGTTCGGCCGCTCCATCGCGACGAGCACGGCCACGCGCAGATGCTCGGGCCGGCAGTCCTCGCGACCTGGGAGCCGCACCGTCAGGTGTTCGAGCACTTCGGCTGGGGAGTTCTGCCGGAGATCGCGGCACGGCTGGGCCGCAAGGGCGGCGATCTCGAGGCCGACCTCCATCATCGAAGGGACGATATCGGCGGCCTCGCGACAGCCGGCGTGACGTCTCTGGCCGAGGTTGGGAGGCTGATCGCCGGCTACCGCGTCGGCTACGGGCATGCCCACGACGCCAAGGGGCATTGATCGGCGGCGTGCGCTGGGCGCGAGATTGCCCGGATGGACGGCTGGGCAGGCGCTAGGATCGTGTGCAACCCGCGTCCAGGTGCCAATGTGGTGACCGGGAGCCACACAGAGGCCGGCCAATTCCGGTCGCCCCACCGACCTCGGAGGACCGCCGTGAATATCTTTCCGTGGCTGCTCTGGCTGCACATCTTCGGGGCGATCGTGGCATTCGGGCCGACGTTCGCTTTTTCGCTCATCGGCGGGATGGGCGGAAAGGAGCCGATGCACGCGAACTTCGCGATCCGCATCAGCGAGAAGATCGAGCGCGGGATCGTGATTCCGCTGGGAATTGTCCAGGGCATCACGGGCGTGGGTCTGCTCCTCGTTTCGGGGCGTGACCTGACCAAGTCCGGGAACTACTGGCTGGGGGTGGCGATCGTCCTCTATGCGATCGCGCTCTACTTCGCGATCTTCGTCCAGCTCAAGCGGGTCGAAGCCGTGGTCCACCTGACCTCAACCCCGCCGCCGCCGCCCGCGCCCGGCGAGGCACCGGCCGGTCCCCCCCCGGTCCTGCTGGCCGCAGTCAAGGCCGTCCAGCAGGGTGGCATGGTCCTGACCATCCTCATCGTCACGATCATCTTCCTCATGGTCATCAAGCCCGGCGGCTGACGGCAGGGTCCCGGATGCTCCCGGAGCGGGTTCGCGCGTCCGCAGTGCGACGCCGAACCCGCCGCACGTGACCGATCGTTCGGACGAGGTCGCCCGACCCGGGCGATAATGGGCGAGATCCAACGAACGGCCGCCACCGACCGAAGGAGCGTCGCCAGATGCCGTATGTCGCCAGCTCAGCCGCGGACCTGCTTGCCCGCATCCGGTCGGCCGTTCACATCGATTCCGGCCGGCTGGTCATCGATGACGTCGATCTTCTCCAGACCGAGGCGATCCGGGACATTGCCTGGACGGCGGCCTTCACCTCGGACGAGGCCGCGGCGGCCGCGGCCCAGTGGCTGGCATGGGAGGCCTCGCAGGCGACCGGGGCTCGATCGGCGAGTATCCAGGACCTGTATATGGCGCGTGCCCGTGGCGAGGTTGCCGGCTTCACGGTCCCGGCGATCAACATCCGGGCCCAGACCTTCGATATGGCCCGGGTCATCTACGAGACCGCAGCCGCTCAGGACGTCGGTGCCGTGATCCTCGAACTGGCCCGCAGCGAGCAGACGTACACGTACCAGCGACCGATCGACTATGCGACCGCGTGCCTCGCTGGCGCCGTGGCCGCAGGCTGGACTGGCCCCGTCTTCCTCCAGGGCGATCACTACCAGTTCAACGCCAAGAAGTACGCCGCCGACCCGGAGTCGATGACCGAGGAGATCCGCCGGGCGTGCCGTCTCGCGATCGACGCGGGCTATCGGAACATCGACATCGATGCTTCGACGCTCGTTGACCTCGCGCTCGAGACCGTCGAGGAGCAGCAGCGCGCCAACTACGAGCGCACCGCCGAACTCGTGGCGCTCATTCGCTCGCTGGAGACCGATGGCGTGACCGTGAGCATCGGCGGTGAGATCGGCGAGGTCGGCAAGACCAATTCCACCGAGGGTGAACTGCACGCCTATCTCGACGGCCTGCGACGCGAGCTCGAGCGCCTTGCCCCCGGTGTCGCCGGCATCAGCAAGGTCAGTGTCCAGACCGGCACGTCTCATGGTGGTGCCGTGCTGCCGGACGGTTCGATCGCGCGCGTGGCCGTGGATTTCGATGTTCATCTGCGACTCGGAGCCGTTGCCCGCACCGAGTACCAACTCGCCGGAACCGTGCAGCACGGCGCGTCCACCCTGCCGGAAGACATGTTCCACACGTTCCGTGATATCGAGACGGCCGAGATCCATCTCGCGACGGGCTTCCAGAACGCGCTGTACGAGCATGAGGCGTTCCCGGCCGCTCTCCATCGGGACATCGAGGCGTGGTGCTTCGAGAACGCCCTCGACGAGCGCAAACCGGATCAGACCGACCAGCAGTTCGTGTACACGTCCCGCAAGAAGGCGATCGGCCCGTTCAAGCGGGAACTTTGGGATCTCGCGACCAGAAACGAGATCCTCGCGGCCCAGGCCAGCAAGATCGAGTTCCTGTTCCGCGCGCTCGGCGTGACCGGAACGCGCGCCATGGTGGATCGATACATTCGGCCGGCCGAGCTGCATCGCCCGATGCCGACCGCGGTCGTCGACGCGCTGGGAGTTGCCACCTCTTGACTCCCGAGCCGTACCTGGAGTCGTGACGGAAGCCCCGCGACGACGAGGCAGCGGCCCTGCGACTGCGAGCCTAGCCACGGCCCTGCGACTGCGAGCCTAGCCACGGCCCCGCCACGAGCCGCACTCAGGACCCCTCGCGGGCCATGAAACGCTTCTTGATTCCCGGGACCAGCACTCCTATGCTCCGCCGAACGATCGACGGCAAGGGAGGGTCTGTCGCGCGAGCCCACGCGTCCAAGCGTTTCTCCGAATGAGGTCTGACTCACGGGTAGCACCCGTGATCGTTGAGGAGGGAATTGTGTCGGGTCCAGGAACAAGCAATGCCGAGTTGGCCGCGCGCGACGACGCGCATCTGCGGTCCCTCGGCATCAAGCCGGAGTTGCGGCGAACCCTCGGGTTCCTGAGCAACTTTGCCATCGCCTTCAGCTTCATCAGCGTTTCGACGGGTTCCTTCGGGAACTTCGGCGTGGGGATCGGCCTCGGTGGCCCCGCATTCTTCTGGTCCTGGCCGATCGTGATCGCCGGCCAGTTGCTCGTCGCCCTGGTCTTCGCCGAACTTGCGAGCCACTTCCCGGTGGCTGGTTCCATCTACCAGTGGTCCAAGCGCCTGTCCAACCGGACGCTCGGCTGGTTCACGGGCTGGTTCTATTTCTGGGCCCAGGTCGTGACCGTAACCGCGGTCGCCGTGATCGTGGCCTTCGTGATCGACGGCATCCACGGGCCGATGGCCGACGGGACGGGCTTCCTTGACTCCAAGGACCCGAGCAATCTGACGACGATGTTCACGTTCGTCTCGTTGGTGACGCTGGTCCTCACGACCGTGATCAATGCGTTTGGGGTTCGGCTCCTGAGCATCCTGAACAACATCGGTGTGGCGACCGAGATTCTCGGGATGTTCGTGTTCGCGCTCATCCTGCTGTTCTTCGCCAATCATCAGTCGCCTGCGATCCTGTTCGATACGGGCGGCTCGGAGGCCGCAACCGGTGGCAGTTACCTGCCGGCGTTCATGCTCGGCATGTTCATGGCGCTGTTCATCGTGTATGGCTTCGATACGGCCGGAACGTTCGGCGAAGAGACCATCGACGCGAGTCGCCAGGCTCCGCGCGGAGTCCTCGCGTCGATCCTGATCTCCGGTGCCGTCGGGGCCGTGTTCCTCCTGGGCGTCATCCTCGCCATCCCGAGCATCCCGGACGCCATGGCCGAAGGCCAGGCGGGCGGGTTCCCGATCGCGACCACGATCAGAGGCGTACTCACCACGGAACTCTTTGCCGGAATCACGGTGGGCGAGGTGTACCTGTTCGTGATCCTCGCCTCCGTCTTCGTCTGCACCCTGGCGATCCAGGGCGCCGCAACCCGGATGATGTTCTCGATGAGTCGGGACCGGCATCTGCCGCTCGGCAGCCTCTGGGGCAAGGTCAATCCCACGTTCCGGACGCCGGCAAACGCGGCGATCGCGGTTGGTGTGCTGGCCGCGCTTCCAATCCTGGTGGTTGGGCCGCTGGGCGGGTTCTACATGTCCATCGCGGCCACGGGCCTGATCTACCTCAGCTACTGGCTCTGCAACCTCGGCGTGCTCATGGCCCGTCGAAACGGCTGGCCGCACAAGCCGGCGTGGTTCAACCTGGGCAAGTGGGGCATGCTCATCAACTCGCTGGCGCTCATCTGGGGCGCGGCGATGATCGTCAACATCGGCATCTGGCAGGACAAGGCCCTGTTCGGTGAGTTCGGCGGAGACGGGCGCGGGCTCACGAACCCGGCGTTCTCGGCGTTCTTCACGCCATTCGGAAACAAGTTCGAGAATCTGCCTCCGTGGCCGACGTTTGAAGTCCTCGTCGGCGTCATCCTCTTCTTCGGAGCCATCTACTACATCCTCGAGGTTCGAGGACGGGCTGCCGATGTCGAAGCGGATGCCGCCACCGGCGAGGCGATGATCGGCTAGCCGACGTTCCTACCGGGAGGTCGGCCAGTCGATCTCCCGATTCCTTCTTGTACATCGAAACGGCGTGACGGACCCCGTCGCGCCGTCTTGATTCGGGCATCATGCGAGGTGCACTACCCCGCGGCGACGAGGTTTCGTGACGACGAACGATGAATCCATTTCCGACGACGAGCTGCGAGGCGAACTCCGGCGCGATCTGACGCTCGTGATGCAGCGCGTTCCTGACCTGGCCGGCCGTGTGCTGGTGTTCAGGGCACTATCCGGCGGGATCACGAACCGGAACTTCCTGATCGAGGCGGCCGGTGCGCATGACCGTTACGTCATCCGCCTGGCCGGCAACGACACGCATCTCCTGGGCATTTCTCGCGAAGTCGAGCACGCGGCGACGGTCGCCGCGGCCGGCGTGGGTGTAGGGCCCGAGGTCGTGGCATTCGTCCGGCCCGAGGGCTACCTGGTGACGAAGTTCATCGTGGGAGGCCCGGTCACAGACGAGGCGGTGCACCAACCCGCGACGATCCGCCGGGTGGCCGACTCGATCCGCCGGTTCCATGACGGTCCGGCGATCCCGGGCCTGTTCATTCCGTTCCGGATCGTGGAGGCGTATCGAGCCCTGGCGATGGCACGAGGTGTGTCCATTCCCGGTGCCTACGCGGACGCGACCGCGGTCGCACGGCGGATCGAGGGCGCGTTCGTCGCCTCACCGGTCGAGATCCGGCCCTGCCACAATGACCTGCTCAATGCCAATTTCATCGACGACGGGGACCGGATCCGGATCCTCGACTGGGAGTACGCCGGCCTCGGTGACCCGTTCTTCGATCTCGGGAACTTCTCGGTCAACCACGGGCTCACGCCGGCCGAGGACGCCATCCTCCTGGAGGCGTACGAGGGATCGGCCCGTCCGGCGCGCCTGGCACGGATCTACCTGATGCGCATCATGTCCGACTTCCGCGAGGCGATGTGGGGCGTGCTCCAGCAAGGGATCAGCTCGCTCGACGTGGACTTCGTGGCCTACGCGGCAGAGCACTTCGAACGGCTCCTCGCGAACGCCTCGACGTTGGCCTTCGAGCACGCGCTCCGCGAGGCAGCCGAGGGCTGAGCCGGCGATTCCTAGCGGACCTCGTCGACGTCGGTCCACCACTGGCGCCGTTCACCGACCCGGTCACGCACCCGCCACGCGAACAGCTTCGGAGCGTCGTCAATGGCCTGCTTCACGGTTGTGGCGGCCGCCGCCACCCGTGACCGCTGGTCGTCATCTAGCTGGGGATAGCTCGCGGCCAGCGCCCCGACCTTCTCGAGGTTCATTGTGAGCGTGCGCCAGAGGCCCCATTCCGCCGCGGCCAGCGCGGCGATCCGTTCGATGTCGATCGTGTCGGCGTCACCCGACCCGAGCGGGTGGTCGAGCAGCAGCAGGATCGCGTCTACGACGTCCTTCTCGTTGAGCTTCACGATCTGCAACTTCGAGAGCAGCAGCTCAGCGAGCGGAATCGTCGGCGAATCGGCCTCCAGCCGCCCGTCCAGTTGGATCACGTGGCAGAACTCGAGCCGATCGTAGAAGACGTCGATGTGGATGTCGGCCGACGGGTGATCGAAGATGGCTCGACGGCCCTCGGAGAAGATGAAGACCTGGCGATCCTCGATGTACCCGAGGCCGCTGATAACAGCGGCGATCTCTCGGGCGTCGCGTTTGTAGGCCACGAAGTCGATGTCGGCATAGGCACGCTTGAATTCAGCGATGAGTGCTCCGGCATTGGGGCAGTGGAGGGCCACGGCGATCGAGCCGAGCACGCGGATCACGCGACCGCGATCCGCGACCGCCCCAACGACGCGATCGACCTCGCGTTCGAGGGCGGCTCGATCCATCACGACGGCGTTCTGGTCGCGCGGCATGGGTGCTCTCAAACTCCGATCCGAATTGGGATGCGCGGATTGTAGGCGCGCGGGGCCCTCGCGAAGGGCCCGGTGAGCCGCTACCGTACGGCGCAACCGTCGCGCTATCGGACGTCGCTGCGGTCGAGGGAGATCGTCGCCGCCCGAGACGAGGAGGTCACCCGAAACGTGGAACAGGCCAGAGTTGTCGTCATCGGTGGCGGGATCACCGGCTGCAGCGTGGCGTATCACCTCGCCGAGGCAGGCTGGACGGACGTATTGCTCGTCGAGAAGGCCGTGCTGACGGCTGGATCCACCTGCCAGGCCGCCGGCCTCGTCACGATGTTCAACCCGTCCAACACGATGATGCGGTTCCGGCGCTACAGCGTGGAGCTCTACGAACGTCTCGGCGTGTTCGAGCGGGTCGGAAGTGTCCGGCTGGCGTCGTCCCCGGAGCAACTCCGGGAGCTGGAGCGCACGGCGAGCCGGGCTCGCGGGATCGGCCTCGATGCGGGCGTGATCTCGGCCGAGGCGGCACGAGCGCTGATGCCGGCGATCTCGCCCGATTCGCTGTTCGGTGGCGTTCATATCCCGGGCGACGGATTCCTCGACCCGCATGCCGCGACGCATGCGGTCGCGGATGCGGCACGCTCGCTCGGTGTCCGGTTCCAGCTCAACACCCGCGTCATCGGCTTCGAGCTGTCGTCGGCCCGGGAGATCCGGCGCGTCCTCACCGATCGCGGACCGATCGACGCGGAGATCGTCGTCAACGCCGCGGGCATGTGGGCGCCCCAGGTCGCGGCGATGGTCGGGGCGTTCGTCCCGTCCACCCCGGTGGACCACCAGCACGTTGCCCTGAAGGCGGTCCCGGGCCACGAGCTGCCGCGGGACATGCCGTGCTTCCGCGATCCGGACAACCTCGTGTATGGCAAGAGCGAGCACGGCGGTATGGTCTTCGGCGGGTACGAAACGGAGCCACGGGCCCGCTGGCTCGACGGCGTTCCGTGGGATCACGCGGCCACGTCCCTGCCACCGGACTGGGAGCGGTTCGCGCCCCTCATGGACGGCGCGATCCGCCGGTTCCCGTTCCTGGCCGACGCGGAAGCGATCCGGCTGGTCTGCCATCCCGATGCGATGACCCCGGACGCCAATCCGCTCCTCGGGCCGATGCCGGGCGTCCGCGGCTTCTGGATCGCCGCCGGCCTGTCCCTCAATGGGTTCGGCGGTGGCGGGGGCATCGGCCGCGCCCTCGCCGGCTGGATCACCGCCGACGATCCCGGCGTGGACGTTGCCGCCTATCGGGCCTGGCGATTCGCCGATACATACCGCGATCCCGCGTGGGTCGCGGGCCTCGCGCTCGAGACCTACTCCGACTACTACCGGCTCCGCTTTCCATACGATGCGGACGAGGCAGGCCGGCCCCGACGCCTGTCCGCGCTCCACGGCCGGCTGCAGGAGACGGGCGCGGTCTTCGGCACCAAGGCCGGCTGGGAACGTGCCGACCTGCATCGCCCAGGATCGATGTGGCGACGTACGGGTCGCCTGCTCAGAAGCGATGGCTGGGCCAGGCCCGACTGGTTCGATCGGGTGGGGGACGAGCATCGAGCTGTTCGCCAGCGCGTCGGGATGATCGACCTCTCGTCGTTCGGCAAGTTCGAGGTCCGGGGACCGGCGGCGCTCGACCTGCTCCAGCGAGTCTGTGCCAACGACGTCGATCGGCCGGTCGGCGTCGCCGTCTACGGGCAGTTCCTCGACTCGCGCGGCGGCATGCTCGCCGACGTCACGATCACCCGCATCGGCGAGGACCGATTCCGGGTGCTCACCGGCGCCGGCTACCTGGCATCCGACATGGGTTGGGTTCGGGCCAACGCGGAGCCCGGCGCGGCGGTCGAGATCCGGGACGTGACCGATGACCTGACAGTGATCGGCTGCTGGGGTCCGCGGGCGCGTGATGTGCTGGCCCTGGCCGCGCTGGACGACGTCTCGGATTCCGCCATTCCGATACGCACGGCGCGCGAGATCCGGATCGGCCCAACTGCAACGCGGGTCCTCGCCACCAGGATCAGCTATGCCGGCGAGCTTGGCTGGGAGTTCACGGTCCAGCGGGCCGATGCCGTCGGCGTGTGGGATGCGTTCGAGCGGGCCGCGTCGACCGCGGAGGCGGGGCTCGAACCCGTCGGCTACCGGGCCATCGATTCGCTGCGGCTCGAGAAGGGCTTCCGCTACTACGGGGCGGAGCTCACGACCCGGGATTCACCATACGAGGCGGGCATGGGCCCATTCGTGCGCCTCGGCAAGGGCGAGTTCGTCGGACGCGACGCCCTCATCGCGTGGCGGGAGGCCTCCGCGGAGGTCCTGACGCGAAGGCTTCGAACCGTGACGATCGGCGGCGACAGCTGGGCACCGATCTACGGTGGGGAGGCGGTCCGGATCGATGGTGAGGTCGTGGGGCGACTTCGAAGCGCGGCCTTCGGTTACACGATCGGCGCGACTGTCGGGACGGTCTACCTCGACGCGTCCGCTGGTGAAGGCAGCCCGATCGAGGTCGATGTCTTCGATGGACGCCTGACGGGCACGGTGGCAGCCGATGTGCTCCACGACCCTACCGGCGCCCGGATGCGCGCGTAGGATCGACGAATGCGTCTCTTCCAGAAGGGCCAACGCGGAACCAAGATCTTCTATGCGACCGATGTCCACGGATCGGAGCGGACCTGGAAGAAGTTCCTGAACGCCGCCCGGTTCTACGGCGCCGACGTCCTGGTCATGGGTGGGGACGTCATGGGCAAGCTCGCCATCCCGATCATTCGCGAGGCCGGCGGGTCGTACCGGGCGACGATCCACGGCCGTGTTGAGCGGGTTACCAGTGACGCCGAGGTCGCGGCCATTCGCGGCCTCATCGGGGATCTGGGCTTCTACGACCTGATGATGGATGAGGACGAATACACCGCCACGCAGGCGGACCCGGACGCCGTCGAGCGGCTGTTCGTACGCCTGGCGACCGAGCGCATTGCGCGCTGGATCGACCTCGCCGAGACGCGACTCGCCGGCACGGGGGTCAAGGTCTACGCGACCGGCGGCAACGACGACCTGACCGAGGTCATGGCCACGATGGACCGAACCGACACGCAGGCCTTCATCGCCTGCGAGGACCGGGCCGTGCCGCTCGACGACGACCACGTGATGATCAGCATGCCGTACGTGAACCCGACGCCCTGGAAGACGCCCCGTGAGGACGACGAGGCCGGGCTCGCGGCACGAATCACGGCCCTCGCGGCGCCGTTCGCCGATCACGGCAAGGTCATCTTCAACTTCCACGCCCCGCCGGTCGATTCGACGCTTGACACCTGCCCGATGCTCGATGCGACAACAGATCCGCCGAGCCAGGTGGTCAAGGGAGGGCAGCCGGTCCTGTATGGCGCTGGGAGTACCTCGATTCGCGAGGCGATCGAGCGGTATCAACCGATGCTCGGGCTGCACGGCCACATCCACGAATCGCAGGCAGCGGCGAAGCTCGGTCGCACGGTCTGTGTCAATCCCGGCAGTGAATACGGAGAGGGCGTGCTGCGAGGTTGTCTGCTGACGATCGCCGGCGGCAAGGTCACCAGCTATCAAATGACTGCCGGCTGACGAGCGCCCCCACGTCGATGCCCAAGTCGGCGTGGATCATGGGCGGAGGAGGTGCAATCGCGCGTTGAGGTCGAGGTGAGGGGCGATCCGATCCCGGATCGCCGGTCCAACTCCGCATGTATTTCGAGGTGATGGAATGGCGGCTGTGACCACGGTCCCGGAGGTCTTCGTCCGGAAGTCCTCCGGCCTTGTCCGCGTGATGTCGGCGCGATCGGCGTTCGTCTACAACGTCCTGACGATGGGCCTGATCTTTCCCTGGACGTACTTGTGGGCGCCGGGCGCCCTGCCGGGAGGCCAGCTCGTCTGGGGCATCCTCCTGGCGATGGTCCTCGAGATCCCGATCGCGCTCGCCTATGTGTGGCTCTCGACGGCGCTCCCGAGATCCGGTGGCGACTACGTCTTCCAGAGTCGCGTCCTCGGCGGAGGGATCGGGTTCACGCTCGTCTTCTCCGGGTTCGTGATCTGGATCCTCCAATGGGTCGCCCTGTCCGGGTGGCTCCTGTCAGCCCTCGGATTCGCGCCACTGTTCCTTGGGCTGGGCGCCGCGACCGGGAGTTCGACGTTGATCGAACTTGCGTCGTGGTTCACGACCGGGACCGGGATCATCGTGACCAGCGTCGGCAATGCCCTCGTGGCGATGTTGATCCTTACGTCGGGCTTCAAGAACTACGTTCGGCTCCAGCGCGTGATGTGGATTGCGATCCTGCTGTCTTTCGGCACGATGCTCGTCGTGCTGGCGACGACGGTGGCCTCCGAGGTTCCCGGCAAGCTCGATGCGTTCTCGGCCGCGATCGGCGGCTCGGGCACCTTCACGGCCGACGCGATCGCCGCGGCCCAGGGCGCCGGTGTGGACCTCAATCCACCGTTCAGCCTCCTGGCAACACTGCTCATCGCGCCCATCGCCTGGACGTCGCTTCAGTGGGCGACCTATTCAGCCCAGCAGAACGGCGAGATCAAGTCGGCTGGATCCTTCAAGGATCAGCTCTTCATCATCGTCGGGTCGCTCGTGTTGACCGGAATCCTGCTGGCCGTCCTCGCGTTCTTCCTCGAGCGCGCCGTCGGCACCGAGTTCCTGTACGTCGCGGGCGCGGGCTACTGGAGTCTCGTCGGCGAGGCATCGCTCGCGGGCTCGTACCTGTGGCCGAACATCATCGCCACCGCGATCGCGAACAACCCGATCATCACGATCATCATCGCGACCGGGTTCATCCTCAACGCTCACCAGATCGTCCATAACTGCTACATCGGCATGACTCGGGTCATGGTCGCGATGTCGCTTGACCGCCTCCTCCCGGAGATGGTCAGCCGCGTGTCGGATCGGCTCCACACGCCGGTCAATGCGCACGTGATCTATTTCCTCGCCAGTCTCCCGGTCATCTACCTGTACAGCAACTACTCGGTCGATGACGGCGCGGGTGGCCAGACGACCTGGACGTCGTTGACGCTGGGTGTCACGTTCGCCTGCGGCTACGTGTTCGTTGGGACGGCCATCGCCGGCGCGCTGCTCCCGTTCCGGGCCAAGGCCCTGTACGAGGCTTCTCCCGGCGCAGCCTACAAGTTCATGGGCATCCCGCTCGTGACCATCGTCGGGACCCTCGGCGCGATCGCCGGCGGCTATTTCATCTACCTGTTCCTGACCAACTCGACGCTCGGGCTCACCAGCGACCTTGCCTACAAGGTGGTTGCCGGCGTCCTGGTCTTCGCCCTGGGCTGGTACCTCGTGACGTACTTCGTGCGTCGGTCCGCCGGAATCAACGTCGACTACGCCTTCAAGGAAATTCCGCCCGAGTGAGTCGCGGGTTCGTCTGAAGTCACGGAACGGCCCGCGCAACGCTTGGGCCGTTCGATTCCCAGTCCAGGGCGGTCGGCCGGCGGTCGCCGCTCCTGGACCGGGCCGCTCGTTTCAGCTCGCTGGACCGGGCCGCTCGTTTCAGCCCGCTGCGGTGGCTGCCAGCCAGCCCTCGAAGTCGGGGCCGTCGATCATGGCCTCGGCGCGCGTCCAGCGCTCGACGGCCCAACCCCAGAAGTCGAAGTCGATCGGAGAGATCCGGGCCTGGATGGCGGCCCACAGGCACCAGCCCACGTCCGACATGATCATCTGGAGGCGGCAGCGGGCCAGGAGCGTCGGCGTTGCCTCGCCGAAGTACGCGGCGATCAGCTGACGAAGCCGATCCTCGTCGAACTCGAGTTCCTGGGCCGTGTTGCCGATCTCGAACGTCGGATCGTTGTTGCCGCTGTACTCGTAGTCGACGATCCAGAGGCGATTGCCGTCGTCGAGGTAGTTCTCTGCCAGCAGGTCGTTGTTGCAGGGGACCGTCGGCTGCGGACGTGCCCGCAGCGCGGCATCGATTCTCGGCACGGCGCCGAGATGCTCGCGGTAGCCATCTGGAACCGGAATCCCCCGCTCGTCGATGACGCCCAGGTAGCGCGCCGACAGGGCGACCATGTCGAAGTCGTCGCGAAACCTTGGGCCGGCATGGAGGCGGCGGAGCGCCTTGGCGATCCGCGCCGGCTCGCCGGGTGCCTGGAATGCGGCATTCGACATCGTCGTTGCATCAAGCCACTCAAGGACCATCACGTTCCAGGCGGGCAGGTGATGGAGGACCCTGGCTCCAACCCCGGCCTCCGCCGCGGCAACGGTGTTGGCAAGCTCGTTGTCACGGTCGATGGCCAGCAGGTCCGTTGCGGCACCGGGGATCCGGACGAAGTGGGGGATCCCGTCCACGTCAATGCGATAGTTGTGATTGGTGAGTCCACCCTCAATCGCCAGGATGGCAACCGGTCGGCCCGCCCACGCCGGAACGGCCGCGATGACGTCGTCGATTATCGGACCCACGGACCGCACCCTCCCGCTATCGAGCTCGGTCGAGCCTACACGAGCCGGCGGCCCCATCGCAGCACCTCGTCGCCCGTGTGGTTCGCCCGCAGGGTCCGGCGCACAGAGTCGCGCCCGACCGCCTCGGCCCGTGGATTCCGCCATATACGATCCGGGTTCGTGGTAGGCGCAGTCCGATCGTTGCGTGCGGGTTCGGACGGCGGTCCGGAACCAGCGCTGAGCGTCGAAGGACATGCTCCTGGCGGTGTGGTGCCCTACCGAAGGGCCATTTCCGCACCTAACACGACCCGGGGTCGTATATGGGCCCGAAGTCGCACCGCGGCCCGCGCCAGCACCGGGCCCGAAGTCGCACCGCGGCCCGCGCCAGCACCGGCCCCGAAGTCGCACCTGGGCCTACGCCAGCACCGGGCACGAAGTCGCACCGCGGCCCGCGCCAGCACCGGGCACGAAGTCGCACCGCGGCCCGCGCCAGCACCGGGCCCTCGGCGATAGGCGTCGATCGGGGCCGCGCTCCAGCTTGCCAGCCTCGCAGTCCCGTCCCAGCGCAGCCGCCCGACGCCACGGCCGAGTGCTCGGTACGCTGTGCCAATCGGATCGCGGCCGGGACCAGCCGGTGGCGTGACATCGAAGCGAGGAGTCGAGCGCGCATGGTGGAACAGGCCCGGGCGGTCATCATCGGCGGGGGGGTTGGCGGGACGTCGATTGCCTACCACTTGACGGAACTGGGCTGGAAGGACGTCGTCCTCGTCGATCGTGCGGAACTGACGTCCGGCTCCACGTTCCATAGCGCGGGCCTGGTCGGCCAGCTCCGCAGCTCCGTGACCCTGACCAGAATGATGATGTACGGCGCCGAGCTGTACCGGCGCCTCTCCGCGGAGACCGGCGTCGACGTCTCGTGGCACGAAGTGGGATCCCTCCGGCTGGCCTCGACCAGGGCCCGCTACGAGGAACTCCAACGGCAGGCCGGCTGGGCGAAGACCTTCGGCCTGCCGCTCGAGCTGATCACGGCCCAGGAGGCTCAGGATCGCTTCCCGCTGATGACGCTCGACGGGGTCCTCGGGGCGGTCTGGCTCCCGACCGACGGCTGGCTCGATCCGTCGGGCCTCGCCCAGGCGCTGGCGGCCGGCGCACGGGCCCGCGGCGCGCAGATCCGCCAGCACACGCGGGTTGTGGGGATCGGCGTGGAGCGTGGTCGGGTGACGGGTGTCGAGGTCGAGGCGCGCGACGGCTCCCGGTCGACGATCGCCGCCGATGTCGTGGTCAATGCGGGCGGCATGTACGCGCCCGAGATCGGGCTGATGGCCGGGGTCACCATCCCGATCATCCCGATGGCCCACCAGTACCTGTTCACGCACTCCATCGACGGCGCCGTTCCGGGCCTCCCGACGATGCGTGACCCCGACAACCTGTGCTATTTCCGCGAGGAGGTCGGCGGGTTATGCATGGGCGGCTACGAACGCGATCCGGCGCCGTGGGCCCTCGATGGCGTCCCCGCGGATTTCAATCACCGGCTCCTGGACCCGGACTGGCCTCGTTTCGAATCGATCATGGAGGGTGCGATCCGACGCGTCCCTGCGATTGCAGACGCGGGCGTGACGCGGATGATCAACGGACCCGAGGCGTTCACCCCCGACAACGAATTCATCCTTGGCGAAAGCGAGGTCCGCGGGTTCTTCGTGGCGGCCGGGTTCTGCGCCCACGGCATCGCCGGGACCGGCGGGATCGGCCAGCAGGTGGCTCGCTGGATCGTCGACGGGGAACCGGAACTGGACCTCTGGAAGATGGACATTCGCCGGTTCGGTGGCCAGTACCGGAGCCAGAAGCTGACCCTCGCCCGGACGTACGAAAACTACGCCACCTACTACGACATCCACTACCCGAACGAGGAGCGGCACGCCTCCCGGCCACTGCGGATCTCACCTGCCTACGACGAACTGAGGCTGCTCGGAGTCGAATTCGGCGAGAAGTCGATGTGGGAGCGGCCGAACTGGTTCACTCCAAATGAGGATGGCGCGGGCATCACGGATCGCGCAACGCTGGAGGCCCTTCGCCCGCACGGCTGGGCCGGCGAGCACTGGAGCCCGGCCATCGGGGCCGAGGCGCTGGCCACCAGAAGGAACGCCGGGCTGTTCGATGAATCGAGCTTCGCCAAGATCGAAATCGACGGTGACGGCGCGCTTGCCTACCTCCAGTACCTGTGCGACAACGACATCGACAAGCCGATCGGGAGCATCGTCTACACCCAGATGCTCAACCGGCGCGGCGGGATCGAGTGCGACTTCACCGTCACGCGCCTGGGTGAGGACCGATTCCTGATCGTCACCGGCACCGCCTTCGGTAACCACGATCTCGGCTGGATGCGGAAGCACCTTCCCGATGACGGGAGCGTTCGCGTCCGGGACACCACATCGGCCCGAGCCTGTTTCGGGTTATGGGGGCCACGGGCGCGCGACATCCTCGCGCCGCTGACGAAGGACGACGTGTCGGACGTCGGGTTCCCGTACATGACCGCCCGCGAGATCACCATCGCCGAGATCCCCGTCCTCGCTCTCCGTGTCACGTACGTGGGCGAGTTGGGCTGGGAGCTTTACCCGCCGGCCGAGTACGGAAGGGCACTCTGGAACGCCGTCTGGGCGGCCGGCGCCCCTCACGGGCTCACGGCGGGCGGCTATCGCGCGATCGACGCCCTGCGCCTCGAGAAGGGCTATCGCGTCTGGTCGAGCGACATCACGCCCGAGGAGACGCCCTACGAGGCCGGCCTGGGCTTTGCGGCTCGCCTGGACAAGGGCACCGACTTCATCGGTCGCGAGGCGCTCCTGGCCGCGAAGGCGGCCGGCCCCCGGAAGCGACTGCGCTGTCTCGTGCTCGACGATCCCCGTTCCGTGGCGCTCGGCAATGAACCCGTCCGGGTCGGCGGTCGCATCGTCGGTCGAGTCACCACCGGCGGCTACGGATTCGCGGTCGAGCGGTCCATCGCCTATGCGTACCTGCCACCGGACGGGGCGGCGATCGGGACCCGCGGCGAGATCGACATCTTCGGGACCTCGGTCGGGTTCGAGGTCGTGCGCGAGCCACTGTGGGACCCCGATGGCGCGAGGATCCGGTCGTGAGCGGATCGGGCAGCGGCTCCCGCGGCGGCCCCGGCCCGAGCGGCGGCCCCGGCCCGAGCGGCGGCGGCCCTGGAGGGAGCGGATCGGGCAGCGGCTCCCGCGGTGGCCCCGGCCCGAGCGGCGGCGGCCCTGGAGGGAGCGGCGGGTCGCGCCGGTCTCCCGCCTACGGGCCAGGTTGGAGCGCCTCGCTGCGCAAAGGGTCCGATGCGGAGCTTCGTGGCTGGGTCGACGCGGCACTCGGCTGGTGCGATGCGGCCGACGAGATCGCGCTCCGCTACTTTCGCCAGAACCCGGTCTCATCGCGCAAGCCCGACCGGACCTTCGTGACCGAGGCGGACACAGCCGTCGAGCGAGTGATCCGCGACCGGATCGCCGACCAGTTTCCGGACCACGGCGTCCTCGGCGAGGAGTTCGGCGAGGCCCAGGCCGGCGCCTCGATCCGCTGGATCCTCGACCCGATCGACGCGACCCACAACTTCATGCGGGGTATCCCGGTCTTCGCGACGCTCCTGGGCGTCGAGCGGGACGGTGAACTCCAGGTCGGCCTCATTTCCGCTCCGGCGCTCGGCGGGCGATGGTTCGCGTGGCGGGGCGGTGGAGCGTGGGGATCCGGACCGCTGGCGGGCACGCAAGGTTCCGGCGTCGCGAGGCGGCTCCACGCGACCTCGATCTCGGATCTCGCGGGGGCCCAGGTCGTGTACGGCGGAACGCAGGACCTGATCGACGGTGGCGCCGCGCCCGGATTCACGCGACTGCTGCAGGCATCATGGCGAGAGCGGGGCTTCGGCGATTTCTGGGGCTATACGATGCTCGCGGAGGGATCGGCCGAGGTCATGGTCGAAGTGGGCCTCTCGATCTGGGATGCTGCGGCGCCGGTCGTGCTTGTCGAGGAGGCGGGTGGCCGCGTGACGGACTTCCAGGGTCGCCGTATCTTCGATGGGGGCACGACACTTGCCACGAACGGCGTCTTGCACGAGGCCGTACGCTCGATGCTCGTCGAGGCGCAGGAGGGAACGAAGCCGTGACCGAGGGGATGCCCGTCGCGCCCGAGGCGCCGCCCGGCCAGGGCAGAGTGTCGAGCACCGCGACGGGCGCCAACTCCGCCCGCCGGGCCCAGTTCCTCGCGACCGAGCACTGGAGCCTGCTGGCGACGAGGTCGATGAGCTGGAATGAGTCGTTCGCCCGGAGTTCGATGTTCCTGACCTCCCTTTCGACGGCGACGGTCTCGCTCGCTCTCGTCGGCTCGGCGACGGACTTCGGGCCGGAATTCGTCGTGTTTGCCATCGTCGTCCTTTCGATCACCCTGTTCCTCGGGGTCGCGACATTCATCCGGCTCTCGCAGGTCAACAACGAGGACCTCTACTGGGTCGCGGGGATGAACCGCCTTCGCCGCCAGTACGCCCGGCTCGAGCCGGGAATTGAGGACGAATTCGTCGCCGGGATCAGCCTCGACGCCGAGGGCTTCGCCCAGACCTACGGGGCGATGAACGTGACTGGCTTCTCGATGGTGCACGTCTTCGTGACCACGCCCGGGGTCATCGCGGTCGTGTGCTCGGCGATCGCCGCGGTCATCGGGGCCCTCGTGACCCTCCAGGTCACGCCGGCGATGGCCTCGGCCATGCCGGTCGGCCTCGCCGTCGGGATTGTCTCGGCGACCTTGTTCGTGTTGTACGCCAGGCGTGATGCGGCCGCCTATGTCAAGCGGATGATCCGCTTCGAGGACTCGCGGGTCGCAATGGCCCAACGGCGTCGAGACGGTGACGAGCGATGACGTTCGAGGCGATGCCAGCGGAGGCTCGTCCGCCTGCCACCCAGGATGCGCCGATGCCTGTGGCGGGCTTCGCCGCGAGCGAGCCGAACCCGCTCCTCGATCCGCGGGCCCTCCAGATCCTCTCGACCGAGCACTGGAGCCTCCTCACGGCGCGCTCGCTGGCCTACAACGAGGCGTTCAGCCGCGCCGGCATGTTCCTGTCATTCCTGTCGGCGACGCTCATCGTGATCGGCCTGATGGTCGCCTCGGATGCGTTCGCCGGGGCCGTCCTGCCGGTGTCGGGCATGCTCCTCGCGGTCGACCTGTTCATCGGGCTGGCGACGATCGGTCGGCTGGCCAACGCCAGCTCCGAGGAGTTCCGGGCGATCCGGGGCATGAACCGAATCCGGCATTCGTACTCCGAGATGGTTCCCGGGATCGAGCGCTATTTCGTGACCTCGATCCACGATGACTACGTCGGTGTCCTGTCGAACTTCGGCGATCCCAGTCTGGGGCCGTGGCTCGGTGCAGTCCATGCGCTCACGACCGCGCTCGGGATGCTCGCGATCATCGTCTGTGTCCTGTTCGGGTCTCTCCTCGCCGCGGTTGTCGCCGGCCTCGGCGCGGCAGTTCCCACGGCCATGGGGATCGGGTTCGCGGGCGCCCTGGTCCTCTTCGTCGTCAGCACGATGCTCGGAGCCCGGGTCGGCACGGCGGTCGTGACTGAACCCGACGCGATGTTCCCAACGCCGCCACCCACCCACACGGAGGGGTAGTCGGCCGGCCGGTGCGGCCGGGCACAGGACTTTCGGCCGACTCGGCGCGGAACGGTCGAGGCCGTAGGCTGACACGCATGCGTCGCGTGAAGCAGCAACGGTTCAGGTCGCCGCTCGCGCTCGTCCCACTCGTCGTCATCGGAGTCACACTTGCCGTCCTGCCGCCGGACACGCCGGTCGGGAGTCCAAGGGCGGACACGTCCGTTGATGCCGCAACGCCAAGTCAGGTGCTCGGGACCGATGCTGACCCGTTCCCGAGTGCCGGAGGCGTTGCCGCAGCGACCCCGGTCGCGTCCAGCGCGGGATCGTCGAGCGCAATCCCGACTCCGGTGCTCCCGACGACGTCCGCCATTCCCGGGCCGACGACAATCCCCACCGCTCGCCCGACGGCCGGCCCAACCGTCGCGCCCAGGCCGACCGCGACGACCAAGCCGACGGCGGCGCCAGGACCGACCGCGGCACCCGCTCCCATCCCGCCGCTGTCAGCATGCCCGATCTTTCCGAGCTCCAACGTCTGGAACAAGCGCGTCGACGACCTGCCGGTTGCATCGAACAGCGACACGATGATCGCGGCCATTGGTCTCGGGGCGTCCCTGCACCCGGACTTCAGCGCCGCAGGCGGCTACGGGATCCCGTTCAACATCGTCGGGACAACGACGGCGCGCTCGACCGTGGCCTTCGACTACGCCGACGAGTCAGACGCGGGTCCCTATCCCATTCCGGCCAAGCCGAAGATCGAGGGGGGGAGCGACCGGCACCTGCTCATGATCGACACGAATGCCTGCAAGCTGTACGAGCTGTTCGCGGCCGCAAAGGTCGGCTCCTCGTGGACCGCCGGGTCGGGCGCGATCTGGAACCTCAAGTCCAATGCCCTCCGTCCCGAAGGCTGGACGAGCGCCGATGCGGCCGGTCTGCCGATCTTCCCTGGCCTGGTCAGGTACTCGGAGGTGGCTGCTGGAGCGATCCGCCACGCCATCCGGTTCACGGCTTCCTCGACCTGCAACGGCTACATCTACCCGGCGCGCCACGAGGCGGGAAGTGGCTCGTGCGACTCGAAACCGCCGATGGGCCTACGCGTGCGACTCAAGGCGTCGGTGGACATCTCCGGCTACGGGCCGCAGTCACAGGTCATCCTGCGGGCACTCCAGTTGTACGGGATGCTCCTCGCCGACAACGGGTCGCCGTGGTACATCACCGGCGCGCCCGATAGCCGCTGGAACGACGATGAACTCCATGGCCTGGGCGGGATCAACGGGTCGGACTTCGAGATCGTCGACACGACCGGCTTCGTGAACGGATAGGGCACCCGAGCGGCGGAGGACCGGAGCCGGGTCGGCGCAGGCCCGGGGCTACTCGAATTCGAGGCGCATGAGCCAGCGCGGCAGGCCGGCGCTGTGGGCATCCGTCTCGACGACCCGCCGAAACCCGGCTGCCTCGAACATCGACGTGAACCCGACGAACCCGAGTGACGTCGAGACCCGTGCCCCGGCTGGATCGATCGGATAGGCCTCGATCCCCGGCGCTCCACGTGCGCGTGCGTAGTCAACGGCACCCAGGAGGAGCGCCCGGGCGACGCCTCGACGCCGAAATCCGGGCCGGACGATGAAGCAGCCGATCGACCAGACCGGCAACGCGCCCACGGCCGGGATCGTCCGCGAGTTGACCAGTCGCGGCATGTCGGCCCGGGGCCCCAGGCCGCACCAGCCGACGGGTTCGCCGTCGAGGTAGGCGATGACTC
>JAYTWS010000040.1:0-6114 GCA_043743315.1 Chloroflexota bacterium | reverse complement strand
ACGTCCGGATCTACGCCAAGCTCGAGTTCCTGAATCCGAGCGGCTCGGTCAAGGACCGCGTGGCACGCGCCCTGATCGAGGATCTCGAGGCGCGCGGCTCGCTCGGCCCGGATTCGATCATTCTCGAGCCGACATCCGGCAACACCGGCATTGCGCTGGCGATGATCGCTCGCCGGAAGGGCTATCGGGTCGCCCTCGTCATGCCCGACAACGTGACCCCCGAGCGGCGCCAGATGGCCGCCCTGTTCGGGGCGGAGGTCATCGACTCGCCCGGTCGCCTCGGATCCAACGGCGCGATTGTCATGGCCAAGGAACTGGTTGCCCGTGACCCGCGGTTCGTGATGCCCTACCAGTACGGCAACGAGGCCAATCCGCGTGCCCACGAGGAGACGACTGCCCCCGAGATCCTCGCCGACTGTCCCGAGGTCGATGCCGTCGTGGCGGGACTCGGGACCGGCGGAACACTCATGGGCGTGGCCCGCTTCTTCGGCCGGGCCAAGCCCGACGTCCGGATCATCGCCGCCGAACCCCTGCCCGGCGAGGCCGTCCAGGGACTCCGCTCGCTCGACGAGGGATTCGTGCCCGAGATCCTCGATCCATCCCTGCTCGACGCGAAATACCTCATCTCGAATCGCGACGCGATTGCCGCGGTGCGCGATCTCATCGCGCTCGAGGGCATCTTCGCCGGACCGTCGTCCGGTGCCGTGCTGGTCGCGGCCGCGCGCGTCGCACGGGAGATGGCCGCGGGAACAATCGTGGCCATCCTCCCGGATGGCGGCTGGAAATACCTCTCGGTCGGCACCTACGCCCGTGACCTCGACGACATGGAGTCGGATCTCGAGGGCGGCGTCAACTGGTGGTGACGCGGCCCAGGCACCCCGCAGCCAGGGGATTGACGCCAAGTGACCAATGACTAGCGACAAGCACCCCGGTCCTGCCACGGTTGTCATCCCACCCGCGATCCGTCAGTCGATCGTGGCCCACGCTCGCGCGGCGCTCCCGAATGAAGCCTGCGGCCTGATCATCGGCGACCGACCGGCCGCGGATGGCGGCGTTGCGCTGCGCTGGATACCGACCCGCAACCGGGCCGCCTCGCCGTACCGCTACGAGATCGATTCCGATGACCTGCTCCGCGTGACCATCGAGACCGATGACGCAGACGAGGTGTTCTGGGCGATCGTCCACTCGCATGTCGCGTCGCCGGCTCGTCCATCGCCGACCGATATCGGGTTGGCGTTCTACCCGGACGCGCTGTACGTCCTGGTGTCGCTCCATCCGGACGAGGCCGATCCCGTGACCGGCGCCGCCGGCCTGCGGGCTTGGCGGATCCTCGATGACCAGGTATTCGAGGTCGGCATCACGCAGCCCTGAGGTCCGCCTGCGCGCGCCACACGAACCGGTGCGCCAATTGGGGCGAAGGCGCCGGCTACACGGGTCCGCGCGGCGTCTGGTTCAACCGGGAACCCTGAGACCGGGCGGGGGCCTCGGCTCAACCGGGGCCCGCAGCTCGACCGGGGCCTACAGCTCGACCCGGGCGCCTGCCCGACCGGGTCCCTCATCTCGACGGGCGAGGGCCCCGATTCGCTCCACCAGTCGATCGAGGAACGTGACAGGGTCCCCGGTGACGGCGACGGCCACATTGGCCGGCCGGCCCGTGATGCCGCGCCAGTCGGCGATCGTCATCGCGTGGGCAAGGCCGGGACCCGCCTCAACGTCGACGAAGGCCTGCCGGGTCTCGATGAGTGACGGATCGATCACCGCCGCGACCACGAATGGATCGTGGATGAAGGCGCCGTAGAACCCGTCGTACGCCGCATGGAATTCGAAGTAGAAGCGCAGGGCATCGACAACGAACCGCAGGACGGCGTTGGTGCCGACCGATCCGATCGGTTGCATCGCCACCGCGGGATCGTCCAGGGCAATGGCGGCCGCGTCCACGTCGGCGGCGCCGGCCCGCCTCGCCAGCTCGGCGACCGCCTCGGGCCTGAGGCGTGCCTGCTCCGTGATCTCGAGGCCCATCCCGATCGGGCGCGGCACGGCCGCGTCGGCCGCCCTCGCCGTGCCCCACGCCGCGAAACAGGTCTTCGCGGCATCGGGATCCACGTGGATGTTCCATTCCGAGGTCGGTGTCGTGTTGCCCGAACCGCGGAACACGCCGCCCATGAACGTCCAGCCGCCGAGGAGCGATGGCAGCCGCGGCTCGAGTTCCAGGGCCAGCGCGAGGTTGGTCATCGGCCCGAGCGTGACGAGGCGCACCTCCCCGGGTCGCCTGCGCGCGATCTCCACGATCGCATCCGCGGCGCTGCCTGCGGCGGCCACGGCCGATGCGCCGGGCCGGGTCGCATGGCCGATCCCGTGCGGTCCGTGCGTCTCCTCGCACGTCGTCAGGGGCTTGACCAGCGGGCGGTCTGCGCCGGCGTGGACGGGGACATCGCCACGCCCCGCAAGCTCGAGGACCGCGAGCGTGTTCGCCACGACCGCCTCGAGCGTGACGTTGCCCGGGACGCAGGTCACGGCGAGCAGGTCGATCTCCGAGGAGGCACAGGCGTAGAGGAGGGCGAGGGCGTCATCGATGCCGGTGTCGACGTCGAGGATCACGGGCAGCCGCACGCGTTCGCCGAAACCCGGATCGCCTGCCATCGCCCACAGCCTACACTTCCACCTCGTGACAACTCCCGATCGCGCCCCGAACCTGGTGATCCTCCCGTACGAACGGCGCGTGGCGCACGTTTCGGCGTGGGATCCGCGCGCGGTCGACGTGGCACGCGAGATCGCGGCCGTGGTCAGCGCTCGCCGCCCGGAACTCATCGTCGAACACATCGGGAGCACGGCGGTGCCGGGCTTACCGGGCAAGGGCATCGTGGACCTGTCGGTCGAGACTGACCCCGCTTCGATCCCCGGGATCGTGGCCGTCCTTCGCGAACTCGGCTTCCAGGATCAGCCGGGACCCGACCCGTGGCCGCCGACTCGGCCAATGCTCGTCGGCGCCGTCCTCGTCGATGGCGACGAGTTCCGGATCCACTTTCACGTCCAGCCGACCGGTGGCGACTTCCGACGTGACATCGCCTTCCGCGACGCCCTGCGCAACGATCCGGAACTCATGCGCCAATACGCGGACCTGAAGAGCACGATCACCGGTGGATCGACCGTTGACGGCTATCGCTATACGCATTCCAAAACGACCTGGATCCTCGGGGTCTACAAGGCACTCGGGTTCAGGAGCCCGGCCATCCCACCGCCCGCGACCATCGGGATCATCGGCGGCGGCCAGTTGGGGCGGATGCTCGCTCTCTCGGCGCGGGCAATGGGCTATCGCGTGGTCGTTCTGGACCCGGATCCCCAGTGTCCGGCTGCCGCGGTCGCCGACCACCTCGAGCTGGGCCGGTACAACGACGTCGAGGCTGCCAAACGCATAGCGATGCGGTGCTCCGTGATCACGTACGAGCTTGAGCACCTGTCGCTCGAGCTGGTGAAGGCCCTCGATTCCGGCGCAGCGCCCATCCGGCCCGGGCCCTACGCGCTGAAACTCACCCAGGACCGACTGGCGGAACGGCGATTTCTCGAGGCGAACGGCGCGATCGTCGCCCCGTGGCGGGAAGTCCGCTCAGTGACGGACCTGCACGCGGGCGTCGGGGAGCTGGGCCTGCCGCTCCGACTCAAGGCGTCGCTCGGCGGGTATGACGGACGAAGCCAACTCAGGATCGCGGGCGCCGACGATGTGCCCGCAGCCGAGGCGATGGTCGTGGCCGAGATGGCCGATGAACGGCCGCTGCTGCTTGAGCGAGAACTCCCGTTTGCGGCCGAGCTATCGATCATCGTGGCACGGGCCGTGGACGGCACCACGTGCGGTTTCCCGGTTGCTCGCAATGCGCATGATCGGGGCATCCTGATCGAGTCGTCGACGCCCGCCCGGATCCCCGAGGCCGTCGCGATCCAGGCCCTAGCGCTCGGCACGCACCTGGCGATCGGGATGGGCATGGTGGGACTGCTGACCGCAGAGCTGTTCCTGATGCCCGACGGGAGCCTGGTCGTCAACGAGCTGGCCCCTCGAGTCCACAACAGCGGTCACTGGAGCATCGAGGGTGCCGTGACCAGCCAGTTCGAACAGCACATCCGCGCGATCTGTGGTCTCACGCTGGGATCCACCGAACTCCGGGGAGGTGGCGCGGCGACGGTGAACCTCCTCGGTTCCGGAGCGGACCGGGATGCCCGGCCCGTTGGCATGGACCGTGCCCTGGAGCTGGAAGACGTTCATGTGCATGTCTATGACAAGCGCCGAGTCTTCGAGCGACGCAAGATGGGACACGTAACGGCGGTGGCCTCGACCGTCGACGAGGCGCTTGCCAGCGCGCGTGAGGCCGCGCACCGCATGCATTGGGCGGACACGACGCAGGAGGGTGGCTGAACGTGGCAAAGGGGGCAATGGTCGGCGTGGTGGGTGGGAGCCGTTCCGACTTTCCGATCCTCGAGCGAGCGACCGCCATGCTTGAGATGCTCGACGTTCCGTGCGAGCTGCGGGTCGTTTCGGCCCACCGAAGCCCGGATCATCTGTTCGCCTATGCGGAAAGCGCCGCCGGCCGCGGGATCCAGGTCATCATCGCCGGCGCCGGCGGCGCCGCCCACCTGCCCGGGATGCTGGCCTCGAAGACCATGCTGCCGGTAATCGGCGTCCCGATTCCGACCGAGCACCTCGGCGGGCTCGATTCCCTCCTGTCGATCGTCCAGATGCCACGCGGCATTCCGGTCGCGACGGTTGCCATCGGGAACGCTGAGAATGCAGCGATCCTCGCCATCGAGATCCTGGCCCTTGGCGATTCTGCCCTTGCCGCGCGCCTCAAGGCGTATCGAGCGGACCAGACGAGGATGGTCATGGACGACCCCTCGAACTCGGAGACGCTGTGATCCGGGGCACCATAGTGATCCGGGGCACCATAGCGGCCGCCGAACGGGGTTTCGATCGTCCGTGACACCAGACCGCCCCGCTGCGAGCCCCCTCGCTCGCGGGAGTGATGCCACCTTCCGCCCCGACGTCGAGGGCCTGCGCGGAGTCGCGGTCCTGCTCGTGGTCCTCTTCCATGCCGGGTTGCCTGTTGCCGGTGGGTTCATCGGCGTCGATGTCTTCTTCGTCATCAGCGGATTCCTGATCACCGGGCTGCTGCTCCGCGAGCACGGGCGATCCGGGCGCGTGTCCTACGCTCGCTTCTACGCCCGGCGCGTTCGTCGCCTCCTGCCGGCCGCGGTGGCCGTCGTGATGGTCACCCTCGTCGCCGCGTACGTCCTGCTCGGCGTCCTGGACCGTCCCGAGGTCATGGTCGACGGCGCGTCGGCAGCGCTCTCCGTGGCCAACATCAGGTTCGCCCTGGCCGCCGGTGATTACTTCACGACGGTCACCCAGCCATCGCCCTTCCTGCACTTCTGGTCCCTGGGGGTCGAGGAACAGTTCTACCTCGTGTGGCCGGCAATCCTCTTCCTCGTGGCCGGAGGCGGCCGACGGCGCGTGACCATGGCCCTTCTCGTGGTACTCGTCGCGTCCTTCGGAGCCAACCTCTGGCTGACCCAGTCGGTCACGAACTGGGCGTTCTACTCGCTGCCGGGCCGGGCCTGGCAGCTGGCGGCGGGCGGCCTCCTGGCCGTCGGCGTGGTGAATGTCGATCGGCTTCCGAAGGCCGCGCTCGCCGTCGCCGGGTGGGGCGCGCTCGTGGGGCTCGTGGTGAGCGCGCTCCTCATTTCGTCGGATCTGGCCTACCCGGGCTTCCCGGCCATCGCGCCAACCGTCGCCGCCGTGATCCTCATCATTTCCGGGCCCGTGACCAACGGCCCAGGCGTCCTGCTCTCGACGGCACCGATCCGCTTCCTTGGACGAATCAGTTATTCCCTGTACCTCTGGCACTGGCCGATCCTCATCCTGCCGGCGCTTGCCCTCGGCGCGCCCCTGGACCTGGCTGTGCGGATCCTCCTGGCCCTCGCCGCCATCGTGGTGGCAGCCGCCAGCTGGCGCTTCATCGAGGAGCCCTTCCGCCGGGGCTCATTCGCTCTGGCTCGTCCCCGGCGCGTCCTGCCGGCCGGGGCGGCGGCGATCGCCGTGGTCGTGGTCCTGGCGGGAGCCCTGGACGT
>JAYTWS010000039.1:0-6632 GCA_043743315.1 Chloroflexota bacterium | reverse complement strand
CCGCGCCGTCGGTCGTGAACCCGTGAATCGACAGGACGGTGAACAGGGCAGACCCGAGGGCGACGAGCATGTGCGTGCGGATGCCGGCCGGATGCCCGTGGATCTCCCGCTCCGCGCCGACAGCGGCGCCCAGGGCAGCCGCGATGACGAGCCGGAGTGCCAGGTCGAGCTGAAGGGTGACGTCGATCATCGCGGAGAGGTCGTTAACATTGCGGCCATGATACCCACTCGGTTCGGTTCGCCCGTCGCTGTCACTGACGCGTCACGCCCGGCGCGGTAAGGTCGCTGGGTGAACGAACGCGAAGTCGCCATGGACCCGCCCGCCTCCCCGACCATTGGACGCGCCGCCGCCGCGGCCGTCGGTGCCCTTGCGACGGGTGCCGCCCTCGGCACCGGTGAGTTGCTCGCGGGCATCCTGGCCGGCGCCCCGTCGCCGATCCTGTCCGTCGGGCGCCAGGTCATCGACCTTCAGCCGCCCGGAGCCAAGGAATTCGTCGTCTCGCTGTTCGGGACGGCCGACAAGCTCGCCCTCGAGCTCCTGGTCCTCGGCGTGGCGCTGGCGGTGGGGGCACTGGTCGGCCTGATCGCCCGGAGCAGGCCGAGCCTGGGCATGGGGATCATCGCGGCATTCGTCGCGGTCGGGTTCGTCGCTGGTCTTCGGGATGCTGACACCATCCTCCCGCTGGCCGTCGGCGCGGGCCTCGGGGAGTTCGCGGTCGGTGTGACCGTCCTCGACCGGCTCATGGCAGTCGCGCAGGGGACCACGTCGAGGTCCAAGGCCGGGCCGGCGTCCGGCGTGGCCGCCTCCATGCCGGACTGGTCACGCCGGACGTTGCTGGTCCGTGGCGGCCTCGTCGGCGTGGCATCTGTCGCCGCATCGGCCGTCGGCCGGACGCTTCTGGAGCGCCAACGGGTCACGAAGCCGGGCGAGCTCCCAAGCGTGTCAGATCCCGTCTCCCTGCCGGCCGGCGCCGAGCTGGGGGTCGGAGGCCTGACGCCGATCGTGGTCCCGACTCCGGATTTCTACCGGATCGACACCGCGCTCATCCCACCGAACATCGACCGAAGTACCTGGCAGCTCCGGATTCACGGGATGGTCGAGCGCGAGGTGACCCTCACCTACGCCCAGCTCATCGAACTGCCGATCATCGAGCAGTACATCACGATCGCCTGCGTCAGCAACCGTGTGGGCGGCGATCTCGTCGGGAACACCAAGTGGACCGGCGTCCGGCTCCGCGACGTTCTCGATCTCGCAGGCGTGAACCGCGGCGCGACGCAGATGGTCGGGCGCTCCGTCGATGGGTGGACCGCCGGCTCGCCAACCGCCTGGATCATGGACCCGGAGCGCGAGCCGATGATCGCGATCGGGATGAACGGTGAGTCCCTGACGCGGGAGCACGGCTACCCAGCGAGGGTCATCGTGCCGGGCCTGTACGGGTACGTCTCGGCGACGAAGTGGGTGACGGAACTCGAATTCACGACGCTCGAGGCCTTCGACGCCTACTGGGTCCCGCTTGGCTGGTCCAAGGAGGCGCCGATCCTGACCCAGTCGCGGATCGACGTCCCTCCTCGGAACACCAACATCCCGGCCGGCCCGATGAAGATCGCCGGCGTGGCCTGGGCCCCGGATCGGGGCATCGCCAGGGTCGAGGTGTCGCTCGACGACGGCGACTTCCACGACGCGACCCTGTCTGTTCCGATCTCGGACGCGACGTGGGTCCAGTGGGAGTACCCGTGGGTCGCGACGGCCGGCAGCCACACCGCTCGGGTCCGCGCCACCGACGGGAGCGGGGAGACGCAGACTGAAGTGGTGACGCGACCGGATCCCAACGGCGCGCGGGGCTGGCATCGGATTCCGTTCACCGTCGGGTGACCGCGGCTCGTCCCATCAGCCAGCGCCCGGAAATCCGGTAGAGTCGGTCCGTGGCACGACGCATCTATCTGTTCAACCCGCCCGACCGATTCATCGCCGGCACGATCGGCGAGCCCGGAAACCGGACGTTCTTCCTGCAGGGCCGGGATGGCGCCAGGATCGTCAGCGTGTCGCTCGAGAAGGTCCAGGTCGCGGCGATGGCCGACCGGCTCGGCCGTCTCCTCGTCGAACTCGACGAGCGCGGCATCGTCGATCTCGGCCCGACCCAGCCGGTCGAGGACGTGGCACCCCTGGACGAGCCGCTGTCGGAGGCGTTCCGCGCCGGGACGCTGACGCTCGGCTGGGACGGAGACCTCGAGCGGATCATCATCGAGGCCCGGGCGATCACCGAGGACGACGACGCGGACGACGAGGACGAGGACGCGGACGAAGGGTCGGTCGCGGCGGCCGTTGAGCAGCTGCTCTCGTCGGACGACATCGACGGTCCCGACGTACTTCGTGTCCACCTGAGCGCCGTGCAGGCCCGCTCGTTCGTCGAGCGCTCGCTCCGTGTCGTGCGCTCGGGCCGGCTGCCCTGCCCGCTGTGTGGCAACCCACTTGACCCGCAGGGTCACATCTGCCCGCGTCGGAACGGCCAGTACGTCAACTGAGACGCTGACCGCGGACGCCGCCACGATCCGGGGCCTCCGCGATGGAGAGCTCGAGGTCCTCGGCAGGCTGCCTGGTTCCTCGAATCAGGCGCTCGTCGTCCTGGTGCACCATCCGGAGCTGGACGAACCGTTTCACGCTGTCTACAAGGCAACGGTGGCAGAGCGGCCACTATTCGATTTTCCGCCCGGGACCCTCGCCCGCCGCGAGGTGGCAGCGTTCCTCGTCTCGGAGGCGCTCGGCTGGCAGATCGTGCCGCCCACGGTCCTCCGCGAGGGGCCATTCGGCGAAGGCATGGTCCAGCAGTGGATTCACGCCGATCCTGCGGCCGACGTGGTCGGTATGATCGTCGGACCGACGGCTCCGGACGCTCGATTGCGACGCATGGCGCTGTTCGATGCCATCGTCAACAACACGGATCGCAAGGGCGGGCATCTCCTCCCGGCGCCGAGTGGCCACGTCTTCGGGGTCGATCACGGCGTGACCTTCTCCACGGTGCCGAAGCTGCGGACCGTGCTCTGGGGTTGGGCCGGCGAGGACCTCGATGGAGAGCTGGTCGCCGGGATCGAGCGCGTTCGTGACGGAATCTCAGGAGAGCTCGGCGACGCGCTCCGTGCGCTCCTGGCGCGTCCGGAGGTGACCGCGACGCGTCGCCGCTGCGTCGCCCTGCTGAAGCGAGGGCGGTTCCCGATCCCTGGTCGCAACTGGCCGCCGGTCCCCTATCCCCTGTTCTGAAGACCGCGTCGGCACCATCAGGATCGGTCACGATAGGGCCGTGGAGGGCTCGTGAGTTCGGCCGATCACCTGCTGGCGCTCGATGTCGGGACACAGAGCGTCCGCGCGCTGCTTTTCGATCCTCGCGGGACGCTCGTCGCGATGGGTCGCGTGGCGGTGGAGCCCTATGTCTCGCCGAACCCGGGCTGGGCAGAGCAGGATCCCGAGGTCTGGTGGAACGCCATCGGCGAGGCCTGCCGGCTCCTGTGGGCCGATCCGGCTGCGCGGCCCGATGCCGTCGCCGGCGTGGCCCTGACGACGCAGCGCGTGACCATCGTGGTGGCCGACGAGGACGGGAAGCCACTTCGTCCTGCCATCGTCTGGCTCGACCAGCGCCAGACCGATGACCTCGCACCGATCGGCGGGGCGTGGGGACTCGCGTTCCGGGCGGCCCGGGTCGGTGAGACGGTCGCCCGCTTCCAGGCCGACTGCGAGGCGAATTGGATCGAGCGCCACGAACCGGCGGTCTGGCGCCGGATTCGGCGGTACGGGGTCCTGTCGTCGTGGCTCACGGCACGATTCGTCGGCCGCTGGGTCGATTCATCGGCTGCCCAGGTTGGCTACCTGCCGTTCGACTTCAAGCGGTCAAGATGGGCCGGCCGCCTCGACTGGAAGTGGCAGGTCGCCGCGTTCGACCGGGCCTGGCTCCCGGAGCTCGTGGACCCGACCGAGCCGCTCGGCGAGCTGACTCCGACCGCCGCCGGACACCTCGGCCTGGCCGCGGGCATCCCACTGATCGCGTCGGCTGGGGACAAGCAGGCCGAGGCCCTGGGCGCGGGTGCGGTGACCCCGGACGTCGCGGCGCTGTCGTTCGGGACCACGGCCACGATCGGGACGACCCACCGGAAGTACCTCGAGGCGATCCCGCTGGTGCCCCCCTACCCCGCCGCGTTTCCGGGCGCATGGCTGGTGGAGCTCCAGGTCCTGCGCGGCTTCTGGATGGTCGAGTGGTTCAAGCGCGAGTTCGGAGCCGACGAGATCTCGAGAGGCGCCGCACTCGACGTTCCTCCCGAGGCACTGTTCGAGGAGCTGCTGGCCGCCTCACCGCCGGGCTCGATGGGTCTGGTCCTGCAGCCGTACTGGATGCCCGGCGTCCGGTTTCCGGGCCCCGAGGCCAAGGGTGCGATCGTGGGATTCGGCGATGTCCATGGCCGGGCCCACGTGTATCGAGCGATCCTCGAGGGACTCGCCTATGGCCTGCGGGAGGGTGCCGAGCGAACCGTCAAGAAGAGCGGCGTCGGAATCCGCGAGCTTCGCGTGTCGGGCGGCGGCTCCCAGTCACGGGCCGCCGTGCAGTTGTTCGCCGACGTGTTCGGGATCCCCGCCAGCCGTCCGCATACCCACGAGGCCGCGGGCCTCGGGGCTGCGATCGATGCCGCTGTGGGCGTCGGGATCCATCGGGACGCGCTTGCCGCGGTCGCCGACATGGTCCGGATCGGTGAACGATTCGAGCCCGCCCGCGAGGCCAGTCGCATCTACGAGGATCTGTATCGCTCGGTCTATCTGGCGATGTACGAGCGGCTCCGACCCCTGTACCAGGAGATCCGACGGATCACCGGCTATCCGAAGTAAGAATCGGGCGCTCGAAGACCAGGAGTCGCCACGATCCCACCTGCCGGCTCTCCCGTGGAACCAGGCCGGCGCGGGCCGCGGCCTCGATCACCGTCGCATGCGGGTGCGCGTGGATGCGCAGGTTTGATCGGGTTGCCCATTCCCAGACGTTAAGGAGCCGGATCACCACCCGCGCGATCCAGATATCCGGAGGCAATGTGAGCGCGAGACGGCGCCGGGTCCGTTCCGCCGCGCGCGAGACGAGCGACTCCACGTCCGGGTAGCAGCACACCACGCGGTCGAGGGCAACGAGATCGGCAGCCTCCATCTCCGGCGCCAAGGCGACAAAGTCGCCGTGCAGGAACGTCACGCGGTCGGTGAGGCCTCGCCTCGCCGCCTCCTCGCGGGCTGCTCCCAGGTACGGGCCGGACGCGTCAACATCGGTCGCCCGGTCCGCGCCGCGCTCGAGCAGAAGATGGTGGACCCCCCCGACACCAGCGCCGATGTCGAGGACCGTGAGACCGTCCGCGCTCGGACGCCCAAGGGCGTCCGCGATCGCGCGAGAGGAACGGCCCGGGCCCTTGCGGCGGTAGGCGCGGAGCTCGGAAGCTGCGAAAGCCCCGTCGAACACCTCGTCATAGCAGCAGGAACAGGACGGCTTGGGCATGCGGGTCAGTGTGCCATGTAGAGCTCGTCCGGCGCGCGGGCCCTCCCGCCTCCAGGGCGCAACGTTAGCGAACGTGCCCTCGATCGCAAACATCGCGGAAACGGACCATCGGCACGATCAGGCCATCCGGCTGGCGGAGCGCTCTGCTCGCGGCCCCGGGCGATGTTCGAGGTATCGCGGCATGGTCCATCACCCGAACCGGATCCTCTGGACGCTCCACTGGGTACCTGGCTTCCTCCTGGCATTGCCGCTGGCGGCCGTCTGGATCCTTCGAGCCGCGCTGAGCGCAGACGCGCCCGACCAGGAGTCCTAGGCCCGAACTTCCTGGCGCATGAACATGATGTACGCCGCTGCGAAGCAGACCGCCGTCAGGGCGACGAGCGACACAAGATGCGGCCAGACCAGCAGGGCGCTCTGGTCGAACGACAGCAACTGGCCCTGCGCCTGCTGCTGCCACTGCTGCCACTGCCCGACGGTGGTCGGTGTGGAAACGGTCGTGACGCTGGGATTGAGGAGCACCGCCGACGCCTCCTGGTAGAGCGTCAGGGGCAGGAGTCGTGCGATAGTCGCGGAAAGCGCCGAGAGCGAAACGAACTCCTCGGCCGTTGCCGCGCTTGCCACGGGTGCCAGCACCCCGGCGACCAGGCTGATGATGAGCTGTCCGAAGATCGCGACCAGCAGCCACACCCCGAACCCGACGAGGGCTGCGGTGGCGGCCCGTCGAATCACCACCGAGAGCAGGAGCCCGAACGCGAGCCAGAGGCTGACCCAGAGGATCGTGAGCAGGACCCAGGCGAGGAGCCGGATGACCTCGTCCGGGCTTGGGATGATCCCGAGCCGCACGATCCCGAACCCGGAAATGACCCCGACCACGGCCAGGAGCACGACGCTGATGGCGGCAAGACCGGCGGTGAACTTGCCGTTCACCACGTCATCGCGATAGATGGGCTGCGAGAGCAGGCGCGGCAAGGTGCCGTCGGTCCGCTCGCTGTTGATGGCATCGAAGGCGAAGGCGACGCCGAGCAGCGGTGCGACGATCCCAACGAAGTTGAAGACATTCGGGATGGGCACGGCGCTCGGGCTGAACAGGAACAGGGCAAGGAACGCGTTGCGCGTATC
>JAYTWS010000038.1:0-3159 GCA_043743315.1 Chloroflexota bacterium | reverse complement strand
CAGCGCGCGGGATTGGGTCTGGCTCGGGCCGGCAGCATCGGGGCGACGACGTCAGGGGACATCTTTCTGTGTTTCTCGAACGGCAATCTCGCGGTGCCGCAGCCCGAGAATCGCGGGCCGGGCCCCGGTGTCTCAAGCGTCCGCCTGCTCCGGGATCAGGCCCTCGACCCGATCTTCGAGGCGACGGTCGAGGCCACCGAAGAGGCGATCCTGAACGCGCTCGTCGCCGCTGAGACCATGACGGGCCGGGACGGGCTTACAGCGCATCGACTGCCACATGATCGGCTGCGCGAGGTCATGGCCAAGTTCGGGCGGCTGCACACCTGAGCCACGGGCATCCAGTCCGTCGCGAATTGCGCATCAACGGTCGCGAATTGCGCATCAACGGTTGACAGGCGCGGGGCGGCTCGCGATGCTATTGCAACACGTTGCATCAAGGACCCTGAAGAATCATGCTTCCGCACGTATTCGCGGCCGATCTCGCCGTTGCCGGGGGCGCGGGGCTGCTCGGAACGGCGCTCGTCCTCGGAATCCGGCACGGATTCGATTGGGATCACATCGCCGCGATCACGGACGTGACCTCGACCACCACGGCCGCCGAGGCCGCGGAGGAGGTCCACGAGGCGGCGCATGAGGCCGCCCACGAGGCCGACCATGAGACGCCAGGCGGCGCCGGTCACACGGCGCTCGGCGAACCGGCCGTGCCGACGCGTTCCCATCAGCACGCCCATGGCGGCCCGGCCGAGCTCGCGGCCCATGCCGACCCGGCCGAACATGCGCACGTGGCCACGAGTCATGTGTCGGCCCACGACCACGTGACCGTCGAGTCGGTCCACCCGCGGTTGATCGTTGAGCAACGCCGTGCGCTGGTGCTCGGCACGCTCTACGCCCTCGGGCATGCCCTCGTCGTGCTCATCCTCGGGACCCTCGCGCTGGCGTTCGGGACGGTGCTCCCGGACTGGGTCGACCCGATCATGGGCCGGGTCGTGGGCCTGACGCTCCTGCTCCTCGGAATCTGGGTGTTCGTCTCCCTGTACCAGTACGCACGTCACGGGCAGGCGTTCCGGCTACGGTCACGCTGGATGCTGGTCTTCGACGCTGCGCGGTTTGGGTGGCGCCGGTTCCAGGCACGTCTCCACGGCCATGAGCATGCCGATCCGATCGAGATGACCGCCTATGGACCGAAGACCGCCCTGGGAGTGGGCATGATCCACGGGATCGGCGCCGAGACCGGGACGCAGGTCCTGCTCATCGCCGCGATCGGAGGCGCGTCCAGCCAGGGCCTCGGCATCCCGATGCTCCTCGCCTTCATCGTCGGCCTGCTCGTGTCCAATTCGGTCATCGTGTTCATCACCGCGACCGGGTTCATCGCCAGTCGCATCCGCGAGCGCCTGTACATCGGGGTCGGGGTCGTGGCCGGGGCGTTCAGCCTGATCATCGGGCTCGCGTTCGTGATCGGCGTGGACAACTCCCTGCCGGCGATCGACGCGTGGCTCCAGTCGATCGGACTCCGGTGAGCGGCAACAATCCGCGCTCCACGATGCTACGGACGACGGCTTGGGATGCCGTTCCCGATCGGCTTCGGGCCAGCGGCCTTCGGTGGACCTCGCAGCGAGCCACCTTGATCACGGTCCTTCGCGGGACCGCCGGCCATGTGACGGGGAGCCAGCTCATCGAGCGATGCCGCGAGCTCCAGCCGGCCACGACGCCGTCCACCGTCTACCGGACGCTCGATGTCCTCGAGGCGATCGGCCTCATCCGCCACAGCCATGGTCTCGA
Organism: Chloroflexota bacterium; assembly: GCA_043743315.1. Taxonomy (GTDB): domain Bacteria; phylum Chloroflexota; class Limnocylindria; order Limnocylindrales; family CSP1-4; genus UBA5189. The sequence continues at coordinate 1,380 of JAYTWS010000038.1, read as the reverse complement.
CGGCCGCGAGGAATACCACGTGCAGGCGGGCGCCCAGCACGGGCACCTCGTCTGTTCGATCTGCGGCTCGGACGAGGACCTTCCCGCCGACGAGGCGTCAGCGTTCGTGTCCGCGCTCCGTCGTGACCGTGGGTTCACCGTGCAGATCGATCATCTGACCGTGACGGGTAAGTGTCGGGTGTGTTCCGGAACGCAACCCCAACCAGCCTGAGCCGACGAAAGCGGTCCGGCCTCAGGTTACCTGGTCACGGGACGCAGGGGCTGTCAGTACCAAAGTACGCATTACGCATCCCGACCGCACCTGCGATGGTCCACGGGACGGGGTTTTCTCTGACCTACTGGTCGGCTGTTCGCTGCCCGTCGCGCACCGATCGATCGCATGGGTGATGACGAGCCCGATTGAGAGCCTGACGACATTCGCGGCCCAGGTGACCGGCGACGGTGTACCCGCGCGATGAGCGCGCCCCTGGGTGCCGGATCCTCGGTGCTGCCCGCGGCTGATCTGCCCGTCGATCGGGTGGTCGTGCCGGTCCCGCGTGGCCGGGTCCTCGTGAACGGCCTTGGCCGCCTGTCGCGACCTTCGATGCCCACGGGCCGTCTCGCGGTCCTGGTCTGGTCGTACGTGCTGGTCGGCGCTGCGATGCTCATCGGGCTAACGGTGGCCGTCCCGCTCTCACCGGCGATCGCGGTGCCGTTCAACGTGCTCGGCTTCGATCCCGCCGTCATCGGCGTCGCGATCTGGATCGCGGTCGGGATTGCGACGTCGTCGCGCGGATCGGCCGACGCGGGTCGCGTGACCATCATCTTCGGCGTGGCGCCGGTGGTCGCGTCGTTCGCGCTCGGCGGTCCGACGGCGGCAATCTGGGTCGCCGCGATCGGCAGCCTCGAGTGGCGTGAGCTCAGTGGACGCGTATCGTGGTACGGCGTCCTCGCCAATCACGCGATGATCATGATCCCGGCCGGCCTCAGTGGAATCGTGACGCTCGCGCTCCTGAGCCTCGGGATCGGGGATGATGCCCAGCTCGGCAATCTCGTTGCGATCGCCGCCGGGGCGCTCACGTTCTGCGTGATCAACATCGCACTGGCGGTGCTCACGGTGTATGTCAGGACCGGTCGCCGCCCATCCGATGCACTCGGGGTCCCGTGGCGGGCGATCGCCACCATGATGACCGCCGAGTCGGCCCTGGCCTGGGTCTTCGCCGCGACCTACGTGTCGCTGGCCTGGTGGAGCCCGGTGGTCCTCGTCTTCGCGGATGCCGCGGCATCGTCCTCGATCGACCGGAGTCGCGCCAACTGGCTGGTGCGCCACGACCAGCTCACGCACCTGCCGAACCGGCTCGCTCTCAACGACCATGCCCGCGAGCTTCGTCGGATCAAGTC
>JAYTWS010000037.1:0-2034 GCA_043743315.1 Chloroflexota bacterium | reverse complement strand
CGAGGAGCAGCAGGGTCGCTGGCTGCTCGCCGGCCTCGTGGACTGGCACGATCGCGAGGCCAAGCCGAAGTGGTGGGACTTCTACCGCCTCAAGGAGGCATCGATGGAGGACCTCGTTGGGGACTCGTCAGCGCTCGGCGACCTGACGTTCGTCGAGGATCTGGGCGCGGTCGCGCGCTCGAAACGCTACCGCTATCGGTTCGACCCGGCGCAGGAAACGAAGCTCGAGGTCGGGAAGACAGCGGTGGACCCGGCGACCGGCAAGGCCAACAACACGATCGTTTTGATGGATATTGCGAGCGGGATCATCGAGCTCCAGCGGGCGTCCGGTGACCATCCCCGCGCACTCATCCCCAGGATCCCGTACGGCTCCGAGCCGATGCGGACCGCCCTCGGGCTCCTCGCTGACCAGGTGATCGCGAGCGGCATGGAGGGCGAGGGGCCACGCGGCGCTGTACGCGAACTCGTCCTTCACCGGCGACCCCGAGTCCGCGGCGGGCCGACAGACGGCCCACTGCAGCTCGACGACGAAACGCCGCTCGACGCCGCCATCCGGATCGCGACTCGGCTCGAGGCAAGTACCCTCGCGATCCAGGGCCCGCCGGGCACGGGCAAGACCTGGACCGGCGCGCGCATGATCCTCGCGCTCGTGCGCGCTGGGAAACGAGTCGGCGTCACCGCCCAGTCGCACAAAGTGATCTCGAACCTGTTGGAGGCGATCGACGCAGCGGCTCGGGAGCGCGACGCAGCGGCTCGGGAGCGCGGCGACGCGCCCCGGCTCGGGCAGCGCGTCGACGAGGACGGCGCACGAGCGTTGATCGAGGGATTGACCGTGTACAGCGACACGGGCGACGCCCTCGCCGGGGTCCGCTCGAGTGCGGTTAACGTGCTCGGCGGCACGACCTGGGTATGGGCCAACAAGGAAGCAATCAACGCCGTCGATGTCCTGTTCGTCGACGAAGCCGGGCAGTTGTCGCTGGCCGCCGTGTGCTCGATGGGCGCGGCGACCGATTCAATCGTTCTCCTCGGCGACCCGAACCAGCTCGCTCAGGTTACGCAGGGCACACACCCCGACGGCGCAGAAGCCTCGGCGCTCGGGCACCTGGTCGCAGACGCGAAGACCATCCCACCGGAACTGGGACTCTTCCTTGGGACGACGTACCGCATGCATCCCGACGTGAACGCCTACGTCTCGGACGCCTTTTATGAAGGTCGGCTCGAGACCGCCCCGCGAACCGCCACCCAGTCGCTGGCGGACGGGGCAGTCCTTGGTGGCGTCGGGATCCGGTTTGTGCCCGTCGAGCACGCCGGTGCCGGCAACCGATCACGCGACGAGGCCGACTGGATCGCCAGCGCCATCGAGTCGCTCATCGGCCGCGCGTGGACGGACTCTGACGGCCGCACCAGGTCGATGGAGGTCCGCGACATCCTCATCGTCGCGCCGTACAACGCGCAGGTCGCGGAGATCCGGGCGACCGTGGAGCGACGGCTCGGGACGTCACCGAACGTCGGGACCGTGGACCGGTTCCAGGGCCGGGAGGCTCCCGTCGCGATCTACTCGATGACATCGTCATCGCTCGATGACGCGCCGCGGGACTTCGGATTCCTGTATTCCGGGAACCGCCTCAACGTTGCGATCTCTCGAGCGCAGGGCCTGTCCGTCCTGGTCTGCGAGCCGGCACTTCTGCGGGTCGCCTGCCACAACCCGGAGCAGATGCGGCTCGTCAACGCCCTGTGCCGGCTGGTCGAGATCGCCCGCGAGCAGGGCGTCCCGCCGACCATCGTTCACTCGCGTCCGGCGCCCTCCATCGAAGGACAGTCCACGCGCGGGCTCCAGTAGCACGGACCCCGGTTCCACCACTCACATGGCTCGCCCGTCGGGCCGTATCCTGCTGGTTCCGATGAACGACGCGACCATCCCGTCCATAGACCATATCGACGGGATCCGCCGCCGGACGACCTGGTCATTGGTCGCGGGTGTCGCGCTCGGCAGCACCGGGCACATCGCCGCGGTCACCGTCGCAACCATCGCCG
>JAYTWS010000036.1:0-1905 GCA_043743315.1 Chloroflexota bacterium | reverse complement strand
GTCCTTGAGCGAGGGCCGGGCCATGCCCGCCTCGACCAGGTTGAAATCGAGCTCCAGCTCCGCGCCGTGGGCTCGGTAGCCCTTCTCGAGCCGCGACGTGACCGCGTACGTTCCGATCCCCACGGGGACCATCCCGTGCGGCTGACCGGCCTTCCACAGCGCGTCCCAGACCCGGAGGCCCTGCTCCATCGGGACGTAGATCTCCCAACCGAGCTCGCCGACATAGCTGATCCGCGAGGCCAGCGTCCGGACGCCGTCGATGTCCACCGACTTCGAGGTCAGGAACGGGAAGCCGGCGTGGCTGACGTCGGCATCGGTGACCGACGCGAGGATGTCGCGCGCCCGCGGACCCCACAGCCCGAACGTCGTCATCGCGCTCGTCAGGTCGACGAGATGGGCCGTTCCATCGGCCGGCAGGCCGTCCACGAAGATCTTCTTGTCGCGCATGCCCATGCCGCCGCCGGTCACAACCCGGAAATGGTCGTGGGCGAGCCGCATGATCGTGAGGTCGGCGAGGATCCCGCCGGCCGCATTGAGGAGCGGCGTGTAGACGGTCTTGCCCGGCCGCACGTCCACCTTGTTGACGCACAGCCGCTCGAGGGCGGCGAGAGCGCCGGGTCCGGTGACGTCGAAGATCGCGAACGCTGACAGGTCGACCAGACCGGCGCGGTCCCGCATCGCGAGGTGCTCGGCGTTGATGAGCGGGCTCCACCATCGCGAATCCCACTCCGCGGCCCGCGGCATGACCCGGTCGCCGTACTCGGCGAGGAGCGGCTCGTTCGCGCCGTACCAGAACGGTCGCTCCCAGCCCGCGGCCTCGAACGCGACCGCGCCGAGCTCTGCGTGGCGAGCCGCGGCGGGCGAGCGCCGAATCGGGCGGTTGCTCTCCCACTGCTCCATCGGATGGACGATGCCGTAGGTCTTGTTGAAACCCTCGGTCGTTCGGGCGTTGATGTGCTGCCAGGTCTTGTGGTGGTCGTAGAAGCGGGCGATATCCGAGCCGTGCGGATCGATCTCCGGCGTGCCATGGGTCATCCACTCGGCGACGCATTTGGCGATCCCGGGCGCCTCCTTGATCCAGACCGCGGCGACCGACCAGAGGTTCTTGACCTCGGGGGTTTCGCCGATGATCGGGTTGCCGTCCGGGGTCAGGCTAAGGAGCCCGTTGATCGCGAGCTTCACACCGACCTTCTCGTCACCCACGATCGACGGGAAGAGCTCGAGGGCATCCTCCAGCTGCGGATCGAAGTCCTCCTGGGTGAACGGGAGCATCGTCGGTGACAGGGCCGACGCCTCGATGGACGGGATGTCGTCGGGGTCCATGAGGATCGCGCGGTGGGCGTACGAGCCAACCTCGAAGCCGTTGCCGTGCTGGCGCTCGTACATGTTCGTGTCCATGTCGCGGACGATCGGGTAGTCCACCTCGGTCCGGGCGTTGGCGAACATCGGGACCGGCCCGATGTCGATCATCTGGTGGACCGCTGGCGTCAGCGGGATCGAGGCACCGGCCATCTTCGCGATGCGCGGGCTCCAGATGCCACAGGCGATCACCACGTACTCCGTATCGATGTCGCCATGATCGGTCCGGACGCGAGTCACCCGGCCGTACTCGGTGTCGACCCCGGTCACCTCGACGCCGGCGGCAATCGTCAGGGCACCCATCTCCTGGGCCATCTGGCGCATGAGCGTGCCGGCCTGGAGCGAGTCGACCACTCCGACCCCGGGCGTGTAGAAGCCGCCGAGGATGATCGATTCCTCGATGAACGGGACCATTGCCTTGACCTCGGCCGGGGTCATCAGGCGAACGCCATCAATGCCCCACGACTTCGAAGACGCCATCCGGCGTTTCAGCTCCTCCATCCGCTCGGGCGTCCGGGCGACCTCGATGCCGCCGCACTCGTGGTA
>JAYTWS010000035.1:0-5383 GCA_043743315.1 Chloroflexota bacterium | reverse complement strand
TCCCGTATCGCGTGGTCACGAACTTTTCGCTCGCGAGCCGACGGACCCTCGCGGCAGGGGTGTCGCGGAGTTTCGGCATCCCCGTGGATCCGCGCCGGCTCATCACTGCGGCCTCGGCGGCCGCCGCCTACACCGCGCGGCACCATGCGGGCGAACTGCTCCTGGTCCTTGCCTCGCCCGACGCCCTCGCCGAGTGGGATGGCCAGCATGTGCTGACGCCGGAGGCTGCTGCCGACCAACCCTCCTCGGTCGGAGCGGTGGTGATCGGTGATGCCGGCGATGACCTGTCCTTCCGGAACCTGAACATCGCATTCCGGGCCATCCGGGCCGGGGCGGCTTTCGTGGCGATGCACCGGAACCCGTGGTGGGTCACGGCAGACGGCGTCACGCTCGATGCCGGAGCCCTCGTGGTGGGCCTCGAGCATGCCCTGGAGCGCAAGGCCGTCGTCACCGGCAAGCCCTCGCCCGTCGTCTTCCGCGAGGCGGCCACGGAGCTTGCGGCTGAGCTCGCCTCGATGGGCGTCGGTCCACGCCTTCGCCTCCGCGACATCGTCATGGTCGGCGACGACCTGCGAACGGACGTGGGCGGGGCGCATCGGGCCGGATTACGGGGCATTCTCGTCCTGTCGGGCAAGACGGACGCGGCCGCGCTGGAGGCCGCGGAGGCGGCCGGTGGGCTGCGCGGATCGGTGCGTCCTGATGCCGCTGCCCCCGGCGTCGGCGAGGTCGTCGAGGCGCTCCTCGCGTCGCGCTAGACTGGCCGTCACGAACCTCACGACCGGCCGGTCCGCGAACCACCGTCGCCCGCTCCGCACATCCTGGAGACCTCGATGACGACCAACGCCCCGCGCGTCAAGATCACCTACGCGACGCTCCGTAACGACAACGAAGAGCTCCACGCGATGTATGAGGTCGGCGTCGAAACGTCGAGAGCCGGACTCGGGCGCCATCACCGGATGTTCATCGACGGGCAGTGGGTCGAGGGCGGCGCCGGCGCGTTCGAGGTCCGCTCGCCGATCGACCAGGACATCGTGCTCGGGACCTTCGCGAAGGGCGATGCGGACGACGTGGCTCGTGCCGTCGAGGCGGCCCGGCGCGCCCAGCCGGCCTGGCGCCGAACGCCCTGGCAGGATCGTCTCGCGATCCTTCGCCGCGCGGCCGACCTCATCTCCGAGCGGCTGATGGTCTACTCCGCGGACATGGCCTTTGAGGTGGGCAAGACCCGCCTCGAGGCACTCGGTGAAGTCGAGGAGGCCGCCGATCTGATCCGCTATTACGCGAAGACGATGGAGGACAACGCGGGCTACGACCACCCGATGGACAACCTCGGGGATGCCACCGTCCACACCCGCTCGGTCCTGCGACCGCACGGCGTCTTCGCGGTGATCAGCCCGTTCAACTTCCCGATGGCACTGGCGGCGGGCCCGGTCTGCGCGGCGGTCATGGCCGGCAACACCGTGGTCTACAAGCCGGCCTCGGCGGCACCCCTGTCCGGTGTCAATCTCGTCCAGGCGCTGCAGGATGCCGGCCTTCCCGATGGCGTCGTCAACTTCGTCATGGGCCCCGGCGATTCGGTCGGCGAGGCCCTCCAGACGAGCAAGGGTATCGATGGCATCGTGTTCACCGGCTCCTACGATGTCGGTTACCGGCTGTACAAGTCGTTCTCGACCCTCTATCCGCGACCGTGCATCGTCGAGATGGGTGGCAAGAACCCAGCGATCGTGACCCGTTCGGCGGATCTCGAGGAGGCGGCCGAGGGGATCATGCGCTCGGCCTTCGGGTTCGGCGGCCAGAAGTGCTCCGCGAACAGCCGCGTGTACGTCGAGTCGCAGGTTCACGATGAGCTGATCCAGCTCCTCGTCGAGAAGACCGAGAAGCTCACGGTCGGCAATCCGATGTCTCGCGAGAACTGGCTCGGGCCGGTCATCGATTCGAAGGCGGTCGCACGACACCAGCAGGCCGTGGCCGAGGCACGCCATGATGGACGCGTCCTCACCGGCGGCGAGCACCTGACCGACGGCGATCTGGCGCGTGGCTTTTACGTCGAACCGACCGTCGTCGGCTTGCCGGCCGGCCATCGCTTGTTCGAGGACGAGCTGTTCGCCCCGTTCACGGCTATCGCGAAGGTGAGCTCACTGTCGGAGGCGCTCGCCCTCGCCAACGACTCGACCTACGGCCTGACGGCCGGCGTGTACAGCGAGGACGCGGCCGAGGTCGAGCGCTTCCTCGATGAGGCTGAGGCGGGCGTCCTGTACGTCAACCGGCGAGCCGGCGCGACGACCGGCGCGTGGCCTGGAGTCCAGGCATTCGGCGGCTGGAAGGGGAGCGGGTCCACCGGCAAGGCCGGCCTGTCGATGTACTACGTCGCGCAGCTGATGCGGGAGCAGAGCCACACCATCGTCGACTGAGGGTCTTCCGGGCTCCGCGGCGGCCGGGGCGGGCGGGGCGGGCGGGGCCGGGCGGGGCCCGTCGGAGCACTGCCCGTCGGAGCACGGCCCGACGAAGGCCGGGAAGGCGCCGCCGGTCAGTCCAGGGCGCCCGCTGCCGCGCCTGCCGCCCGCGTCGCTGGGGCCCGCGTCGCCCGCCAACCCCTCGCTGCCGCCGCCTTCTGCGGGCCACCTCTACGCGTATGCCAAGAAGGACTATCCGTGGCCATTGCGGCGCGTTAGCCGCCGCGCTTGTCGCCTGAGCTCGTTCAAGGGCGCGATTTATGCGCCGCGTGCATACGCGGGCCGCAGAGGCCGCGCAAAACCCACCGAGCGACACCCAAGTGTCACGATCCGACGCCAGATAAGCCTTCTTGGAATGCCCGGATTTCGTTCCGGCCGTCCGGCCGTCCGGCGGAGCCAGCCAGAGCCAACCCGAACAACCCGAGCCAACCCGAACGGCCCGAGCCAACCCGAGCCAGCCAGAGCCAACCCGAGCGCCGGGCGCTACGGGCACCTGCTAGACTGAATATCCAGTCTGCATAAACCTTATGCGTTCGCGGGTGGCGCGATCGCCCTGCCCAGAGGTGCCCCGTGGCCCACGCTCCGTCTCGGCTCGCGCAGGTGCGGCCCGTCCCCGATCTCCGCACCGAGATCCCCGGTCCCAAGGCACGTGCCCACGTTGCCTACGACGAGACGTGGACCTCGCCCAGCCTGCCCCGTGCCTACCCGATCGTGCCGGTGCGCGGTGAGGGACTGACGGTCGAGGACATCGACGGCAATCTCTTCCTCGACTTTGCGGCCGGGATCGCCGTGACCTCAACCGGCCACTCGCACCCGCAGGTCGTCGCGGCGATCAAGGAGCAGGCGGCGGACCTGATCCATTTCTCGGCCAGCGACTTCTACCTGCCGATCTACGCCCAGGTCTGCGAGCGCCTCGCGATGATGTCGCCGATCAAGGGTGGCCGGGCGCGGACCTATCTCGGGAACTCCGGGGCCGAGGTGGTCGAGGCCTCGATCAAGCTCGCGCGCTACGCGACCAGGCGCCCGAATGTGGTCGCTTTCCTCGGCGCATTCCACGGCCGGACGTACGGCGCGGTGTCGCTGACCGCGTCGAAGGCGAAGTACCACGGGCACTTCGGCCCGCTGCTGCCCGGCGTCTACCACGCCCCGTTCGGGCGGGTCGAGGACCTCAAGTGGTTCGATGACGTGCTCTTCGACAAGCTGGTCCCGGCCGACGAGGTGGCCGCGATCATCGTCGAACCGATTCAGGGCGAGGGCGGCTACATCGTCCCGGAGGATGGATTCCTGCCCGGACTTCGCGATCTGTGCGACAAGCACGGGATCCTGCTCATCGCCGACGAGATCCAATCAGGGGTCGGCCGGACCGGTGCCATGTGGGCGGTGGACCTGTGGGGCGTCAAGCCGGACATCCTCCTGACCGCCAAGGGCGTCGCGTCCGGCATGCCCCTCGGCGCGATGATCGCCCGGGCCGACCTCCTCGAGGCGTGGACCGCGGGCGCGCACGGCTCAACGTATGGCGGGAACCCGGTGGCATGCGCCGCGGCCATGGCCACGCTGGACCTGATCGAGAGCGGCCTCGTGGCCAACGCCGCCGAGCGCGGGGACCAGGCGATGGCCGGCCTACGCGAACTCGCAGCCCAGTTTCCAGACCTCATTCCGGCTATACGCGGCCGCGGCCTGATGATCGGCATCGAGTTTGATACGGCCGGGCACGCCGAGGATGTCCAATGGGCGTGCTTTCAGCGCGGCCTGCTCGTGCTCGAGTGCGGCAAGACGTCCGTCCGGATGTCACCGGCGCTGACGGTCTCCCACGAGGAGATGGCCACCGCGCTTCGGATCTTCGGTGACGCGGTCGCGGAGGTCGCGGCCCGCTAGATCGGATCGCCCGACGGGCTAGATCGGCGCGCCCGACGGGCTGGATCGAATCGCCCCACGGGCTGGACCGCGAAGGGGTCAGAACAGCGGCACGGTCCGGTTGATTCGGGTCGCCAGGATGGCCCCGACGAGGGCCAATGCGGCGCCATATCCGAACGTCTGACCGGCCACGAGCGTCCCCACGACGCTGAACATGGCGATCGCCAGGCTGAGCCATCGCGTCTCGCGGATCATCATGATCAGGACTGCCGCCACGATGGTCGCGGTTGCGAGCCCGAACCCGATCATCGCCGCCGGCGCACGCGTCGCTTCGCCCGCGAGCCCGAAGAGCATCCCATGGCCGAGCATGCCCTGCCCGACGAGGGCTCCGAAGATCTCATAGCCGCCGCCGAATGCAGCGAGCAGGAACGCAGCTGTTCTCCGGCCCATGGTCTCGTCCTCCTGGCGCCGTCGATCGCGCCTCGTGTGGGGGTCATGGTGACCCCCTTGCCGGTCCCCCGAGCCTGCGGTTCGGCCCCCGACGTGGGACGAACCGGCCCGGAATGAGGGTGCCGATCGGCCCCCGAGCAAGGGCCGTTGGCCGGGTCCCCGTGACGTTGCGGCGGACGCACAGTGCAGGTGAGCGACCGGTCGGCCGCCCGGCAAGCGCCGGGACCACGAATCCGACCACGCATTAGGGAGGAAGGGAGCACATGGAGTTCACGGAACGCGAACTCTGGACCGTCATCCACGGCCTGGTGCTCGGTACGCTGTTCCTGCTCGCGTTTGGTGGCGGCCTCGCCGGGCTGTACAGCCTGCAGGCCAGGTACCTCACGGAGGAGGGCATCGCCGAGCGAACGCCTCGACTGCTGCTGGGGTCCGTGGGCATGGCGATCATCGCCTGGCTGACGGTCTGGACCGGCACTTTCATCGTCTACCCGTGGTACCGGGCCAAGCCACCGGCGACCCTGGACGCCACTGTCCAGAGCGATGCGCTGGCCGCCTTCCCGCGCTACTGGCTGCTCGCGTCCGAGAAGACGGCCGAGTGGCACGCGTTCGGCATGGAGTGGAAGGAACAC
>JAYTWS010000034.1:0-15106 GCA_043743315.1 Chloroflexota bacterium | reverse complement strand
GTGCCGCCGAAGGATCCGAAAGCCCTGGCCGAGGCGATCGGGCGCCTCGTTGCCGATCCCGACCTGCGCGCGCAGATGAGCGAATCCGGCGAGCAACGCGCACAGGAGTTCAGCTGGGAGCGAATCACCGGCAAAGTCGAGGACTACTACGGCTTCGTGATCCGTCGCCTGGCGGCCCAGGGAGCCCTGCCACCCGGGTTCCGCGCCGAGGTGCCCGAGGCACCGTCGCCGGCCCGCAGAGGCGTCGTCTAGCCCGGTTCGGTGGGACCGGGTTCGCCTGCTGGAGGCGCGTCTACAACCGCCGCGTCCGCAACCGCCGCGTCCGCGTCCGCGTCCGCGTCCGCGTCCGTGTCGATCGCAGCGTCCCAGGTGGCCGGGCCCGCGACGAGGTCGGCGCTCGGGTCCACCGCCAGCTCGTCGTTCGACGCCTGCTCGTCGTCCGCGCTTGCCCCCTCGGCCAGTGAGACACGCCAGACCCAGGCGCTGTAGCCGACGATCGTGACCACCCCGGCCAGCACGACCAGCAGCAGGGCAGGTTGCAGCGCGAAGAGGCTCGGCCCCGGCCCGTTTCGGTCCACCGTACTGACCGGGAACTGGAACGGATAGACATAGGTCGGGAGCAGGCCCTGGTACGCGTTCGACAGCGCGGCAGGGAGCGGCAGCGCGGCGATGTTGGGATACCACAGGATGAACCACGATCCCATCGCGACCAGGAGGCCCGCCACGAATCGACGGGCATCCCGGGCCGTCGCGACGAACGCGGCGAGCGGCAGGAGGGCGATCGTCACGACCAGAGCGATCGGCTCGACCGGGATGTTCGTCGAGGTCACGATCGGCGTGTCGTTGAAGAACGCTGATGCGACCACGAAGGCAAGGCTCACGCCGAGCGCCGCAAGGGCCGCGTTGCGGAGCTTCGTACCGAGCGGCGTGCCATCGTCGGATTCCTCATCGGCGAGGGACAGCAACAGGCGGATGAGGATCAGGACGCCGACCCCCACGACCAGGGCGATGGCCGTCGCCCGGCCGCTCAGCAGGAAGTCCGGGATCAGCGTCGGGCACGCACGTGAGTCGGGATTGACGGCATCCACCCGGACGAGCGCGCAGAGCGGTCGATGGAAGAGCCACAGGACCGTGGGGGCGAGCACGGCCGCGGCCCCGGCGAATCGGATCAGGAGCCACGTCCGCCTCGAGGCACCGTGCCAAACCTCCGCGAGGAAATAGGCCAGCGCCAGGAACACGAATGGCAGGCTCGTGTAGTAGTGGTACTGGAACGCCGCGCGGTCAATCCGCGACCAGCCGAGCCACTGCCAGGCGAACCCGACCGCGATCAGGGCAAGGGCCGGGCTGCGCCGCACGAACGCCTGCCACGCAACGAAGGCGATGCCGGGAATGGCGATCCACCAGGCGATGAGGTTGCCGGCATCGTAGATGGCCGCCGCGGTGCCACCCGCGAAGCTCTGCTGGTAGAACCAGACGGGCTTGAAGTCGAAGGCCCACGCCCACCACGGCGATGAGGCCGCGTGCGGCGAGCTCAAGGTGTTGTGGTAGCGATACATCTGCTGGGTCAGATCCCAGAGGGTCTGACCCTGGTGGCCGGGGGGCCAGTTGGTCAGGATCCGGTGATCCTCGACGTTCGCCCACGGGATGTAGGAGACGACGTACAGGCCCAAGGGGATCGCCACGAGGCAGATGGCGACCCAGGCCATCGGCAGACCCAGCATCGCGCCGGGACGGAGCCAACCCTCGGGTGCCGCGTCCGCAGCCGGGAGATGGTGGGCCGGGTCACCGGCAGAGGGCGCGACGGCGCGGGGCCCGAATCCCCATCGACCAATGAGCGCCACGAGCGTGAAGACGACGGCGCTCAGGCCGACGAGCGCAAACCCGGCCTCGGTTGGGCTGACCTTGACCGGGCCGAGGACGAACTCGTGACCGGCCTTGCCCACCGCGATTGCCGCACCCAGGACCAGGATCCCGATCGCGGCGGGCCCCCACACGAGGAGCCGCTCTTCCTCATCGGACCATGCGATCGGGTGGAGGACGATGGCGGTCGAGGCAACCAGCGTCAACGCGATCATCAGGCTGATGAACAGGTAGTTGCCGCCGCTCTGGCCGACGGGCACGGACAATCCCAGGTAGCCGAGCACCGTGGTCGCCAGCACGAGCCCGGCGACGAGGAGGAGCCGGCCGAGGGCGCTGCGAGCCAGGACGAGGACCCCGAGAGCCCCGATCGCATAGATCGCGACCCACTTCGCCGCCAGCGCAAACCCGAGCGCGACGCCGATCGCCGGCATCGCCAGCCAGAACGCGAGCCAACGCCCACGAGAGGCGCCCGACCTCCAGATCGCGGCGAACAGGACGTAGGCGGCCACGATCCCGAGCCCCACGTACGCATCATTCATGCCGATCCGGCTCTGCGCGAAGAGCATCCCGTCAACCGCGATCAGGAAACCGAGGATCACCGCGACCTCCCGCCGCCGGAACAGGATCCGAGCCAGGAGGTAGAGCAGGACCGCCATCCCGATCCCGGCGAGGACCCCCGGGAGGCGCCATGCGTACGCGTGGTGGCCGACATCGACCGAGGCCATCGACCCTGAGGCGGAGAACGCGAGGAGCTGCTCGCGGTCCGAGGCGGGATAGCGCTGGTTGGCATCCATGACCAGGGCCGATGGGCTGAACGGGAGCGCGGCATCGGCGTACACGGCCCGCGAGTGCGGTTCGACCACGTAGACCGTCGGCTCGCCCGTCCCGGGACGACTTCCCAGGACGTGAACCATCTGGGTCGCCAGGTCGTAGCCCACCCAGCCGGCCGTCGAGCCGGGTAGCGTGAAGATCGTATCGAGGGACGGAGCGCCGCCGGTGCCCGGGGCGTTGACGGTGGCGACGTGCGGGCCGTCGTCGGCGACGTACGAGACGTACAGCCGATCCTTGTCGAGGTTGGTGGTGAAGGCCATGCCGGTCGGGACGCCGACGAGCTGGACGGTCGTGGGAACCGTCACCGAGGTGACGTCGAGGAAGGACACCCCCGCGGGAACGGCAAGGGCCACGGACCCGGACCCCGCCTCGTCGATCGCCAGGACCGTGCCGACGGCCACGCGGCCGGTCTCCGATCCGGTGGGCGCATCAAGCACGATCGCTTCTGATCCCTCGCTCGTCCCAGCCGCGGCCGGGGTCACGGCGACGATCGTCCCGCCATCCGAGGTTACGATCAGAAAGTCGACCGGGCCATCCAGCGTCGCGAGGAGCGTCGACTCGATCGACCCGGGATCGGGCGCCATGCCGGTCCGGCGCGCGAAATCGAGGAAGGTCGTGTCGATCGAGCGGACCTCGCCGGAATCCGTCCCGATGAGCAGCCGATGCGCGACGCGATCGATCGCGAGCGTCTGTGCCCCGGGCACGGAGACCTCCGTGATCATGCCGCGCGTTGCGAGGTCGTAGGCGCGGACGGCGCCGCCGGAGATCAACCAGACACGATCGCCGGAACGTTGCGTCGCGTTCGTGCGCTCGTCCCAGCGTGGCTCGACGACCGCCACCGAGACCTGCCCACCGAGTTCGCTCGTGGCCGTGGTGCGGTCGTTGCCCCAGGCCACGATGCCGCCTGCCATTGCGTACTTGGCGAGATGGGGGTGAGTCCATTCGTAGATGTCGTGCGAGATCCCGTATCGCCAGGCCTGGAGGAACTCGACCGCGGTCCGCGGGTGGTAGACCTCGTCGAAGTGCATCTGGTAGGGCTCGCCGAGCCGCCAGACGCGACCCGTCAGGAGGGTCACTGCGAGGACCGCCATCATCCAGACATCGAGCTTGTCCACGCGCCCGCCGGATTCGCCGTGCAGCTCGCGGGATCGGTCCCGTCGGATGGGTCGCTCGTTCAGGCGATGTCGGAGCCATCCGAACAGGCCGATCTCGCCCGACGACGGGCGTTCATCCCAGGTCGGATACGGCGCCGGGCCGCGGGAGGGCGCTGGGTCGTCGGCAGTGAACGCACCGGCGGCCGTCGGCTGGAGCGCGGCGATGGGGCGCGACGTCGCGGCGACGACCTCGTGCGACTCCCGCTCGTCGTCCGTGATGGCATCGCCGATGTCCTGCCACGGGTCGGCCGGGCTGGCCCGATCGCCGGGCCTGGCCCGATCGCCGGGGCTGGCCCGATCGCCGGCACCACTGGCGTCCACTTCGAGAGCAAGGCGTTTCGCCGCACCCGCTCGAAGCTGGAGGAAAGCGAAGAGCAGGACGCCGGCCTGCAGGAGTGCGGCAATCGTGACGGCCTGGGACGACCCGAGCGCCTTTCCTGTGCCCAGCCAGTCGTGGATGCTCGGGTTGTTCGGATAGAGCGTCGTCAGGACGAAGTACATGTTTGCGAACGTCGCCAGGGCCGACGCGAGGTATGCGAGGCGCCAGCGCCACGAGAAGGCGGCGAGGATCGCGCCGAGCGCCACGAGCGGGAACAGGTAGCGCTCGTGAACGCGGGTCGGGACGACGAAGAAGGTGATCGCGAGGACGGTCACGCCGACGAGGATCGTCAGGCGATCCGGGCGCCGCGCCACGAGGATGCTCGTGACGGCGAAGGCGATGAGCGTGAGCGTCGTGCCGACCACGAGCGCGGGCACGGCGCCGATCGAGAAAGCCTGTCCGCACAGGGGATTGGCCGCGACGACCATATCGCAGACCCAGGCGGAGTTGCTGGCGATGCCACTGCCGTCAAAGGTGACCAGTGCCCATGGGTTCCAGGCGTTCACCGACAGGTAGGGGTAGCCGCCGGCCGTCTTGAAGACCTGCTCGATGAGCCCGGGCATCGACAGCCCGAACGGAAGCGACAGGACCACAGCTGTTGTCAGGCCGGCCAGACCGGTGGTGACGATGCGCCGCGGTCCGCGAAGGTTCGTTTCCCATCGCCTGGTCGACCGACGGCGCGCAGGCGGACCGTCGTTGCCGAACCCGCCTTCGGGCCAGAGCGCACGGCGGATCGTGACCGCCGCGACGATCGGGATGAGAATCCCGAGTTGCGGCTTGATGAGCGCGGCGAGGACGGTCAGGATCGCCGATCGTTCCGGCCGATCGCGCCACAGCTCGCGGATCCCGAGCAGGAGAAAGACCAGACCGAACGAGTCCACCTGCGCCCAGACGACGCTGTCGAACCAGGTGATGGGATTGATGACCATGATCAGGGCGCCCAGCCGGGCAGCGCGGCGGCTCCCGCCGAGCTCAAGGGTCATCGACCAGACGAGGTAGGCCAGACCGATGTCGGCCAGGATCGGTGGGACCTTGATCAGGTCGCCGACGCCGCCCACCGCCTGGCCGACCATCCCGACGAGCCACAGGACGTACAGGTACCCGGGCGTGTAGTCGTGGAAGAAGTCGCGCGCGTAGAAGCCACGCAGGCCCTCGGTCGCGAGATTGTTCGCCCAGTACTGGAACGTGCCGATGTCGTTGGCGAAGCCGGAGCCGGGCA
The DNA here is from genome assembly GCA_043743315.1 of Chloroflexota bacterium. Lineage (GTDB taxonomy): Bacteria > Chloroflexota > Limnocylindria > Limnocylindrales > CSP1-4 > UBA5189. The sequence goes on along the minus strand of JAYTWS010000034.1, from coordinate 9,663 downwards.
GGAGGTATACGATGATGACGCGGAAGATGAGTCCGAGTGCGAGGAGAATGAGGATGCTGCCGACGCTGTCTCGCGTCCCGGCATGCGCCCCGCTCTCGCCCACGGCCTCACCCGACACGGGGCCTGTCAACCGGATCGGCCTCCTGCGCGAGCGATGAGGTGGGTCGCAGCGTAGCACAGGGTCCGATCACGGCCGGTCGCCCCCGATCCGTTCCGCACTGGCTCAACCTCCTGCCTTCCGTCGTCATCGGCACCGTGCTCGTGGGCGTCGCCCTGGCGGCCTACTGGTTGCCCGGGTCCGTTCGTTTCTACAACCACTTCGTGTGGCAGGCGATGGCGTTCCTGAGCGGCCAGGCTGCCTTTCCATGGCCCGTGCCGGGGAACGACTACTTCCAGGATGTTTTCCCCATCCTCGATGCCTCCGGCGCTCAGACGGGCTACGCGCTCCTCCCGTTCCCTCCCTTGCCGGCGATCGTTCTCATGCCCGTCGTCGCGATCTACGGGCTGGCCACCGACCACCGCGCCGTATCGGTCGTGCTGGGTGCCATCGACGTCGGCCTGTGCTGGTGGGCGCTTGGTCGACTCCCGATCGGCCGCCCGGTCCGCCTGGCGGTCACGGTCTTCTTCGGGTTCGGGACGGTGTTCTGGTACGCGGCCGAGCTCGGGACCACCTGGTTCTTCGCCCACGTGGTGGCGATCGCGTTCGCCTTCCTGGCCATCGGAGTCGCACTCGGCGGGGACAGGTCCCTCGCCGACGACGAAGGAGGTGACGACGATGGGCGCTCCGAAGACCGCACCCGGTTCACGCCCTCGGTCATTGATCGCCTGTACAACGCCGCGCTTGACGCGCTCGACGAGGTCCGGGACCGGCTCCGTTCGCCGCGCTCGCTGATCGATGGGCGCCAGTTCGCGGCGGGTCTCCTGTTCGGGATCGCATGCACCGCACGACTCACGATCGTGTTCGGCGCCCCGTTCTTCGTGTTCGTCGGGAGCGGCGGGAGTGCCGCGCGACGGGCGGTATCGGCCGGCCTTGGCGCCCTGATCCCGATCGGGTTGCTGCTCGCCTACAACCAGGTCACGACAGGCCATCTCTTCCATCCCGGCTATGAATATCTGTATCGATTGGAGGCCAATGGGTACACCGCCCTGGGCTACCACCCGAGCTGGTCCATCGAGGACATCCGCTACCTGCCCCAGAATCTCGGGCTGATGCTGTTCGGCCTGCCGGCCCTCCTGCCGGACAGGATCCCGAGCGGGCTCGGTCCTGGGGCGTACCTGTGCGCCGATCCGAGCGCGGTGCGCGGTCTGTTCGACGTGACCTGTCCGATCGCGCTGCCTCGGGATGTCGGCATGAGCATCCTCCTCACCAGCCCGGCCTACCTCCTGGCCCTGCCCGCGCTGCGGGATGCGGCGCGATCGCGGCTCGTTGCCGGTGCCGGCCTGGCGGTCCTCGCCATCAGCGCGGTCAATCTTATGCACTTCAGCCAGGGCTGGGTCCAGTTCGGCTATCGCTTCAGCAACGACTTCGTGGTCTTCGCCCTGCCGCTCGTCGCGCTCGGTATGTCGCGCCGCGGCCGTGTCGGGATGCTCGCGATGTGGCTGATCGGGGTCTCGGTCGCCGTGAACTTCTGGGGCATGACCTGGGGCAACCTGCTCGGATGGTGACCTCGAGCGAAGAGGTGGGCAGGATCCGGTCGATCCGCTCCCTGGGCCCGGGGGTGGGCCGGCTGCCTGCGGTCCTCGGGCCGCTCCTGGTGGGCGCGATCGTCATCGTCCTCGTCATGCCCGGGCTGCTGCCCGGCGTCGCGTACTGGGACACCGGGGAGTTCCAGACGGTCCTGCCGATCCTGGGGACGGCCCACCCCACGGGCTACCCGACCTACGTCCTCCTCGGCTGGTTCACCAACCTGCTGTTGACCCCGATCGGCGAACCAGCGTTCCGGATGAACGTGCTGTCGCTCCTGTGCGTGGCTGCGGCGGGCGCACTGACGGTGCACCTCGTCAGTCGCCTGACCGGCCGCCTTGCGATCGGCATCGCGGCCGGATTGGCGGTTGCGCTGGGCCCGGCGAGCTGGCGCCTCGCGACCCACGCGGATCCGCACACGCTCCATCTCGCCCTCGTCGCCCTGCTGTTCGTTCTCCTCGTGCGCTGGGAGCGCGACCAACGATCCGGAGCGCAAACGGCCGGCCGATGGCTTGTCGGGGCCAGCGTCGTGTTCGGCCTGTCGGTCGGCAACCACTCGCTGACGCTCCTGCTCGCCGCGCCGGTCGGCCTGTTCGTACTGAGCGTGCAGCCGGGCATCTTGCTTCGACCGCGCCTCGTCGCGGCCTGCGTGCTGGCCCTCGTCGTCACGGTCGTCGCCGTGTACCTCGAACTTCCGCTTCGTGCGGGACCGTTCCGGGCGTCGCTCGTCTACGGGAAGCCCGATACCTGGGAGGGTTTCTGGTACGTCGCGCTCGCCGAACAATTCCGCGGTTCGTTGGTGGACCCGCTCGGCGAGCTGCCCCGCAAGTTCGCTGAGCTGGGACGTCTCGCATCGACGGAATTCGGCTACCTGACACCGCTCGTCCCGGTCGCGTTCGTGGCGACAGCCTTCCGCCACTGGCGGTATGCGCTGCTCACGGGGTCGGCGATGGCGATCACCGTCCTGTTCAACGCCTCGTACATCAACGCGGAAATCAGCCGGTACTACCTGGGCCCGTCGCTATGGGCGTGGACCTGGCTCGCGGTCCTTGCCGGCGTCATCGTCGAGCAGGTCGGCGGCCCTTCGTCGGAGATCGACGACCCGTCCATCGTGCCGGACGAACCGGCAGCGCCCACCCCGTCTGGCTCCGCGCGCTCCTGGGACCTCGCCCGCCTGGCCCCATCGGTGCTGGCCCTGATCCTCGGTGCACTGCTGGTGTTACCGACGGCGACGGACCTGTCGAGGCGAGCAGAAGTTGCTGATTCCAGCCACGATACGGCGGCGCAGCTGTGGGTCACCGCCGTGCTGGCGGATGTCGAACCCGATGCCGTCATCGTGAGTTGGTGGAGTGCCTCCACCGTCCTCTGGTACGCCCAATTCGTGGAGCATCGACGTCTCGACGTCACGGTCATCGATGATCGGACACGCCTGGATCTGAATTATGGAGAGGCCACCGACGTGATCGAACGATTCCTCGGCGTCCGACCCGTGTATGTCATCCGCGCCAACGACTACGACCTCCAGAAGGTGCGCGATGTCTTCGACCTCGTGCCCATCGGGGGTCCGATCGGGGCCAACATCTATCGCGTGCTCGGACTTCGGGGGGCGGGGGGTTGACCGAGCCGAGGCGCGTCGCGGCGCTGTCGTACTTCTTCCCCGCGCACAACGAGGAGGCAAACGTCCGCGGCCTCGTCGAGGAGGCCCTGGCCGACCTGCCCGCGATCGCCGATACGTTCGAGATCATCATCGTCGACGATGGGTCGCGTGACGCCACGCCGCGGATCGCCGACGAGCTCGTGGCCGCGGATGAGCGGGTGCGCGTGGTCCACCATCCGCGCAACCGCGGGTACGGGGCGGCCCTCCGGTCCGGCTTCGGCGCGGCACGGCACGATCTCATCGCCTTCACCGATGGCGACCGCCAGTTCCGGATCGCCGACCTGAGCCGGCTCACCGAACGATATCGGGAGGGCGGCGTGGACGCCGTCGTCGGGTTCCGGATCCGCCGCGCCGATCCGCTCATCCGGACCCTCTACGCACGCGCCTATCGGCATGCGAACCGGATCTTCTTCGGACTTCGGGTGGCCGATGTCGATTGCGCCTGCAAGGTGGTCCGGCGCGACATCCTCAACGGTGTCGGCGTCGAATCGGAGGGCGCCTTCTTCTCGGCGGAGCTGCTGATCAAGCTTCGGGCGGCCGGCCGGACCGTGGTCGAGGTCGGTGTTCCCCACTACCCGCGGCTGGCCGGCACGCCGACCGGCGCTCGGCCGCAGGTCGTCTTCAGGGCGATCAACGACTTCTGGGCGCTGCGAATCCGGATGTGGCTGGGACGGAGCCGAGCGCTCGGCCGGGGTGAACCGATCCTGCCCCGGGACTAGCTCTTCCCGGGATCCTTGTCGAGGGAGTTGATGAAGTCCCGGAACATCCCGAGTCGCTCGTCGACGATCGCCTCGCCCAGCGATTCGATCGGCACTTCCGGTCGGTAATCCCGATCCACGCTCGCTCGCCCGCGCTGCCGCTCGCGGTCCGTGGACGACTCCCCGTCGCCATCGTCATCCGGATCACTCGCCAGTGCAGCGCGCTCGAGGACCTCCTCGGCCACGAGGATCCGGGTCTGGGTGCGCACGGCCAGTGCGACGCAGTCCGACGGTCGCGCGTCGAGCTCGATCGTCCGCCCGTCCACTTCGAGGATCAAACGGGCGTGATACGTCTCCTCGGCCAGGTCGCCGATCACGATTCGGTCGATGCGGGCGCCGAGCGCCTCGAGCGTGGCGGCGAACAGGTCATGGGTGATCGGCCGCTCGGCATCGAGGCCCTGGAGCTTCATCGCGATGGCGCTTGCCTCCCAGGCGCCGATCCAGATCGGGAGGTAGCGATCCCGCTCGGCGTCCTTGAGGATGACGACGTGGCGGCTCGACAGCATGTGGACTCGCACGCTTTCGACCACCATCTCGACGAGACGACCCATGACGGAATTATCACCCGCCTCGTCGGACTCGGTGTTGTCCGATTGCGCGGACCCTCAGGGGGCGGGCGCTGCGGACGATGGAGCCGGGCTGCCGGAACCCCCGGGCGAACCCGAGGGTCCGAGGTCACTCGTGGCCGATTCGAGGACCGCTCGATGAAGTCCCGTGGCGGAGATCCACACGACGGCATCCGGCGCATCGGCGATTCCCGGCTCCACGTACCATCCGCGAGCGTCGTCCCAGGCTTTGCTCCCGATGGCCAGCCGGTATTGCTCAAGGTATCCGCCCTTCGCTTTGGCGAAGGCCACCAGACGCCCGTTCGGACGGTCATAGCCGTAGATCCGGCCCGTGCGGCGCTCGGTTCCGGACATGATGGCCGCGAACGCCGGTGCCGAGCGGAGTTTGCCGTCCGGGAGGGCCGACGACGACCAGCCGTCGCTCGTTCCGCTGACGACGCGGAGGATCGCCCCCGAGTCGGCGATCCAGATGTCGCCGTCGATGAACAGGCTCGACACGCCATCCACGGCGCGCGGGCTCGTCAGGCGCTTGCTCGGTATGGCGGGAAAGCCGCTCCCGTCCGCGGCCGGAGCGTAGGCCAAGATCTCCTGTTCGGAGGGATCCACGATATACAGGTTGTACAGGCCGGCCGATGCGTCGCGGACGAATGTCCCGAGCGCGAGGATGTCATCGCCCCACTCGGCTGCCCCCTTGACCTTGATCTTGGTGGTGGTGCCGGTGCCTTTGGCGTCGGCCGGACGCCACCGCCACAGGACGTTCTTGGCATCCAGGATGAGGACGTCGGGCCCGCCCGCAGACAGCAGGCGGGGCGCGGCCTCGGTCGAACCGGCAGCCTTGTTCCCTTCCCGAAAGATCGCGGCCGCCGTCAGGTCGGTGAGGTTGATCCGGTACACGCTCGCGGTCTTGGGATCGAGTACGTAGGGAGCGCCGTCGGGGCCGCGAACCAGATCCTTGAGGTCGACTCCGATGTCCGCCGGGAACGTGAAGGTTTCGAGCGGCGTGACCTCGACCATGCCGTACAGCTGATCAAGCCCGCCGACCGCCTTGGTCCGCAGCGGGGCGATGACACCGGCCGCGATACCGGCCGTCCTGGCGATCTCGAGCTGGTCGATCGTGTCGGTCAGCAACGTTTCGGCGTTCTTCGGGTCATTCGCAACCAGGTTCACGCCAGGCCCGAAGACGCGATCGAGATTCTTCCGCGCCTGGTTGAGCGCCTGTTGGCCGATCTCGGCCGAGGCGATGGCGGGGCCGGGGGCCGGGCGCGCTCCGAGCAGCGAGACGGCGAGACCGAGCGACCCGGCCACCGCGACAAGCACGAGGACCGCGACCGCGGCTCGACGCTGCGTCTCGCGCCGGGCGCCCATCGGCGTCACACGCCGGGGACCGCGAGAGCGGGCGGGCATCGCGTCCTGAACCCGGCCGATGAATCGGCCGAGTAGGTTCCCGGCGGCGGAACGAGCCCGACGGGCGCCCGCCTGTGCGGCGGCGACACCCCCGCTGACGGTGTCGGCGAGTGGGATCGGCGATCGATCCGGGAGGCCGGCCAGCGGCTCAGGCGGCTTCACCGCCACCAGGATCCGCCCGGATCGGACGGCAGACAGTTCCGCGACCTCCAGCACGAGCCCGCCGTCGCTGCCACGACCCCCGACCTCGGCGAATCGCCTGACGAGGTGCTCGATCGCGGGTTGTGGATGAAGGGTCACGAGGGCGTCCTTGAGCTCGTCCGGCCCGAGTCGCTCCATGAGGTTGGGGGAGATGAGGACCAGCTGATCCCCGATTCCGATCTCGCCACGCCAGACGTCGGGCTCCAGTTCGGCCGCCGGAAGCCCGCGCTCGCGATCCGGGTCCGGTAGGGTGCTCAGGCGCGCGCCGCGGCTCAGGTAGGCCTCCGCGGGCCCCACGGTGGCAACGTACAGCTCGTGGTCCCGAACGACGGCGATCGCGACCCCGATCGGCGCCGCGGCACCGGCCCCGGCGACTCCGCCCGCCCCAAGGGCGGTTCGCTCGCGGGCATGCCCGAGGCGCTTGTTGGCAGCCAGGATCGCCTTGATCAGGCAGACCCGGATCCCTGCCGACTCGTCGTAGTAGTACTCGTGTCGGATGACGTCGGCGACGAGCTTCGTGGCCTCCCGGGCCCGCGGACCGGGCACCATCGAGGTGACCAGCAGGTAGAGCTGGCCCTTGGAGCGGGCGCGGGATCCGACCGTCGGCTCCACGACCACGACCGTATCCGGCGATTCGAGGTGGCGATCCTGATCGGCAAGGATGCCGAGCTTCATCTGGAATCGGAGGGCCATGCACGCCTCTGGCGGGGTTGGTGGCGGTTCGCCGGGCGGGGATTATCGCATGAGCGCGATCGGGATCGGCCTCAGCGAGACGGGCTCCGGGCGCGAATCGTGACGCGCAGCTCGGTGATATCGGCGCCGGCGGGTGCCAGGCGAAAGGCGGCGACGAGGGTCATCGACCGGAGTCGGAGCTCCTGCGCCACGATCGGAGCGTCGGCTTCGACCACGAGGATCGTGCCGTCGAGCCGTAGAGCGCGGCAGGCGCCGTGGGCGGCCGGTGCGCGCTCGGCCACGAGCGCATCGAACGTTGCCACCATCCGCGCACGACGCAGCTCATCGGTCAGTCCCAGGTGCGCGGCAGCGGCCGGGATCAAGTCGCCGATCCGGGACATCGGGCGCCGGCGCCGGCGCTCGCGCTCGTCGGTCATCGGGCGTCGGCCCCGACGCGCGGGGTCGGAACGGCGCCTGCCCGGCTCGGCCCGAGGAGGGTGGCGCCGACCGTGCCCGGGCCGGTAGCCTCGGGGTTGGCATCGACCCGCCAGGTGTCGGCGATCTCGAGAAGGCCGGCGTCAAGATCGTCGAGCGTCGTCGTGGTCACGAATGCCTGGGGCAGCGCGGCGATCCGCCGGACGAGGTGCGAGCGACGGTCAGGATCGAGCTCGGAGAAGACGTCATCGAGAAGGAGGAGCGGAGGGCGCCCGTCCAGGGCAGTCAGGAGGTCGAGTTCGGCGAGTTTGAAAGCCAGGATGGCGGTGCGTTGCTGGCCGCGGGACGCGAAGCCGGCCAGGTCCCGATCGCCGAGCAAGAAGACCAGGTCGTCCCGATGCGGCCCGATGAGGGTCGTCCCGTTCCAGGCCTCCTTGTCTGCCGTTTCGGCAAGGCGTCGCTCGAGGGCGTCACGGGGCGATTCGCCGGCCCGCGCGGGCGCATTCGTCTCGTACCGGATCCCGAGCCCGGCGCGGGCGGCCTCATCTGGCGCGATCTCGGCATGGGCCGCTGCGAAAGGCGTCGCGAGGTCTTCGAGCACGCGGAGACGAAGAGCCACGACCTCCCCGCCGGCATCGAGAAAGGGCTTGTCCCAGTAGCGGAGCTGGGACCGGTCCGCGGTTTCCTCGCGGATGGCACGGAGCAGGCCGTTCCGCTGCTGGAGCGCCCGGGTATACGTCGCCAGAGCAGCGGTGTAGACAGGGAACCTGCCCGCGGCGATCCGATCCAGCGCGGCCCGGCGCAGGGACGGCGAGCCCGCGACGAGGAGCATTTCCTCGGGGGCGAACATCACGACCCGGAGCGTGCCGGCGAGCGATGCGGCGCGGCGCGGGACGCCGTTCACCCGGATGCGCTTGCGAGATCCGCCGAGGGCCTGGGCACTGCCTGGCCGCACGAGGGTCAGGTCCAGCTCGTCTGATCCGACGACGCCCTCGATCCGGGTCACATCCGCGCCCCAGCGGATGAGCTCGACATCCGTCGTCGTTCGGTGGGAGTGTCCCCAGGCCAGGAGCACGATCGCCTCGAGAAGGCTGGTCTTGCCGGCCGCATTCGGGCCCCACAGGAGCTGTGGGCCGGCCCCGAACCGGACGCCCAGCTCCGCGTATCCCCGAAGGTCGGTCAGTCGGATGGACGAGAGCGTGACGGCCTCTAGGAGGTCGTGCGGACCGGCATGACCACGTGGACGTAGTGGTCGTCGCCGATCGGCTTGAAGACGCCGGGCGCCAATGGGCCCTGGAGCTCGAGCGCGAACTGGTCCGCGTTGACGTTGGTCAGGACGTCGGCGAGGTACTTGGCGTTGAACGCGATCGTCGTGCCATCTCCCTCGACGCTGGCCTCGACCTGGCCGACGTGGTCGCCGATCTCGGCGTTCGCGCTGACGGTGATCCCGGGCTCCCCGTCGCCCCCGATCTGCAGTTTCACGATGTTCGCCGACTCGTGGGCGATCAGGGCCGCCGGACGTACGGCCCGCAACAGTTCCTCCCGATCGAGGATTGCGCGGGTCGTATGGGCCTGCGGCATGACCGACTGGTAGTTCGGGAACTGACCGTCGATCAGACGGCTGACCAGGTCGACGCCTTCGAGATGGAAGAGGATCTGGTTGCGCGCCTGGGCAAGGACGATCTCGACCGGATCGTCGCTGTCGGCCAGGACCCGCATGAGCTCGGTCAGCGCACGAGCCGGCACGACGACGCTCGTCTCGGCCACAGAATCGAGGACCGGGATCGTCTTCACCGCGATCCGGTAGTTATCGGCGGCCGCCAGGGTGAGGGTCTCGCCTTCGAACCGGCAGAGCACGCCGGTCAGGATCGGTCGTGCCTCGTCACTCGCCGCGGCGAAAGCGGTTTCTTCGAGGGCGCGCTTCAGCACCTTCTGGGCGATTCGCGTGGTCGGTCGCTCGCCGGTCGTCTGGATCGCCGGAAACTCCTCGGCATCGATGCCCTTGAGATGCGACTCGAACCGCCCGCAGCGCAGGTCGAGCGTTTCCCCCGCCCCGAGCTCAAGGTCGATGCGATCGCCGCCCTGGAGGGAGTTCACGAGGTCGGTCAGGAGTTTGGCCGGCACGGTGGTGGCGCCGTCCGACTCGATCTTGCCGGGCACCCAGTAGGTGATCCCGATCTCGAGGTTGGTCGCGGTCAGCTTGAGGCCGGCATCCTCGGTCCGGAGCAGCACGTTGGCCAGGACCGGCAGCGTGCTTCGAGCCGACACGGCACGGCTGACCACGGA
>JAYTWS010000033.1:0-8423 GCA_043743315.1 Chloroflexota bacterium | reverse complement strand
GATCATCCCTGGAAGCGGGTCACACCCGGCAGCAAGCTCGAGCAACGACTGACAGAATCACTCGGCAGTTGACCTGACAGAGTCACTCGGCTTCGACAGGCTGACGCATCGCCTCGGCGACCGCGCGCTCCGTCGTGGTGCCCTCGTCGAGCGCCGCAATCACCCCGGCGACGTCGGCCGGCGAGCGGTTCTGGCTGAGTTTGCGCTTGGCCTCGATGCGTTCGATCTTGAGTTCGAATCCCACGATGCCTCGGACCTGGCCGTCGATGTAGCCCGCCGGTGCATCATCGACGGACCACGGCTCGGGACGCATGGCCTCATGGCGATCCACCAGTGCCCGGACGTGGGTCCGGAGCCAGTCTGCGTCGTCGTGGACGGTCAGGGTTCCATGGGCGACGACCACCACGTAGTTCCAGGTGGGCACGACCCGGCCCGTTCGAGTCTTCTCCTCGTACCATGCCGGGCTGATGTACGCGTCCGGGCCGTGGACGATGGCGATCGCAGGGGTTCCTTCGCCGGCCTCGGCCCATGCTCCTTCGCCGGGATCGGCCCCGGCCCGGGCTCGGGCCCCGGCCCGGGCTCCTTTGCCGTCCCGGGCCTCGGCCTGCGCGCCGGCGCCGTCCCAGGCCTCGGCCTGCGCTCCGGCGCCGGCCTCCTCCCACACCTCGGCCCCGGCCCATGCTCCTTCGCCGGCCTCGGCCTGCGCTCGGGCGCCGTCCCAGGCCTCTGCCTGCCCTCCGGCGCCGTCCGATGCCGACGTCCACTGCGGGTTCGGACGCGCGAGATGACCGCGGAGGACGCCGTTGGTGCCGACGGTCGGGTCGAAGATCATCGGCACCACCGAGGTCCAGAAGCCGTCCGGGCCCATGGTCACGAGTGTCGCCGGGGCCGCGGCCGTGATCTCGCCGAGAAGGGCCGCAGGGTCTGACACCCCGAACCTGCGGTGAGTGGGCTGATACATCCGCCGATCCTACCGCCCGCCGGCGAGTCCGGGGGCGGACGCCACGGCTCCATAGATTCCGCTGAGAAAGCGGCTCGGAACGCGGTGCAGGAGTCGGGGCTCCCCATATCCGGCAGCGACAGCCTCGCGACGCCACGTTTCGAACGAGAAGGGGTGCGGGACCCATGGATTTCCCTTGTCCGCATCGTATTCCACCACCACGAACCTGCCCCCTGGCACGAGCGCCAGGCGGATCGCGCGGAGCGTCGCATCGCGGTCGCGAACGAAGTGAAGGCTGTTGGCGGCCAGCACACCGTCGAAGGGACCGTTGGGGATAGCCTCCGTGAAGTCGAACGCACGCGTCTCGACACGCGCCCTTGGGAATGCCTGTTGCACTCGTGCCGTGAGGTTTCGCAACACCCGCGCGTCCAGGTCGCAGGCCAGGATCTCCGCGCCAGAACCGAGGGTATCCGCGAGAGCGAGCGTGAATGCGCCATCGCCCGACCCGAGCTCGAGCCACCGCAGGCCCGCGCCTTCGACGCCGGCCCGGATCAACGCGACGTGATCTTCGTGGTCCATCCGCGAATGATCGCCGAGTGAGGGAGCGGCGTCACGATCTCCAGATGAACGACCTCGTAACGGGCCAGATCCTGCGTGCGCTCCGGCGGCGCCATGGCTGGGCGCAGCACGAGCTCGCCCAACGGGTCGGTATGTCTCAGTCCGTCGTATCGCGGGTCGAGGCCGGGCACCTGGGGGGGCATGTCGATTGCGCGCTTGCGGCGGCTCTTCGCCGGAGTCGAGGCGCGGATCGAGATGGACCCTCGATGGCGCGGCGCCCAGATGGAACGCCTCATCGATGAGGCGCATGCCGAGGCGGTCGCTGCCGTCGCCCTGACGCTCGAGTCTCTCGGCTGGACCGTCGCGGTCGAGGTCACCTACTCGGAGTACGGCGAGCGGGGCTCGATCGATCTCCTCGCGTTGCGTGCCGAGCGCCGCGCGGCGCTCGTGGTCGAGGTCAAAACGGACCTGCCTTCGGCCGAGCAGGTTGGTCGGAAGCTCGACGAGAAGGCTCGGCTGGCGCCAGGCATCGTTGCGCGGCGTGAGGGTTGGCGAGCGGCATCCCTTGGTCGCGTCATCGTCATGCCAGAGAACGCGGCGCTCCGTCGGCGCTTCGAATCCACGCCCGTGCTGGTCCGACTCTTCCCGCTCGAAGGCCGGGCGGTCCGTCGTTGGCTTCGCGATCCCGTCGGACCGATCGCCGGTCGATGGTTCCTGTCGGGAATCGCGTACCGGCATCGAAGTCGAGTCGACAGGCCTCGCCGAGCCACCTCGAAGCCACCGGGGCCTGGCTCAGGCTGAGCAGGCGAGCAGGGCCCGACGGCTCGGCACGTTCGTAAGGTGCACGACACTCGACTTCGATGCCGTCGAGCGATTCGCGAAAGGAGCGCGGCACGCGGCGACGGCGCGGCGCAGCCAGGCGCGCGGGACGCGGCGCGGCATGCGGGGCGGCATGCGGCGTAACGCGGCACGCGGCGTAGCCCGGCACGCGGCGCGGCGCGGCGCGGCACGCGCGGGACCGCGCGCGGCGCGGCGCGGCGCGGCCATTCGCACGTATCACGGAGATCCGCGGGCAGGACGCGCTGGCGGCGGCCATTCGCACGCGGCGCAGCCCGGGCGGCGGCAATTCCCCCGCCGCGCGGCACGCAGCGCCGCACCCGGCGACGTCAGGCGCTGGCGCCCTGCTCGGCCAGCCATTCCTCGTAGTTCGTCTCGTCGACGCCTTTGTCCACGTCGGACTTGGTCAGGAGGAGGGGCATCCGGCGATCGCGGATCGTCTCCTCGGTGATGATGCACTTCCGGATGTCGGTGCGCTCCGGAATGTCGAACATCACCTCGAGCAGTGCCTCTTCGACGATTGACCGAAGCGCGCGGGCGCCGGTCTTGCGATCGAGGGCGACATCGGCAGCGGCGCGAAGCGCGCCCGGCGTGAAGACGAGCTCGACTTTGTCGAGCGACAGGAACCGCTGGAACTGCCGTGCAACGGCGTTCTTCGGTTCCACGAGCACACGGACGAGGTCATCGGCGGTCAGCGCGGCGAGGGTGACGATGACCGGCAGCCGGCCGATGAATTCCGGGATCAGGCCGTACTTGAGCAGATCCTCGGGCATCAGCTTGTCGAGCAGGCGTCCGCGTTCGGCGGCCGACGGCGCGGCCTCGGACCCGAAGCCGATGGCCCGCTTGCCGACCCGCTCCTCGACGATCTTCTCGAGCCCGTCGAAGGCGCCGCCGCAGATGAACAGCACGTTCGTGGTATCGATCTGGATGAAGTCCTGGTGGGGGTGCTTTCGTCCGCCCTGGGGCGGGACGTTTGCGACCGTTCCCTCGAGGATCTTCAGCAGTGCCTGCTGGACGCCCTCGCCCGACACATCGCGGGTGATCGATGGGTTGTCGGCCTTGCGCGCAATCTTGTCGATCTCGTCGATGTAGATGATCCCGCGCTGCGCCCGGGCGACATCGAAATCGGCGGCCTGGATCAGGCGGAGCAGGATGTTCTCGACGTCCTCGCCGACATACCCCGCCTCGGTCAGCGACGTGGCGTCCGCGATGCAGAACGGGACGTCGAGCACGCGGGCGAGCGTCTGCGCCAGCAGCGTCTTGCCGGATCCGGTCGGCCCCACCAGGAGGACATTCGACTTCTGGAGTTCGACCTCATCGATCGCGTGGCCAGCGTTGACCCGTTTGTAATGGTTGTAGACCGCCACTGACAGGACCTTTTTGGCCTTCTCCTGGCTGATCACGTACTGATCGAGCGAGAAGGTCAACTGGCGGGGATTCGGGAGTTTCGTGACGGCCGACTTGACCTTGGGCTGGTCGAGCAGCTCCTCGTCGATGATCTCCTGGCACAGGTTGATGCACTCGTCGCAGATGTACACGCCCTGCCCCGCGATGAGCTTGCGGACCTGCTCCTGGCTCTTGCCACAGAACGAGCACCGATACGGGACCTTTGGACCCTTGGTGCTGCTGCTGGTTGTGCTCACGCAAATGCCTCGTGCATCGGTCGGAAGGTGCCCCGGCCCGGCGTCGGGATCAGCCCTTCGACTTCTTCGTCTCCGGCGCGGCGATGTCGGCAACCTTGCTACGCTCGCCGCCGGCGAGTCCGGCATCGTGGGCCTGCGAGATCAGCGACGCCCCCTGGGCGCTGTAGACGGCATCGATGATGCCATAGTCCCTTGCCTCTTCGGGCGACATGAACCGGTCGCGGTCCGTGTCGCTGACGATCTTCTCGACCGTCTGGCCCGTATGACGGGCGAGGATTTCGTGGTTCAACTGGACCAGGTGTTCCCACTCGCGCATCTGGATCACGGCGTCCGGCGCGTTGCCCCGGAAGCCGCCCGAACCCTGGTGAATCATGATCCGGCTATGGGGCAGGGCATATCGCTTGCCCTTCGCTCCCGCCGCCAGCAACACCGCTGCCATGGACGCAGCTTGCCCGAGACAGATCGTGCTGACCGGGGCTCGAAGGTACTGCATGGTGTCGTAGATCGCGAGGCCTGCGGTCACGACGCCGCCGGGCGAGTTCACGTACAGGCTGATGTCCTTCTCGGGATCTTCGGATTCGAGGAACAGCAGCTGAGCGATCACGAGATTCGCCAGGTGATCCTCGATCACGTCGCCGATGAAGATGATTCGCTCCTTGAGGAGCCGCGAGTAGATGTCATAGGCGCGTTCCCCCCGGCTGGAGGACTCAATCACCATGGGTACGAGCATGGTTGGCTCCTGTCGCAACGTGGGAACGATGGTCAGCCGGCCGCGGCCGGGGTCGGCTCGGTCTCGAGGACTGAGCCGGGGTCGGTGGCGTCGATGGCGGCGTTGGCTTCGGCCGACCTCGCGTCCATGCCCGGCACGTCTTCGAGGTGCGGTAACACTGGATGGTCCGGATGGGCGACGAGCCAGGCATCCACGAGCTGCTCGACGACGCGGCTGCGCCGGAGCGTGCTCCGGATGAAGTTGCGCCCGCGGGCCGACTCGAAGTAGGCCAGGGTCTTCTTGTCCCGTGCATACCGCTCTCGACTGCGCGCGACCTCGGCCTCGACGTCGGAGTCACTGATCACGACGCTCTCGGCCTCGGCGATCTTCGAGAGCACCAGGAGGACCCGGACGCGCTTCTCGGCGTTCGGCCGGAATTCGGTATGCAGGCCAGCATCGGTCTTCTCGACGACCTTGAGGTAGGCCTCCTCGGTGATCCCCTGCCGAGCCAGCGTCCCGCGGAACTCGTCGTGCATCACCTCCACTTCCTGGTCGACCAGGATGTCGGGCAGCTCGAGAGTCGCGTTCGCTACGGCGTACTCGATGATCTTGTCGGAGAACTCGTGGCGAGCCCGATCGAGCGCGTTGTGCCCGAGCCGGACCTGAATCTCGGCCCGCAGGGCCGCCAGATCCTCGTAGGCGCCCATCGACCGCGCGAACTCGTCGTCCACGGTCGGCAGCACCTTGACCCGGAGCTCACGCATGTCGACCGCAAAGTGCGCGACCTGGCCGGCGAGCGTCGACTCCGCGTAGTCATCCGGAAAGGTGATGTCGAAGCCTGCCGATTCGCCGGGCTTCAGGTCCAGGAGGTTGGCTTCGAACCCGGGGATGAGGCGCTCCTCGCCGAGGATCAGCGGCATCCGATCCGATGACCCCCCGTCGAATGGCGCGCCGTCGCGCGTTCCGACATAGCCGATCACCGCGTAGTCGCCGTTCTGGGCGCCGCGATCCTCGACCGGGGCGAGCGTCGCGTTCTGGTCGGCCAGCTCCTCGAGGACCTTGTCGACCTTGGCCCCATCGATCGTCTCGATCTCGGGCATGAACTTGAAGTCGCGGTAATCGCCGAGCCTGACCTCGGGTCGAACCTGGACGGTGGCCGTGAAGATGACGAGCTTGCCTTCCTCCGCCTGCTCGATCTCGATGTCGGCGTTGTTCAGCGGGGTCAGATCGTGCTCGATCAGGGCGTCCCGGTAGGCACGCTGGACGAGGTGGTCGAGCGCCTCATCGAGGATCGCCGGCGCACCGACGGAGCGCTCCACGACGGCCCGGGGCGCCTTTCCCGGACGGAAGCCGGGGATGCGGGTGCGCTTCGCGATGTGACGCACCGCCTCGTCGAGGGCGCTGGTCAACTGCTCCGGAGGGAGTTCGAACCGAACCGCCACGGAACTTCTGGGAGCGGGGGTGATCGTGCTGTTCATCGTCGTGAAGTATAGGGGGGCCGGCCGGGCAGGCCGCGGGCTGGGTGGGGGCCGGCGCCGTGCGAGGGCCGAGGCCATCGAGCCGGATCAGCGACCGAGCTTGTCGGTCGGCCACAGACCTGGATCAGCGACCGAGCTTGTGGGCAAGAAGGGACTCGAACCCTTACGTCCCTCACGGGACACCGGCTCCTAAGGCCGGCGCGTCTGCCATTTCGCCACTCGCCCGCTCGAGGATACCGTCACGCGGCGGGACCTGGAACCGAAACCGGATCCGTCCGCGTCGCAGCCGCCACTACGGCTTCGGCTTGCCCTTGGCCGTGCTCGCATCCATGCGCGCCCGAGCCTTGCGCAGTCCATCGCCGAATGATGGGCCATCGGGAGCGAACAGCCGCTCGGCGAACTCGCGACCGGCCCGGACCGAGGCGGGGCGCAGCGCGTTGGCGATGAGCCCACCAGCCAGCCCGACCACATCCGCGTCCCGACGCTGGGGGGCGCGCGAAGCCAGGAACCGCCTGAACTCACGCTCCAGCGCGCCGCGGACCTTGTCGCCATCGGGGCCGAGCGTCCGCAGGACCGCCTCGATCTCGTCCGGGAGCATCGACTTCGGCATCGGCTTCGGAGCCCCAAAGATCGCCCGGCGTGCGCCGCCCAGAACCCGCCTCGGCCCGCCGAGAATCAGGAACGCGGCGCCAGCCGCCGCTCCACCGACCTTCAACGGATCGTTGCGCAGACGGGTCGGGACATCGACCGCAGCGCGCCCGGCGGCCTCGAGGCGAACGACCTCCTGTTCGAGCACGTCCCGGGCGGCTAGGACTTCCGTCCGAGCGGCGTTCGTTCGCGCACCCACTCGATGGTCTCCTTCGTGGTCTCGATGGTCTGGGACGGATAGAAGCGGGCCTTGAGGGCATCCATATCGACGCCGCTTCGCGCGGTGCCGAGACCCATCAGGATCGGCCACGCCACGTACAGCGTCGTGAGTCCGAGCGCGGCCGAGATCTGCGGCCCCGCGATGAACTTGACGAGGAGGATCGTCACGACGGACGCGGCAAGCACGGCGACCAGAAAATCGCGTCCGATGCGGGACCCGGAGACCCCGAGCCCGACCAGCACGGTGATCAGGGCCACGTCCAGCAGCAGCAGCACGCCGAGGAGCACGCCCCAGCCCATCGATCCGAGGAGCCAGTCCGCCAGGAAGAGCATCCCGCCAATTGGCACCAGCAGCCCGAGCACGAACAGCGCCCCGAAGGCCGTGCCGGCGAGCAGGGCCGCACGGCCGATCTCCGCGCCGATCTCGCTGGCCTCGGTGCGGGCGAGGTTGATGTGGGCGTTGAGGAGTCGCATCACGGCGTCCCGGACTGCGCCGATCTGGTCGCGCAGGCCCTTGGGCTCGCGGGCGGAACCCGGAGCGGCGCCCTGGTTCATCGGTTCCTGGATGGGATCCACGTGGTCTCCATGTAGCGCCGCCGACGGGACCGCGCAGTCCGATCATACCAACCGCCCGTGCCGGATCGCGCCGGCGCCTCGGATCGCTCCGGCGCCTCGGATCGCGCGGGCGGCGATACCATCGCCCGGATGCGAACGATCCTGCGAGCCGAACTCCTGTCCATCGGCTCCGAACTCACGGTCGGCGAGACACGGGACACGAACAGCGGCGAACTCGCCGGTTTCCTGACCACGGAGGGCGTGGAGGTCCTGCGGATGACCGCCCTGCCCGACGACCTGCCGGTCGTTCGCGACGCGTTCAGAGCCGCAATCGGACGAGCCGATCTCGTGGTCTCGACCGGTGGCCTCGGGCCGACGCCTGATGACCTGACCCGCGAATCGATCGCTGCGGCGATCGGCGAGACGCCGTCGGTCGACCCGGATCTCGAGGCCTGGCTACGTGGCCTCTTCGAGCGACGGGGGATCTCGTTCCCGGCGGCGAACCTCAAACAGGCCTGGGTCCTGCCTTCGGCGACGCCCATCCCAAATGACAACGGAACCGCCCCGGGATGGTGGGTCGAACGCCCCGACGGCCGGGTGATGGTCGCCCTCCCTGGACCGCCCCGCGAGCTTCGGCCGATGTGGTCGGACTGGGTGCTCCCACGGCTCCGCGCCCGCGGACTCGGCGTTACGACCGCAACGGTCACCCTCAGGACCACGGGCCTCGGTGAATCCGCGATCGCCGAGCGGCTCGGGGTCCTCCTTGAGCGCGGGGCGAACCCGACCGTCGCGACCTATGCCCGGGCAGATGGCGTGGACATCCGGATCTCGGCGAT
>JAYTWS010000032.1:0-8247 GCA_043743315.1 Chloroflexota bacterium | reverse complement strand
CCACAATGCGTCAGTCACGGACGTCCTTCCCCTCGTTCTCCTTCTGCTCGGGGCGTTGGCCTTCTCGATGCCGATCATCGGCCTCCTCAACGTGAGCATTGAGCGCCTCGTCTATCGACCGTTGCGCAATGCCCCCCGGCTGGCCCCCCTCATCACGGCGGTGGGCGTCTCGTTCATCCTGCAGAACCTCGCCCTGGTCATCGCTGGGTCGGGCGACCGAAAGTCTCCCCAGATCTTCCCGCTTGAGTGGCAGATCCCCGTGGGTGGCGCCTCGATCTCGGTCCTCTCGATCTTCATCTTCGTCGTCTCGATCGTCCTGATGCTTGGACTTCAGGCGTTCGTCAGTCGAACCCGCCTGGGACGAGCGATGCGGGCGACGGCTCAGGACCGCGAGGCCTCGGCGCTCATGGGCGTCGACGCCAACCAGACGATCGCCCTGACCTTCCTGATCGGCGGCATGCTGGCGGCGGCGGCCGGCGTGGTTTGGGGTCTCCGGTTTGGGTTCGTGCGCTTCGACCTCGGCTTCAACTCCGGCTTGAAGGCGTTCACGGCGGCCGTCCTCGGCGGGATCGGCAACATCACAGGTGCGGTCATCGGTGGGTTCATCATCGGGTTCATCGAGAACTTCTCCGCCGCGCTGGGCTACTCGCGCTGGTCGGAGTTCCTCGTGTTTGCGATCCTCACGTTCGTCCTGATCTTCAAACCGACCGGCATCCTCGGGCAGGCCTCGGGAGATCGGGCGTGACGGCCACGATCGCTGGACGACCCGCAACCCTGCCGTCGCCGCGCGCGAGGCTTACCGCCTTCGCCACACGGCACCGGTCCACGACCATCGTCGTCTCGATGCTGCTCATCACCGTTCTGATGATCCTGCTGCCCTATGTGCCGCCGCTATCGTGGATCGACCGCGTCGCTCCCTGGTACGACGTCTTTGCCAATGCCGGCGTCTACGTCCTGCTGGCCATGGGACTCAACGTCGTGGTCGGGCTGGCCGGGCTACTGGACCTCGGCTATGCCGCGTTTTTCGCGATCGGTGCGTACACCTACGCCTACTCAAACTCGCCGTTCGCTCAGACGGATCTGCCGTTCTTGCCGATGCTCGTCGTGGGTGCGGCAGTGGCCGCGGTCTTCGGGATCGCTCTTGGAGCGCCCACGCTGCGCCTGCGTGGCGACTACCTGGCGATCATGACACTCGGGTTCGGGGAGATCGTGCCGATCGTCTTCCTCAACCTCGAAAAGTGGACCGAAGGGACGAACGGAATCGGCGGAATCTTCCGTCCGGAACCGCTGCCGTTCCTCGGCGAGTTCACGGCCCTCTCGCCGTTCGCCTACTACATCCTCATGGTCGGTGTCGTGACTGTCGCCATGGTGTTGCTCTACCGGATGCAGGATTCGCGCATCGGCCGAGCATGGAATGCCATCCGCGAGGACGAACTGGCGGCGGCGGCGAACGGCATCAACACGGTCACGACCAAGCTGCTCGCGTTCGCCATCGGAGCCACCACCGCCGGCTTTGCAGGCGTCTTCAACGCCTCCAAGCTCACGATCGTTTCGCCGGAACAATTCCTGTTCGCCGTCTCATTCATCGTGCTGGCCATGGTCATCCTGGGCGGGATGGGCAACATCTGGGGTGTTGCCGCCGGCGCGTTCCTCGTCTACTTGCTCCAGATCCAGGGGCTCAAGCAGCTCAACAAGATGGTCGAAGGGCTCGGGATCCCGATTCTCAGGGACATCGACTTCACCGATTACCAGTTCCTGCTGTTCGGCCTCGCGCTCGTCCTCATGATGTTGTTCCGACCGGAGGGCCTGTTCCCAAGCCAGCGACGCCGACGTGAGCTGCATGTCGGTGACGAGATGGCGGGGGTGTTCATTGACGGGCCAGCCGTGATCGGCGCTCTTGGCGAAGCGCCGGGGGCCACCGAGTCGTTCGGCGA
The DNA here is from genome assembly GCA_043743315.1 of Chloroflexota bacterium. Classification (GTDB taxonomy): domain Bacteria; phylum Chloroflexota; class Limnocylindria; order Limnocylindrales; family CSP1-4; genus UBA5189. The sequence goes on along the minus strand of JAYTWS010000032.1, from coordinate 6,313 downwards.
AGCCGCCGCCGAGGACGTACCGGGGCACGACCGATGACCGAGACGTCCGAAGTCCTCCGCGCCGACAAGGTCACGAAGCGATTCGGTGGCCTGGTCGCCGTCAACGCCATCGACTTCTCGATCCCCGCAAAGAGCATCGTGAGCCTCATCGGGCCCAACGGCGCCGGCAAGACGACCTTCTTCAACGTCATTGCCGGGATCTACGACCCGTCGGCCGGGCGGATCGAATTCCATGGAAAAACGATGATCGCGCACGCGAAACGGGCATGGCTGGAGCCGTTCCTGTGGCTGGCCGTCCCCGGGATCCTCGCTGCCGTGACGGTGCTCTTGAGCCTGTCCGGAATCGCGCAGGCGATCGTCGTTCTCGGGATCCTGGCGACCATCCTGACCCTGCTCGTCGGTGTCGTCACCGGGGTCGCCAGAGGCCCGGCCTACCAACGCTTGCTCGGCCGATTCGGGATCTTCCGGAGTGCCCGACCCAACGACATGGTCGTGGCGGGATTGGGTCGCACCTTCCAGAACATCCGGCTCTTTCCGAACATGACGGTCCTCGAGAATGTCCTCGTGGGGATGCACTCGCGCCTCACGGCCAGCTGGATCGACGCCCTGCTATCCACCCCACGCAATCGCGCCGAGGAACGATCATCGCGGGTCAAGGCGGAGGAGCTTCTCGCGCTTGTCGGGCTCGCAGGCGAGGGCGACGGGCTCGCCAAGAACCTTCCCTACGGGGACCAGCGTCGCCTGGAGATTGCACGGGCCATTGCCTCGGAACCCGTCCTGCTCCTGCTCGACGAACCGACGGCCGGGATGAACCCGAACGAGACCAAGGGCTTGACCGATCTAATCGGACGCCTTCGCTCGGACCTCGGCCTGACGATCCTGCTCATTGAGCACGACATGAGGGTGGTCATGGGCATCAGCGACCGAGTAACCGTTCTCGACCATGGCGAGAAGATCGCCGAAGGGACGCCCGAAGAGATACGGCGAGACCCAAAGGTCATCGAAGCCTATCTCGGGGCACCCGCCGAATGAACGCTGCCGGCGAGACTAGGGACGGCGTTCAGCCGATGCTCGCGCTGGACGATGTGAACACGTACTACGGCAACATTCACGCCCTCCAGGGCGTCTCGCTCACCGTTGCCCAAGGCGAGATCGTCACGCTCATCGGTGCCAATGGCGCGGGCAAGACGACGACCCTCAAGACGATCAGCGGCTTGCTCCATCCGCGTCAGGGCACGGTCGCCTTCGAGGGTGAGAACATCTCGAAGACCGCGGCTCACCAACTCGTGCGTAAGGGCATCGGGCACGCTCCGGAGGGCCGCCGCATCTTCGGGCGAATGTCCGTCCTCGAGAACCTGATGATGGGGGCGTTCACCCGCAATCAGACCAGGATTCAGCCCGATCTCGATCGGGTGATGGGCCTCTTCCCGCGGCTTCGTGAGCGAACGCACCAGCTTGGCGGCACCCTGTCCGGTGGCGAGCAGCAGATGCTGGCAATCGCGCGAGCGCTCATGTCGGAGCCTCGTCTCCTCCTGCTCGACGAACCGTCCCTGGGCCTGTCGCCCATCCTCGTCCAGCAGATCTTCGCGATCATCAAGGAGATCAACGGGCAGGGCACCACGATCCTGCTGGTCGAGCAGAATGCCCTCCAGGCGCTGACGATCGCGAACCGCGGGTACGTGCTCCAGACCGGCCAGGTCGTCCTATCCGGAGTCGCCTCCGACCTGATCAAGAACGAGATGGTGCGAAAGGCGTACCTGGGCGAGGATTAGCCAACGCCGACCCAGGGTGAGGCGGTCGTGTTGGCGTTCCCGGACAGTCTGAGCTGGGTTCGCGCCGCGCCACAGACGTCGAGACTGGACCAACGACGTTCCTGCGATCCTCAGTCCCGCCCTGCGGTGAGCCTTGGCCGTCAGCGGCCGCCGGGTGCCCTGTTGATGTCGTAGGCCGCGCGCGCGAGCATCGCCAGCCCCACGCCGGTCACCCACAGGCCCGGGCCGTTGCTGAAGATCGCTGTCGGCGCCGGGATGGACAGGGCGCCGATCATCGCCAGGTCCACGATCCGGATCAGGAACGCGAGCCAGCCGACGACCGCAAGAATCGCATAGGACAGCCACCGGTCGGCCGCAACCGGTCGATCGGTTGCGTACGGCAGGGTAACGATGGCGATCGTCACGAGCGCCACCACGAAGACGACCATCCCAAGACCATCGAAGGCGTTGCCACTGATCTCGGGCAGGCCGTTCGCGCCGCCGACCATCCACCAGCGCAGGACGCAGCCGACGAGCATGACCGCGGCGGCCGCAGCAGCGAGGATCCTGGCCCGCCCGACGGGGCGACGATGGCTGTTCATTCGGGCGTCGTGTAGACCTCGGGGCGGAGGACGCCCACGAACCGCAGGTTCCGGTACAGCTCGTTGTAGTCGAGGCCGTACCCGACGACGAACTGGTCAGGAATCGTGAAGCCCGTGTAATCCACCGGTATCTCGACCAGCCGCCGGGCGGGCTTGTCCAGGAGCGTGCAGATGCGCAGAGAGGCGGGTTTCTTGCCACCGAGATAGCGGACCAGGTAGTTGAGGGTGAGGCCGGTGTCGATGATGTCCTCGCAGATGAGGACCTCTTCCCCTTCGATCGAAGAGGACAGATCCTTGAGGATCCGGACGAGGCCCGAGGATTCGGTGGTGGCACCGCCGTACGAACTGACCTCCATGAGGTCGATGCGCAGGGGAAGCGAGATCGCGCGCATGAGATCGGCCATGAACGGCAGGGAACCCTTGAGCACGCTGACGAGAGTCAGGCCTCGTCCAGCGTAGTCGGCACTGATCTGGGCGCCGAGCTCCAGGATCCGTGCCTGGATCTGGTCCTCCTCGAGCAGGACCTCGCCGATGTCGGCCAGGAGATCGCTGGGGGTCCTCATCGGTGGTCGGTGGCCTCCTCGCCAGGGGTCAAGACGGCAAGAGCGACAGGGATCGACCCCTGGCCGGGTACGGCATGCACCGAGCCGAGCATATCCGCAAGCTCGACCGACGGGCCGCGGCCGCGCTGGCGGCGGCTGGCGTTGCGACTGCGTGAAGGTCGGCTCGCGGTCGAATCTTCGCTCGCGCGGCCCGTGCTGGTCACTGCGGGGACAGGCGGCGCGATCGGACCCGGAGGGATGCGCTCGGACGAGATCTGGCCCAGCGTGCCGGACAGGGAGTCGGCGAGCGCCAGGCGCCCGTATTTGAGCAGCATCGCCCGGAAGTCACGGGCGTAGAACAGCTTGATGTTGATCGCCGGGTAGAGTTCACGGAGGCGCCGCAGCTTGCGATTCTTCTTCCGAACAAGCCGCTGCTTGAGGGTCGTCATCTCGAGATACAGATCCAGCTCAGGCAGATGGAAGTCGGGCGAGAAGCTCTCGACGACGGCGCCATCCAACGTCCAGAGAATTGGGAACGTGCGCGGTTCGTACTCCCAGCGCACGGCGTAGAAATCGAGGATCCGGGCCATCTCCGCTTCGCTGGCATGGGCAAACAAGGGCCACGGGCGGCCCGACGCGTCGAACGCGGGCGGCGCAGGCGGCGCGGTCACCGTGGCTACCGGGATCACCTGCTCGAACGGCGGATTGCCTCCGGGAATGTTGTCGTGCCGAGACAGCGGGACTGTCACGGTCACGGGCTCCGCTCGACCGGGACATCGAGCCCGCCCGATGCAGGCACCAGCGTTCGGACATCACCTTGCCAGCCCGCGAGGAATTCGTGCATCGCGATGACGTCGTCGGACGAGATGACTTCGGGGACGGCGGCTGGTCGGGCATCACCACGCTCAGCCACGAACTCGAGGGCCGTGCTGCCACACCGATGGCACTCGACCTGGATGAAGGTCAGATCCTCCCGGCGGGCCAGGAGCCGGATCCGGTCGGCGGGGACGGGCTCGTTGCAGACGGTGCAGCTGAGCCCGTCCGGAAGCGCGCGCTGTGGGTCGCGGGGATCCATCCACGGGGAGTGTAGCCGACCGGCCCGGACGGCGGCGCGCTCAGCGCCGCCTTGCCGATGAATACCCCCAGGGGGTATCATCGCCACCGATTGGCACGCCCCTGCTGCCGATCGATGCAGGGAGTTGATCGACCGCCATGCCCACGACCCAGGGACACGCTGGCGCCCATGCCGTGCCCGGCGACACGTTCCGGCACAGCTATTCCAAGGACAAGGCGCAGCTCGTGCGGCGCCTCGCGCGCATCGAGGGCCAGGTCCGCGGCATCGCCCGGATGATCGAGCGGGAGGAATACTGCGTCGACATTCTGCAACAGACCTCCGCGCTCCGCGCGGCCGTCGATTCGCTCGCCATCCTCGTGCTCGAGGACCACGTGCAGGGTTGCGTGCGCACGGCCGCCGAGCATGGGGACGCCGACCGCTTCGTGGAAGAGGTCGTCGATGTCGTCCGTCGAACGCTCGGCCGGCCGGTCCGAGGTGGCAAGGGCTGACCCTCGCCCGGTGGTCGCGAGTACGAAAGGCTGACCCCCCGCCCCACGGTCGCGTGCGGCAATGGCTGACGCCCGCCCGGTGCTTCTTGGCACGAGCTGATCCCGCCCCACGGGCCGCTGGCGGCGGCCACGGACGAGTTATCCACGTGTGACAGCGAATTCATCACGAGGCCGTGGATAACCGGGTTGACCGGGCCGATGGCGACCCGTAGCGTCGATCATCCGCAACCGAACGGCTTCGGGGAGCGCGCTGTACGAGGGGTCCGGGGAAACCCGACCGCGAATCCGATGACAGCGCGAGAGACCGGCGCCACGGCTGCGAACGGACGTCGCCGCCGGGGGCGGCTCTCGTGGCGGCTGGAAGACCCAGTCAGGGGATGACAGCCTGAGCAACCAGCGAGATCCGCTCCCGACGCGCGTCGACGCGCTGCCCGACCTGCCGTCTGGCTATGTCGACGCCCTCGAGGCCACGGCCGTAGGGCTTGGCGAATGCGGGGTCGAGCTCGGCGAGGGCGTTCGGACGGTATTGGCCGCCCACGTCCGCCTGATGCTGGCGTGGAACGCGGCGGTCAACCTCACCGCGATCGTGGACCCGATCCTCATCGCCCAACGGCACGTGGCCGACAGCCTGGCCGCGCTCCCGGTACTCCGCGATGGCCCTTCCGACGGCCTGATCGACATCGGATCGGGGGCGGGGTTCCCGGGACTGCCGATTGCCGCCCTCGAGCCGTGGCCGGTCACGCTCGTCGACTCAGTCGGCAAGAAGGCCGCGTTCCTCCGAGCCGCCGTGGACGTGATGGGCCTGGATGGCCGCGTCCACGTCCGCAATGCGCGAGCGGAAACGCTGGAGCGAGGGGCCGCGGACGTGGTGACGGCACGCGCAGTCGGCTCGCTCGCCGATCTCGTCGAACTCGGGTTGCCCCTCCTCCGTACGGGTGGGCGCCTTGTCGTCTGGAAGCGTGGGGACCTCGGCGACGAGTTCGCCGCGGCAGGGCGAGCCGCTCGTGCGCTCGGCGGGTCCGAACCGCGGTGGCATCCGCACCCGGACGCGATGGCCCGGGCATCTGATCTTTCGGGCCACGGGGTAGTGGTCGTGACCAGCTTCGGCAGCGCGCCGGCTGGTTACCCGCGAGATCCCGCCACGCGGAAGCGGAAGCCATGGTGAGGAACGGCCCTGCTACGCTGGCTGACCATGCGATTCGCGGTCTTTTCGGATATTCATTCGAACCTGTCGGCCCTCGACGCAGCCCTGGACGCGGTCGGTCCCGTCGATGGCCTCTGGCATCTCGGGGACGTCGTTGGCTACGGGCCGGAGCCCGATGAGGTCGTCGCCCGGCTGGTGGAGCGCGGCGCCGTCGGCGTACGGGGCAATCACGACGCCGCCGCCCTCGGGGGCCCCGAGATCGACTGGTTCAACCCGGATGCACGGCACGCCATGGAGTGGACGCGGGCGGCGATTTCGCCAACGACCAGGGAGTGGCTTGCCTCCCTGCCACCGACCATGACGATCGGATCTTGCTTCCTCGTGCATGGGAGTCCCCGGGACCCGACCTGGGAGTACGTCACGTCGATGCCGGTCGCGCGGGCCAACCTCGCGGTCCTGACCGAACGGATCGGCCTCCACGGGCACACGCATCTGCCGCTGGCCTGGATCGAAGAGGACGGGGCGATCGAGGTCATCAGCCCGGGCAATGGATCCGTCCTGGAGCTCCGCGGCCGCCGCGTCCTCGCCAACCCGGGGAGCATCGGCCAGCCTCGCGACGGTGATACCCGGGCATCGTTCATGGTCGTCGATACCGGCGCCGACACCATCTCCTGGTATCGCACGGACTATCCCATCGCGGATGTGCAGTCG
>JAYTWS010000031.1:0-12974 GCA_043743315.1 Chloroflexota bacterium | reverse complement strand
GCCGATATCCTCGCAGTTGCCGCCGACGGCGACGTGATGCCCCAGAAGAGCACCTACATCTATCCGAAGGCCATCACCGGCCTCGTCATCAATCCGCTGGAGGGGTGAGCATGCCCGACTCGACACCCGACGACATCCTTGCCCGAGCCCAGGCCCCGTCCGTGAACGGTCGCCCTGTTCGGAAAGATGAGATCGAACTCGACGAGCGGGGCATGTATGTCGAGTCGTGGCTGCCCGAACGCCGCTCGCGGCGGAAGCCTCTCCTGTTCGTCCACGGGGAGCTTGGCGGTTCCTGGGTGTGGGAGCGCTATCTCGGCTACTTCGCGGGACGGGGGTGGGAAGGCCACGCCCTCAACCTGCGCAATCATTACTGGAGCCAGACCGCGGACCCGGCCGAGCTGTCGTTCGAGATGTTCGTCGAGGATGTCGCTTCGGTCATGGCCCGGCTCGGGCCCGGCGTCGTGGTCGTGGGACACGGTATGGGCGGCCTGCTCGCGCTCAAGGCAGCCGAACGCCAGCCGCTCGCGGGCCTTGTGCTGATTGCCTCCGAAGCGCCGGGCGATATTCGGCTGCCGGCCCACCGGCACGAGCTTCGGGACATCCCGGAGCTGTACGGCAAGTCCATGATCGGGTGGGAGACGCTACCCGAGCGCCTTCAGCGCGACCATCGGGATCTGTCGATTGGGGACATCCTCCGAATCCAGCACCTGATGGGCCAGAAGCCGCACGAATCCGGCCGAGCGAGACGCGCCGTCCTGCGAGGGATCCGTGTCAACCGGGCGTCGCTCGCGGGTGTCCCGCGACTGGTGATCGGAGGCGGCCTCGATCTCCAGGTGCCGGTCGAGATGGGGGAGCGGATCGCGGAATGGCTCGACGCGCCCTACGAACCGTTCGGTGCCCACTCCCACTACGGGCTGGTGGTCGGGGAGGACAGCTACCAGCAGGTTGCTGATTCGATCCGCGCGTTTCTCGAGCTGAATCGCCTCTGACGGGGGCCAATTTGACGGTCTTTTGGTATCATCCGCCGCTCACGCTGTCCGCGTGATCCAGGCCGCATTCGTCTAGAGGCCCAGGACACCGCCCTCTCAAGGCGGAGACCACCGGTTCGAATCCGGTATGCGGTACCAAGCTTGGTCGTTCAGGTTGAGCCGGATCGAATGTGACCCGGCTGAACCCACGCAGTATCGCCGTGACCAACACCGAAGCCCGATCCATGTTGCGGATCGGGCTTCTCTGCGTTGTCGGGGGGTCCTCGCCGGCCGGGCCTGCCGCCGGGGGCCGGCCTCGGATCGAGGGCGTCCTCGCCGGCCCACGGGCCACTGCTCGTTGCGGGTCGTCACCGCGTTGCGGGCTCATGAGCGTGGGCGGGGCCGGTCATGGCCACAAAGTAGGGCTCACAGGGGGACCCTGGACCGATGCTAGCGTCGGGGAACACCATCCACAGCACGGAGGAGTTCTCGATGGTCAAGTTCCGGCGCATGTTGCTCGGGGCCCTCATTCCGGCCATGGTCCTCGTCTCGGTGAGCACGGCGACTGCCGTCGGCCGATCCCAGGACAAGGTCAACGTCTGCCACGTCACCGGCAACGGTAGCTATCACGAGATCAATATCTCGGCGGATGCGCTGCCCGCGCATCTGAAGCACGGCGACGTCCTTCCCGACGAGTACGGCGACTGCCCGTAGTCGACCCTCAGGCCCCCCTCGGGGGCCGGACATTCCCATCGCCCGGTCTCTCTCGAGGCCGGGCGATACCCCTTGACCTCTCATCCCCGGAGGATCCATGACGGCTGCCCTTGCCCCGCTGCGCGTGTCCATCGTGATGCCTTGCCTGAACGAGGCCGAGACCGTCGCGATCTGCGTCGCCAAGGCGCGCTCGTGGCTCACATCCAAGGGAATCCACGGCGAGGTCCTGGTCGTGGACAACGGATCGACCGATGGTTCGGCGGAGCTCGCCTTGGCGGCCGGGGCCCACGTCATCAGCGAGCGGCGGCGAGGCTACGGCAACGCGTATCTGCGCGGGTTCTCGGAAGCTCGAGGCGAGATCATCGTGATGGGCGATGCTGATGACACATACGACTTCAGTCGCCTCGATGACCTGATCCGGCCGCTCGACGAGGGCTTCGATCTCGTCCTGGGCAACCGCTTTGCCGGTGGCATCGAGCCCGGCGCCATGCCGTGGGCGCATCGATATATCGGCAGCCCCCTGATCAACCTCATGATCCGACGGTTCATCGGGATCCGGATCGACGACAGCCAGAGCGGGTTCCGGGCGTTCACCCGATCGGCCTACGAGCGACTCCGCCTCCGCTCCGGCGGCATGGAGCTGGCCTCTGAGATGATCGTCAACGCAGCCCGTGAGGGATTGCAGGTCGCGGAGGTTCCGGCGCCCTATGCGGCGCGGCTCGGCGAGAGCAAGCTCAACACGGTTCGGGACGGCTGGCGGCACCTCCGCTTCCTCCTCCTCTCGGCACCGAATTTTCTGTTCGTGCTGCCCGGCCTCGCGTTGGTCGGTATGGGCATCGCGGTCAGCGCGATCTCGTTCTTCGCGCCGGCTGGCATCGAGATCGGAACGATGACCTGGCAGTCGGTCTTTGCCGGATCCATCTTCCTGGCGATGGGGGCGAATGCCCTGATCTTCGGGCTGATCACCAAGACCTACGGCGTCGACCGGGGCATCCTCAAGGAGGACACCTGGGTTCGTCTGTATCGACGATTCTTCAGTCTCGAGCGGGTGCTCGCCGTTGCCGGAGCGTTGTTCTTCGCTGGCCTCGTCCTCAATTTCGGCCTGTTCATCGAATGGGCGTCCGGCTCGCGGATCGACCTCGGGCTCCAGCTTGCGGCCCTCGCCCAGAGCCTTATGATCGTCGGCGCAAACATCGGCATGGCCGGGTTTCTGGCGATGGCGATCGCCGATCGCCGCTAGGCAGGCGTCTTGAACCCAGGCCAGATCCGTCCTCGCCTGCGGATCGTCTTCGTCTACGACGCCCTCGTCCCGTACTGCACGGGCGGTGCGGAGCAGCGGTTCCACGCGCTCGCGACGCGCCTCGCCGAGCGGCACGACGTCCACTACGTGACGTGGCGGTTCTGGGGCCCCGAACCGACGACGGTCCGTGACGGAATCACCCTGCACGGCGTCGGAGCGCCACGCGACTTCTACGGGACCGACGGCAAGCGGACCATCCGCGAGGCGCTTGCCTTTGCGGTCCGGGTCCCCGCGGTCCTCAGGAGGATTCGTGCCGATGTGGTCGATGTGTCGGCGACGCCCTACCTGCCTCTGTACGCGGTGTGGCTGACCACACGGATCACGGGAACGCCGCTCGTCGCCACGTGGCATGAATACTGGGGCGAGCACTGGAGGACGTACCTGCCCGATCGGACCGCGGTTGCGCGTGTTGCGGCGGTTGCCGAGTCCGCGGCGCGGCCCTTGGCCGATCGCCGAGTGGCGGTCTCCGCGTTCACGGCGCGGCGGATGCTCACCGGTGGACAGGCCCGGAGCACGATCGACGTGGTCGGGAACGGCGTGGATCTTGGCCGTCTGTCCGGAGCCGGCACGGACGACCACATCTCGGACGTCCTGTTCCTCGGCCGGCTGATCGACGAGAAGCGGGTCGACATCCTCATCCGGGCGATCGGACTGCTCGCCGGTCGGTTTCCCAAGCTCCGATGCGCGGTGGTCGGGGACGGGCCGGAGCGGGCGCGCCTGATCCAGCTCGCGTCGGACCTCGGCGTGGATCGCCTCGTGACCTTTCTCGGGCGCGTCACGGACGAACGGATTCCAGCACTCATGCGCTCGTCGCGGATCTTTGTCCTCCCCTCCGTTCGGGAGGGCTACGGGATCGCCGTCGTCGAGGCCCAGGCGTGTGGCCTTGTCCCGGTCGTCGTGCGCAGTCCGCTGAGTGCGGCATCCGATCTCATCGACGACGGCACCGACGGCCTCATCTGCGATCCGACCCCGGAGAGCCTGGCGGCTGCGCTCGGAGCATTGCTGGAGGATCCGGATCGCCTGGCCCAACTGTCGAGGGCGGCGCGAGTATCGGGCTCACTACGCGGCTGGGGTGACCGGGCGGAGGACATGGAACGGATCTACCTCGACCTGACTTCAAGCCATCGGAAGCTCGACCGAGCTGGACGTCGGGACGTTGGCCACGATCGTCGTTCGCCTCGTGATGCCGAAGGCCCCGGCGCGATCGTGGATTCCACGGCCGAGGCTTCGGCGTGATCGCGGGGCGACTAAACACGGCGTATCCGATGGCCCTGAAGCGCGATCGACCCGATCTGTCCCGCGGAATTCCGCTCGTCGCCGCCCTCGGTCTCGCGTTCATCGTCGCCTCGCTCGTGGCAACGACCTCGATCGGTAGCGGCGACTACGGGCAATGGCTCATGGTCTCGCGCGGCTTCGCCGGCGCCGCCACGCCGGACTATCGCTCCCTGTCCGACGTGCCGCCGCTCGTGCCTTCGGCCATCGCCTTGCTGGCCGGCGTGTTCGGGGATCCCGTGGCCGCGCTCCACGCGATCGGCTTCATCCTCGTCTTCGGAATGGGCTGTGCGCTCTATGCGGCAGGCGTCGCCCTCGATCGACGCCCGACCACCGGGCTCGTAGCGGCAGCCCTCGGACTGCTCGTCACGGATCGGTACCTCGAACTGCTTGCGTTCGGCGGCCTCCTTCAGGCAGCGGCGATCATCGGCCTGACCCTGGCCGTGACTGCCTTCAGCCGTGCACACGCATCCACGACCTCCCGGCGACGCTGGTGGGTGGCGGGCTGTGTCGCCCTGTTCATAACCTGCCTGACGCACGTACCGACAGCGACCATCGCCTTGCCTGTCTGCCTTGCAGCCGCCGCGGTCGGTGCGTCGCCGGGCCGGGGCGAGCCTATCGTCGCGTGGCTACGGGCCGTCGGTCCGCTGATCGTCGGGTTCGCGGCCGTCGGCGTCTACTGGGTGGCCGTGATCGCACCCGCCTCGCTTGGGTTCGTGACGAACCCGGCAAGCCTCTCGTACCGAGGGCCGGAGCGCGTGTTCGAACTGCTCCTGTCCTATCCGCCGACGCTCGCCATCGTTGTGCTCGGCCTCGGCGGACTGATGGCCTGGCTTGTCCGCCTCGCCGTCCGCCGTCGCCTTCCGGGTCGCCGGGACCCGCGCGCCGTGCTATTGATCTGGACTGTCGTGTCCTGGGCCGCCTTCGGATATTCGGCGATGGTCGGCGTTTCGACGGACTATCCGCGCTTCGTGCCACTCCTATTGACACCCCTCGTCATCGCGGCGGCTGGACTCATTGGCGTCGCCGGCGCCGCATTCGTGCGGCGAGCGCCCCGCCGGTTCAACGGCGAACGCGGCGTGGTGGCAATCGGGCTCGCGATCGCCCTCGTCGCGCCGTTCAGCATCGCCAATTTCCAGGGTCAGGCGCGGGGCTATCGGCTGACCGATGACCGCGCTCTCGCCGAGGCGGCCGCATGGGCGGATGCGCGGCTCATCCCCGGAGCAGCGATCCTGGCACCGGTTCGGGAAGCCAAATGGATCGAGGGATTCACCGGGCGGTCGGCCCTGTTTTCGAGCCAGGTGCGCTATGCCGTCCGCCCGATCGAGTGGCAGCGAAGCCTCGCGGCCGCCGCGCTCATGCGCGCGAACCTTGCCCTCGCTAACGAGTCCTTCGTCCTGACGATGACGGACGGGGTGGAGACGAGTACGCGAGATGAGCCTCGGACGCTCCTGGTGGCCGCGAATCACGGCGGGGAATACGTCGACCTGTTACGTCTCGTCCCGGCCTCAAGCCTGGTCCTCGACGGCAACGGCCATACGCTGGCCAGCCTCCCTGCGTTGGCGCCCGCAGGATTCGATGACTGGGCAAGCGCTCAACATGTCGAGGCCACGACCCGCTGGGCTGCGGTTCGACCTAGTGGCCGGGTCGAATACACGCAGACGATCGGGCTCGACCGAGGGAGTACGTCGTTCAGCATGGACGTTCGGGCCGAGAGCGAGTTGCCGATCGGAGGGCTCGAGCTCGAGTTCCGGCCTCCGACCGGCGTGGCGATGGTCGATGTCAAGGTGCACGGTGCCATCGCCGACGTGACGTTCGCCCGGATGGGCCGGACCAAGCCGACGCTTCGGCTCAATGTCAAGGATGGCCAGATCGTCTGGACGCCGACCGGAGGCCTCCTCGTCCGGACCACGGCCGCGTCGCTCTCGCTGACGCTTACCGACCTGACCGCCGGTGGCGCGTCGTCCTCGCTCCGAATCCTTGATCCCGCGGCTTTGATCGCCGATTACGGGGTGGGCGCGGCAATTCTGCGTCGTGACCCCGCCTACGAGGCCCGGCGCGACCGGCTCGAACGCCTCGGCTTCCACGTCGTCCACGTCGCGGGACCCTACGTGGTCATGATCCGAACCGGCGCCGCGCGTCCGGCGACGCGATGACCGCCCCATCTTTCCGGCTTCCGGTCAAGCCGACACTGGTCGTCGGCGGGTACGGGTACCGCAACGCCGGCGATGAGGCGATGCTGGACGGACTCCTCGAGCTCCTCGGCCGTGACGGCGTGACGGTGGTCTCGCGCCTGCCTGCGGAGACCGCCGCAGTCCACCGGGTCCGGAGCATCGGACTCGCTGCGGCGCCGGGCGCATTGCTCCACCACCCGGGCTTGGTGATCGGCGGCGGAGGCTTGTTTGGCCGGCACATGGGAGCGCTCGGGCGGCTGCTGCCCGTCGTCGGACTCGCGGCTGTCGCCGCTGGCCGGGACGTGTCCTTGATCGGGATCGGTGCCGACGCCGCCATGCCCTGGTCGACCAGGCAGCTCCTCGCCGCCCTCGGATCGCGCGCAACCTCGGTCGTGGTCCGGGACGATGCGTCACGGCGCGTGCTCGCCGCGCTTGGCATCGACGCGGTCCTCCAGCCGGATCTCTCGTCGCGCATCCGATCCGCCGGGCGGCCTCGCGGCGTGCAACAGCTTCGATCGGCCGGGCTCGATCCCGACCGGCGGCCGGTCATCGGCCTGTGCCTGACCGACGTGAACGTGGGGCTGGGGGCCCGGGTGCGTGCGGCGGTCCTTGCTGCGGTCGACTCGCTGCCCGGGGTCGACTTCTGCCTGATCCCGATGAGCCGCCACCCGTTCGTTGCGAGCCACAATGACGAGATCATGGCCCGCGACCTCGCAGCGGCCCGCCCGCGCATCATGGTGATCGTCCCCCCCGATGATCCCACGCTGCTGTTGGCCATCTTCGAGGCGCTCGCCGCCACCGTGTGCATGCGCTACCACAGCCTGCTATTCGCCGAACGGGCGGGAATCCCGATCGTTTCGATCGCCTATGCCGAGAAGTGCGAGGTCTGGCTCACCGAGCACGCGCTGTCGTCGACGGAGGCGACACCTGGCGCTCTGATCTCCCGTCTCACGTCCGCGTTGGGCCAGGCTGCCGCATGAGGCCGCGCGTCGTGACGGTGGCGCGATGGGCGATCGCGCTCGCGGTCGTCGGTGTGCTGGCCTTCTGGCTCGACCTCGGACTGCTCCGAGAGCGGCTGGCATCGGTCGACGTTCGGCTGGCGCTGCCGGCGGTAATCGGGCTGGTCGCGATCCACCTCGTCGCCGCGCTCTCGTGGCGGCGACTGACCGATGAGCTGGCTGGAATACGTATGGGCTGGGGCCGGACGGTTCGGCTGTATTACGCCGCGCAGGCGCTCGGGACAGTGACGCCCGCCAACCTCGGTGCCGACGTCTACCGTGTCGTCGCCGCCCACCCTGGACCCGGGCGCGGCCGGATGGCCCGGCCCGTCGTGATCCAGCGGCTCACCAGCATCCTGGCGCTCGTGGTCCTCGGCGCGCTCGGCGCGCTCGCCCTGCCGATCGAAGGCCTCACGCCGTTCGTGCTGATTCTTGGCCTCGTCGGCGCGGTCAGTGCCGTCCTCGTTGTGGCCATCGCAACGGGCTTCGGGATCCAGTCAGGACCCATTGCCGTTCTCGCTGGCCGGCTGGGCCTGGTGTCCGATGCCCCTTCGCGGCGGGCGCTCGCGAGCGCCCTCCGCGACGGGTTCGCCCTGGGCGTCGTGTTCCACGCCGCGAGCCTGCTCCTCGGTCTCATCCTCGTCGCCGCGGTCGATCGGTCCGTCCTCGACCAACCGGCTGCGATCCTCGGAGCGCTCGCTGTCGCGCGGCTGAGCCTGGCGATCCCGCTCTCGCCGAACGGTCTCGGCATCCAGGAAGGAACCCTCGCGGTGGTCTTCGTACAGCTCGGTCTTCCGGCCGAGGTCGCCCTCGCTGCCTCGCTGCTGAACCGCGTCGCCTTTCTCCTCACCGCGGTGCTCGGGTCGATCGTATTGATGTCACGGACTGACCGGCCGGGCACGGTGTGGCCAGGCTCGGCCCCGGCGGCGACGCCACGCCCTGAGGCCTGCCGCGAAGCCTCCGGCCACCGCGCTGCCACCTGGTCGGGACACGCGGATGGCTGATTGTTTCGCGCCCCTCGCCCTCGATGGGCAGGGCGTCCGTTCCGTACACTGCCGGGCATGACCGCAACTGATGGCCGCCGCCTCCTGATCCTGACCGAGGGCCAGTTCCGCGCCCACAACGCCAAGACCGCGATGGGGGTGATCCGGTACGGGACCGACGACATCGTCGCGCTGCTCGACTCGTCGATCGCCGGCCGAAACGTGAGCGAGTGGCTGCCGGGCCACGACATCCCGGCGGTCGGGACGCTGGCCGAGGCGCTGGCCATGCCGAACCCGCCGAACACCCTGCTGATCGGGATCGCACCGACCGGCGGGCGCCTGCCCGAAGACTGGCGCGGGATCATCATCGCCGCGCTCGGGGCCGGCATGGATGTCCACTCCGGTCTGCACACCTTCCTCGGGGACGACGCCGAGTTCTCGGCCGCGGCCGCGTCATCCGGTGCCCGGATCGTCGACTACCGCCGCCCGCCCGAGCGCCATGAAACCGCGATCGGCCGGCGGCACCGACCGGGCTCGCGGGTGATCCTGACCGTCGGGACCGACTGCGCGATCGGCAAGATGTCGGTGGCCCTCGACCTCCGGAAGTCGGCGTTGCAGGCGGGCGATGAGGTCGTCTTCGTGCCGACTGGCCAGACGGGCATGATGATCGACGGCTGGGGCGTGGCGATCGATCGGGTCATCAGCGACTTTGCCCAGGGCACCGTCGAGTGGATGGTCGGCGAGGCCGAATCGCGCGGCGACTGGGTCATCGTGGAGGGCCAGGGTTCGCTGGATCACCCGGCGTATTCGTCCGTCACTCTGAGCCTCATCCACGGCGCGACGCCGCATGCCCTCGTCATGGTGCACAAGGCCGGGATGGCCAACCACGATTTCGACCACCTGCCGGACGTGTCCTTCCCGATCGCGAGTCTGCCCGAGTTCATTCGCCTCCACGAGACGGTCGCGGGTCTCGTCGCGCCCTCCAGAGTCGTGGCGCTCGCGCTCAACACCTCGCTCTACCGGGACGATGCGGACGCCCGCCAGGTCATCGAGGACATCGGGCGCGAGACCGGCCTTCCAACCGGAGACCCGGTGCGGTACGGCGGTGATGCGCTGTGGGCATCGATCCACGAGGCGGTCGAGGCGCTCCCGTGGGTCCAGGCGAACGACGTCCGGGCCGAGGCATGACCCTCCGAATCCGACACGAGACCCTGAGGCTCCGCCTCCGGGAGCCGTTCCGGATCGCCCGTTCCGAGCACGGGGCCGGCCAGTTCGTGACCACGGTCGCCGTCGAGCTGGAGGACGAGCGATTCCCGGGGATCGTGGGGATCGGCGAGGGCTATCCGGATCGGTTCTACGGCGACACGCCCGAGACCATGGCCGCGGTCTATCCGCTCCTCCTGGCCGCGATCGGGGAGCCCGATCCATCGCCGGAGGGACTTCACGCAGCCGGGGATGCGATGCGCGATGCGATCCGCTGGAACGGCGGCGCCAAGTGCGCGCTGGACTCGGCGCTCCACGATCTGGTCGGCAAGGTCACGGGGCGTCCGGTCTGGGACCTGCTCGGTCTCTCGCCGGATATTCCGCCCACGGACTTCACGCTCGGGCTGGATGAACCCGAGGTCGTCCGGGAACGGGCCCGGCGCGCGGCGGCGTTTCCCGCTCTGAAGATCAAATGCGGTGGGCCGGCCGACGTCGCAACCCTGCGCGCGGTTCGCGAGGTCTTCGACGGCCCGATTCGGGTCGACGCCAACACCGGCTGGACCCCCGAGGTGGCCCGTGCGCTGCTCCCGGATCTGGTCGACCTGGGCGTTGAACTCATCGAGCAGCCGTTTCCGGCGGCCCGGCTCGACTGGATGGCCGACCTGCAGCAACACTCGACGCTGCCGATTGTGGCCGACGAGTCGTGCGTCACCGACGAGGACCTCGACGGGCTGGTCGGCCTGGTCGCGGGCGTCAACGTGAAGCTCGCCAAGGCGGGTGGCCCAGGTCCGGCGGCGCGGATGCTCGCGCGCGCCCGGGATCTCGGGTTCCGTCGATTTCTCGGGTGCATGGAGGAGACCTCCGTGGTCATCGCGGCCTCGGCCGCGTGTGCGTCGCTCGTCGAGTGGGCGGATCTCGATGGTTGCCTCCTCATTGCCGATGATCCGTTCGAAGGTCTCGTGCTGGGTCCGGACCACCGCTGGGTGCTGGGTCATCGACCCGGACTCGGCGTGGCTCGAGCCGCGGGCTGAGCCGAGGAGCCGAACTCCGGGTCCTGCAGGCCCTCTGGAGGCCGGGGCGACCAATCGAGCCAGACCGCCGGATTCAGGTCCCCTTCAGGCCCCGTCCAGCCCCTGTGGCGGGCCGTGTGGATAACTTGGTGGACGAAACGGTGGAGAAGACGCTAGCCGTCTGACGGGCTCCGGGCGTACCATTCCGATGTCGGCAGCGAACCAGGGAGGGGGTCCGCCGGCCACCCAGTAATCACCCGCAGCTGCGGGTCACGGTCCATCTCGCCGTGCCTCGCGCCAGTTCAGACGCGCCCCGATTTGGAGGAGATTGATTGATGGTTGCGCGCGCCGCGCCGGTCGCTGCGCCGTCCGAGGAGGCGGTCGAATTTGTCCGGTTCTGCTATCAGCGCCGGAAAGTCGGCTGGCCCGAGCTGTACGACGAGATGTGCGGTGTGGTGGGACGCGGGCTGTTCAAGGGCTGGAGTGCCGAGGATCTGGCCGCGAATGGAATCGGCCTGACGCTCTTCGAGATGCCGGCCCTCGCCGCGCTCGTCAGCGCGGTCGTCAACGAGGATCGAGGCCGGAGCAACGTCAGGATCGCGGCGGAAGCCTCGGCCTGAATGTCGGGCGTGACCCGGGCGCTCGTCGGGTCGGGAGCCGCCGCCCCGCTCCCCGCGACGCTCCCCGCGAACCCGCGACGCTCCTCGCGAACCCGTGCGCTCCGTGGGTCCTCGCCAGCGTCGTTCAGGCGCGGACGCGTCGCCGGGCCATCTCGCCTTCGATCTGTCGCTCCGCCTCGACATAGCGGTCGATCTGCTCGCGGAGCTGGTTCGCTTCGGGCACGTACAGGTGGACCTGCTGCTGCAGGATGTAGCTCAGGCGACGGCTCGTCATGCGAACGTGATCCAGGTTCTTCATGAGGACCAGCGGATCCATCGATGCCAGATCCGAGGGGTGGTACATCTGCTGCATGGCCGCATTCTAGCGGCGCCCTTTGGCCCTCGCAGCCGGCTATGACCCTCGGGACCCCCTACAGCCCTCGAAGCCGTGGTGGCCACGTCCAGTCGACCGGGACCGATGCGCCGGTCAACGCCCGGCGACGACCGACTTCGGTGGCGCCGATGACGAGGATCCGGTCCAGCTGCGTCGCCCGGCCGGCCTCGTCGCCCCACAGCTTCGTCATCTTCCGGAGCGCGTGGACTTCGTCGAGGGCGACTCCGGCCAATCGGTAGCCTTCCGGGGCTGCTGCCTCCGCCCAGACCTGCTCAGCGAGGAGGTGACCGGAGGTGATCCTGCGACCTCGATCCGTGGCCACGTCGCCGATCACCAGCACAACGATCGCGTCATCGGTGAGCGACGGGCGAAGGCCGTGCAGGACTTCCCGCATGAACACGAGATACGGCGCGCGGTGATGGGCATCGTCCAGCGCGGCATCGATGGCCCGAGGGTCGAAGCCGAGGAACCACGCGCGGAGCCAGTTGTAGTAGCCGTACTTGACGACGCGCAGGTACGGCGGCGACGTCATGACGAGACGCACCCGGTCTGGCAGGCCACGCGCCCGGAGGGCCGTCGTGGCCCGGCGTCCCGCGTCCCGCGCGTCGCCCAGGAGTGAGAGGCCCGCTGATCCCGGCAATGGAGCGCGAAACAGGCGATCCAGCTTGGCCGAGAGGCCGGCGAAGACGTCCCGTTCCGACGAGACGAATCCCGTCCTGGCCGCGTAGTCACGTACGTAGCGCGGCGCCATGCTGAAGGTGTTGGGCATGAGATCGGACAGGTACGACGCGCTCTTGCCGTGGAGGATGCCCGTGATGGCCGCGGCCAGAAACCGATCGACGCGATCGTTCAGGTCGAGCAAATCGCGGACATACAGGAGCTGCGCGAAGGTCGTCGGGTGGAAGGCGAGCGCCACTTCTGCGGGCACAGGATCCGGCCCACCGTGCTCGGGATCGCCCTCGATGGCTCGGGCCAGGGTCAAGTACCCAGGCGCCGCCGCCGGCCAGGCAAGCTGAAGTCTGGCGACCCGGGTACGGGCCTCGGCGGGCGTGGCCGGCTCAACTTTCGATGCCGTCAGGAGATGGGCGAACGGGTTGAGATCGTTCCCGACCCCGATCCGTCCCTCGGCACTCGCCTGAAGCGGCACCGTTCCGCGACCGGCGAACGGATCCATCACGACGTCGCCGGGCCGGCTGTACCGCGCGATGAACGCGTGCGTCAGAGCCGCGGGGAAGCTCGCCAGGTACGAGCACATTGGGTGGAACGGGTGGCCCCATAGCCGCTGCTGCGCCTTCCATTCAGGTTCGATCCCGAGGCGCGGCAATTCAGCGGCAAGCTCGAGGTCGAGCTGCATGGTCT
>JAYTWS010000030.1:0-10040 GCA_043743315.1 Chloroflexota bacterium | reverse complement strand
GTGCGATTCTGATGAACCAGCCCGATCACGGCGCGATGCCCCGCATTCAAAGGCTTCAATCGCAGCGGCGTCCGTCGGTCAACAACGTGTCCGTGAATCACATCTAGCGGCGGCCGGCCTCGCGCGGCGCCTTCGACGACCAGTTCGGCCGAACTTGCATCCGATCGTTACGGCCGCACCGGCCTCGGGCACTCCATTCGCTGCAGACTGCTGGCCCGGAGCCGGCATCGGAGATGTCCACGGCAAGCCGAGACGCGAACGAGCGCGAGACGGGCCGAGTGCCGCATGTCGCCCGTAAGGCTCGGCAGCGCTGTGGCAGCGAACACGTGACAGTCGACAGCTCCGGAGGCGCGACCGACCTAGCTCATCAAGCTCTCCAGCGCCAATGATCAGGGATTTGCAGGGACTCCCCGCCTGATCATGCCGACCCGAAGGAAGGGCGGTACGCAGATGGTGTCGCCACCGGGCTCGGGCGCCTGCCCAGTCACGAACACTCGATCCCCGACCCTTGCGACGACTGCCAAGTCGGGGCCCAGGATCGCGGGTTCCGGATCAGCCGTAAGCTCGAAACCTGAAGGCAGTGGCACACCTTGCGTACCGATCGCGTACGTGGTCCCGTTCGACGCTTGAAAGTACGTGCAGTCTCCGATTGCTGTAATGACTCCGTCTGAGCTGACTGGGCCCAAGTCGCGTCCGAAGCAACCTGCAATGAGGCTTGCGAGCACCAGACAGAACAGGACTCGGCGCACCCGTTTGGACATCACGCAATCAACGCCTGACGCTGCACGTCCTTCCCGCGTCGGGCTACTTGCCGCCACCGAAAAGGGTGCCGAAGACGCCGCGGATGAAGTTCTGGCCGGCTTTCGAGGTCAGGACCCTTCCTGCGGTGCGGACGCCGGTGTTGACCATGCGATCGCGCTGACGGGCGGCGGCCGCATCAGCCCTCCGCTGGGCGGCGCGGGCCCGCTCGGCATCGCGCTGGGCGCGGGCCATCTCGCGAGCCTGCTGCTCGATGGCCCGGCGCTGCTGCGTGGGCGTCATGATCCCGCCGCCGACGGCAGTCGGAGCCGGAACCCCGGCGGCGGATGCCGCCGACGCGGCTGCGTTCTCGGCGGCCTGGCGGGCCGCCGCGAGGCGGCCGGTGATGATCTCGTGGGCGCTGATCGGGTCGATCGTGGCCCCGTACTTGGTGGCCAGGAGACTGCCGGCGGCGATCGTCCGGAACGTGGCGTCGTCGAGCGCCGCCATCATCGAGTCGGGTGGGATCAGGCGGGTCGCGGCAAGAGCCGTCGGGATGCCCTTCGGCGAAAGCGCCGTGACGAGCGCCTCGCCCGTCCCCAACGACGGGATCGTGCGCTCGACGTCGTAGAACTCGGTCATCGGGAAGGTCCGCGCGGTCTTGCGGAGCGCGTCCGCATCGTCGGGAGTGAACGCACGGAGCGCGTGCTGGACGCGGTTGCCGAGCTGGGAGAGCACCGAGGCAGGGACGTCAGTCGGGGCCTGGGTGACGAAATACACGCCGACCCCCTTCGAGCGGATGAGCCGCGCGGTGCGTTCGATCTGCTCCATCAGGGCATCGGACGCATCGTGGAACAGGAGGTGCGCCTCGTCGAAGAAGAAGCACAGCTTGGGCTTTGGGAGGTCGCCGACCTCGGGCAGGATCTCGTACAACTGAGCCAGCATCCAGAGCATGAAGGTCGAGAACAGGCGCGGCTGGGCCATCACGTCGCTGAGCTCGAGGAGCGAGACGATTCCTCGTCCGTCGGGCGTCGTCCGGAGCAGGTCGCGGACGTCGAACTCCGGCTCGCCGAAGAAGATCTCGGCGCCCGACTGCTGCAGCACCACGATCGACCGAAGCAGGACTCCGACGCTCGCCGCGGACATGCCGCCGTAGTCGGCGAGGATCGGCTTACCCTCGTCCGAGGCGAGGAATTTCAGCGTCGTCACGAGGTCATCGAGGTTGAGCAGGGCGAGGTCGTTGTCGTCGCAGTACTTGAAGATCAGCGCCAGGATCGACGTCTGCGTCGCGTTCAGGTCGAGGACCTTGCCCAGGAGGACGGGCCCGAACGAGTGCACCGAGGCCCGCACCTGGGCGCCCCGGGCACCCGACAGCGACAGAAACTCGACCGGATGTGCCTGAGCCTTGAACTCGAACGCCATCGAGGCACAGCGTTCCTGGACCTTCGGGTTCGATGCGTCGCCCGGAGCCGCCATCCCGGAGACGTCGCCCTTGATGTCGGCGACGAACACCGGCACGCCGGCCTGGGACAGCTGCCCAGCCATGACCTGGAGCGTCTTGGTCTTGCCGGTTCCCGTGGCGCCGGCGATCAGCCCATGCCGGTTGAGCATCGCCAGCGGAATCTGGACCCGCGGCTCATTGACGAGCGCGCCGTCATGCATGGCGCTCCCGAGCACGATGGCTGGCTCGCCGGGCTGCAGTTCGTAGGCGGCTCGGATGGCCTCAGCGAAGGCGTCAGGCATGGGTCCTCGGGGTCGAACAGGGAGCCGGAATGGTCGCGTCAGCCTAGCATTGGCTCGCCCCAATCAGCGTAGCATCGGCTCGTTCACAAGGGCTAGCACACGACCAGTCTGTGACCACCTGTCTCGACGCGTGCGCCGAAGGAGGACCCCGTGAAGATTGAAGACGTCGAGGGCATCGGGCCCGCCTATGCAGCGAAGCTGCAGGAAGCCGGTATCAGGACGACCGACGACATGCTGATGGCGGGCGCCACGGCCACCAGCCGCGACAAGGTCGCGACCATGACCGGGATCAGCGGCAAGCTCATCCTCGAATGGACCAACCACGTCGACCTCATGCGGATCAACGGCGTCGGGTCCGAGTACTCGGATCTGCTCGAGGCCGCCGGGGTCGATTCGCCCGCGGAGCTCGCCCAGCGCAGCGCGAAGAACCTCGCCCAGACCTTCGCCGAGCTCGATGCGGCGCGCCCGAACGCCGTTCGCCGCGTGCCCTCGGAGACCGTCGTCGCCGGCTGGATCGAACAGGCCAAGAAACTGCCGAAGGTCGTCGGGCACTGATCTCGACCGGTAGACATCGATGAGCAGGCCGAGCTCCGGCCCGCTCGCTGCGCTTGTGGGAGGCAACTGATCCAATGATGACCGAATTCAAGGAATTCCTGCTGAAGACCAATGCTCTGGCCCTCGCGGTCGGCGTCATCATCGGGGTCGCGCTCGGCAACGTCGTCGGATCCCTCGTGAACGACATCATCATGCCGCCGATCGGGGTCCTCCTCGGAGGCGTCGACTTCGACTCCCTGGTGATCAAGCTCAAGGAAGCCGGTGTTGACACCCCCGCGGTGACCATCAACTGGGGCACGTTCGTCAACACGATCATCACCTTCGTCGTGATCGCGTTCGTCGTATTCATGATCGGAAAGACCATGATCAAGGAGGCCCCGGCGGCCCCCGCGGCCCCGGCCAAGAACTGCCCCTACTGCAAGCAGGACAATGCGGTCGACGCGTCGAAGTGCAGGCACTGCGCCAGCGCGATCTAGGCGCCCGCCACCACGCGACCCGGAACGGTCGGCCGGCAACGGCGGGCCGTTCGCCGTACCCTGGACGTTAGCTCGCGGCCTGCAGATCGTGGCTGTCGACGAGCTCTCGCTGTCGTTCACGGTCCTGCGCGATCAGGTCATCGAGATCAAGGGGCTCGGTGATCAGGTTACGAGACGGTCTCCCGAGCAGGTAGCCCTGACCGGCCGCGAGGCCCAGGCTTCGAACGACCTCCAGCTGGTGGGCGGTCTCGATGCCCTCGGCCACGATCGTCGCCGACGAGCGATCCGCGAGGTCACGCAGGGCTCGCATCACGGCCAGCGACGATTCACGGAGCACACCGCTCTGGACGAGGCTGAGGTCGATCTTCACGAGGTCAAACTTGATCTCGCTGAGCAACCGCAGGCCAGCATTTCCGGCCCCCACATCATCGGCGGCAATGCGCATCCCGGCTCGCCGACAGGCGTCGAGGTTCAGACGCAGGCGCTCAATGTCTTCAACGGCCTCGCGCTCTGTCAGTTCGAGCATGACGCTGGTCGGCTGGATGCCATGGCGCTGCAGTGAGCCCACGAGTCGCGTGGCACTGAATTCGATTGACTCGAGGGTCCGCGGCGAGAGGTTGACCGCCAGGTAGCGACCGTGCCCGAGGCCGCCGGTGCCTGCCGCAACGACGTCGATGCAAACCGCATCGAGTTCTGCCGTCCGCCCCGTTGCCTCGGCGGCGGCGAACAGCGCCTCGGCGTCCGCAAACCCCGACTCCTGGCTTGGGCGGATGAGACCCTCGTGGCCGATGACCGCCCCGGTCGTCAGCGAGAAAATCGGCTGATAGACGGGGATCATGGCGCGGTTCGCGGCCACGGCCGCGACGGCCGCTGCCAACTCCGTGAGATTCCGATCGTCGCCCGACTGGCCGTGGCGAGTCGAGTCGTAGATCTGGACATCCGTCCGACCGTGATGCTTGGACCAGTACAGGGCCGCATCGGCCTGACGGAACAGGCGCGCTCCATTCGGGCTTGGGAATGGAAACGCCGAGACGCCCGCCGAGAACGAGAAGGCGCGGCCCTGCTCACCCATCGGCAAGCCCTCAAGCGCGGCCGCCAGGAGCCTTCTGGTCGTCATCGTCGCGGTGTCGACGTCCGTCTGTGGCATGAGGACGGCGAACTCGTCGCCGCCGATTCGGAACGCACGATCCGAGCGGCGGGCATCGGTCCCGAGGAGCCGGCCCATGGCAGCGAGCAGGGCATCGCCGCCAGCATGGCCGAGCTCGTCGTTGACCTGCTTCAGATCATCGAGGTCGATGAGGATCAGTGACAGCGATGACCCGTGGCGTCTGGCCTCCTCGACCTGCCGCGCGAATTCCTCCTGGAAGGCACGGTGGTTACCGAGCCGCGTCAGCGGGTCGATCAGGGAGTCGAATCGGGCCCGTTCGTATTGGTCCCGAAGCGTTGCGCGCTCAGTTTCAAGGTCCCGAGCCGCGCCCAGCATCGATCGGGCGAGCACGATCATGAGCGGCGGGACGATCAGGGCGAGCGTCATCAATCGAAGGGCCCATCCGTCCCGGCCGAACGGCCAGTCAATGAACGGACCGGCGGCCAGCATGACAAGGCCGAACATCACCCCGAGCGACACCCCGATTCTGCGATGCAGCCCAACGACATACGCTGTGTCAGGACGCCGCTGCGGGGAAGGCGGGACGACCGTTGTCACGTTGATCCGTCCAGTTCCGGGTCGGGAACGATCGAGATGAGGGTCATCGCGCGCACCCAGCCTTCGGCTCCGGTCGGCGTGCGAACCAGGCAGCTGGCCCCGTCACGTCGAATGACGTCGACCTCGTCGCCCACGTCGAGCCGGCCGACGAGCGAGCCCTGGAACTCATCCGGGTCGGAGCGCAATTGGACGAGGCGGGAGGCGACGCGGCATCGGTCGACGCCTGGATCCTTGGGCACCTGAAATTGGATCGGATCCCGTGGCGTATTCGAGCCGGGTCGGCGGCGAACGGCGCCACCGATCGTGATGGACGCCGCGCCAGGCTCGATGACCTCGGTCGTTGGGTCGGAGTTCGTCGTCGACGCGCGCTCCGGGTCTTGTCGTCGGCCGCGCGGCCAGATCGGGATGAGGGTCATTGCTCCGCCGTCGGCGCCGAGAAACCGGCCTTCGAGGATCGAGAACAGCACAAGCCCGGCAAGGATGCCGATGAGCGCCACCCCGAGCGAGGCGACCGGCGCGGGCAGGTCCCCGAGACTGACGAGAGAACCGGCGGACAGCTCGGACGTGCGCGCGACGGGGCCCGACGATGGCTGACTCGAGCCGCCGGTCGTGCCGCCCAGGACGGGTCCGGTCGTCGGGCGCGCTGCGCCTGCGTCACCAGTTGATCCGGGCCCGAACGAGGTTGCCGAAGTCGGCCCTGTGGATGCCCCGATCGGAGCTGTGGGGGGTGCAGCCGTCGCGGCTGGCGCTGACGTGGCTTTCAGCGTCGCCGAGGGCGTCGAGGCCGGCGTGGGACTCGGGACGGGAGGCCTCGGGGTCGCGGCCGGCGTCGGAGCGGCCACGACGGCCTGTGCCGGTGAGACGGAGGTGAGCGTGGCGACCGGGCCACCTCCACCAGACGCACCGGACGCGGTGAAGGAGTAGGCGTGCGACCCGGCGGGGAGCGTCATGGTCCGCCGATAGGCGGACCATTGGCCGGTGGTCCCTGCCGCCGCAAGTGGATACGTGCCGACGCCCGCGATCACGACGACGATCGACGCCGGCGGACATCCGGCGGAATCGTTGTACAGCACGGAGAACACGAACGGCGTGGTGGTGCCGCCCGACCCAGGCGACACCGCTCCCTGGTCGAGCGATACGGTGTGCGACTTCCCCGAACAAGGTGACGCGGCTGCCTCGCCCGGGGCGAGGATCAGCAGGTAAATTGCCGCCGCGAAGAGAGCAGCGGCCCGTGAGCCGCCCTGGCGAAGCAACGGTATGGACCTCAGGAACTGCTTGAACCATCCAACCGTACCCTGCTGGTGCGTCCTGTCGATCCGCCGAAGGTCCTGCCGGGTCCGGGACCAGCAGCAGCCTCCCGATGGCATTCGAGACGCCGCGCACGGCCGGCGTACAGTCGGCGTACGGTCGGCGTACGGTCGGCGGCCGAGCCTCAGCGGGCGAAGCCGAAGTCGGGCCGAGCGGTGCGGAAGCCCAGGCGCGGCGCGCGGCCGGCGGCTAGGCGCGCCGCGCGGCCGGCGGCTCGGCTCGTCGGTACGACCCGAGGATGCGGACCAGGGTCGACGACCGACGAAGTTCTGCTATTGCCGACGCGCAGGCCGGTTCGTCGGCCCCGGCGTCGATGTCGACCCAGAACACGTACTCCCAGGCAGCCGTCCGGCTGGGTCGTGACTCGAGCGACGAGAGGTTCACCCCACGGTCGGCGAACGCTCGCAGTGCGGCGAGGAGGGTCCCGGGCTCGTTCCGCACGGCAAAGGCGATCGTCGTCCGGCGCGCCATCTCCGCGTTCGCGACGAGCCCTGCGGCCACGTCATCAGTGGCGTGCGGCGGCGCCACGACCAGGAACCGCGTCCGATTATCGGCGTCACCCTGGATGTCCTCGGCGAGCACCGACAACCCGAAGCGCGCCGCGGCGCGTGGCGACAGGACCGCCGCCGCCCCTCGCTCGCCCCGCTCGGCGATGAGCTTGCCGGCACCGGCGGTCGTGTAGCTCGTGAGGGTCGTCCAGGGCCGGGACCGCAGGAAGACCTCGGCCTGCGCCAGGGCCTGGACGTGAGAGTAGACCCGTTCGATCTCGTCGAGCGTCTGGCCGGGAAGGGCACCCAGGCAGAGACGAACGGGCACAACGGCCTCGGCCAGGATCTCGAGCTCGTGGGCGAGGAGGAGGTCGTAGACCTCCAGTACCGTGCCGTTGAGGAGGTTCTCGATCGGCAGGACCCCGGCACGGGCGGAACCGTCGACGACGGCCGTGAACACATCCCGGAATGTCGCGACGGCCATGCGCGGAACCTCGCCGAAGGCAGCCAGCAGGGCGTCCTCCCCGAAGGCGCCCGGCTCGCCCGCGTAGGCGATCGGCATCGGGTCACTCACGGGCTCGCCCGGCCCGGTTGCCACCTACTGCTCGAACCAGGCGGTCGTGTCGTGGTGGCCCTCGTCCCGGTCGAACTCGGCGCGTTCCCCGTCCGACGCGCCATTCGAGCCCTTCGCCGCCCGCCGCTCGGCGCCGGCCTCATCGGCAGCACCGGCCCAGTGGGCTTCATCGAGCATCTCGTTCAGCGCTTCGATGTACGCCTCGATCGAGGCCGCGATGATGTTCGTGCCCTTCGACGTGCCGTTGTACTCGCCGGCACCTCGCGCGCCACTCGCCGACTCGGGTGGACGAATCCGGATGCTGACGACGCCTTCCGCGTCGGGACCCTCGGCCACGGCGTGGACGTCGTAGCGGACGAGTCGTGGATGGCCGTGGAGGACCTCAGCCAGCGCCTTGTCGACGGCTCCGAACAGGGCGTCGACCGCGCCATTCCCCTGCGACGACGCCTGCCAGTGGTGGTCGCCGGCCTCGATGACGACGGCCCCGCGGCTCTGTGAGTTGCTGCCGGATGTGACCGTCCATCGCGCGAGGCGAAGGGCATCTGCCTGTGCCATCGGGTTACCTCCCGGGCCTGATCGTGGTGAAGTGTCGCTCATCGCGACGCCGGAGTTCGGCGCCCGACTTCCAGATCGCGTATTCGAGGCTGTCGCCCAGCGCGATGGCCGAGGCGGCGATGATGTTCGTGTCCGAGCCCATGGTGGACCATTCGCGCGAACCATCCGCGGATTCGATCGTTACGCGGGTCCGGGCCCCGGTCGCCGCGTGCGAATCGAGGATGCGGACCTTGTAGTCATAGAGATGGACGGCATCAAGGATCGGATAGAACGCCCCCAGCGCCTTGCGAAGGGCCGCGTCGAGCGCGTTGACCGGGCCGTTGCCCTCCGCCGCCGTGTGGAGGACCTCGCCGTCCACCTCGACCTTGACCGTCGCTTCGGCCAGGAGCTCGCGGCCGCCGCGCTGCTCGACGAGGCAGGTGTAGTCGAGGATCTTGAACGGGGCGACGTAGTCCACGGCCTGGCGGCGGATCAGGAGCTCGAACGACGCCTCGGCCCCTTCGAAGGACAGGCCTTCGTGCTCGAGTCGCTTGATGAGCGCCGAAAGCTGTTTCGGGTCGACACCCTCGAGGCCATGACCGAGCTGGCGCGCCCGGATGGCGGTGTTGGCCTTGCCACCGAGCTCGGAGACGACCAGCCGGCCCACGTTGCCGACAACCGCAGGGTCGACGTGCTGGTACGAGCGCTCGACCTTCGCGACGGCGGCACCGTGGACCCCCCCCTTGTGCGCGAATGCCGAGCGACCGACATAGGGCTGCCAGTCGTTGGGCGCCAGGTTCGCGATCTCCGCCACAGAGCGGGAGAGTTCCGTGAGATCGGCGATCGCCCCGCCGCCCGCGGGAACGAGCGCCAGATCGGTCTTGAGGGCCAGATTGGCGAGGATGCTCACCATATTGGCGTTGCCACACCGCTCGCCATAGCCATTGATCGTGGCCTGGACGTGGCGCACCCCGGCACCGACGGCCGCGATTGCATTCGCGACGGCCATGTCGGCATCGTTGTGCGTGTGGATGCCCCAGGTGATCGGAGCCACGCGGCCCGGGTCCGCGGCGAGTGCCGCCTGCGTGGAGGCGACGACCTCGAGCAGGCGAGCGGTCAGCGTTCCGCCGTTCGTGTCGCACAGCACGAGGGTCCTGGCGCCGGCGTCGTTCGCAGCACGCAGGGTCGCCAGCGCGTAGGCCGGGTCAGCCGCGTAACCATCGAAGTAGTGCTCCGCGTCGTAGACCAGCTCCCGGCCATGGTCGACGATGAACCGGACGCTGTCCGCAACCATGTCGAGGTTTTCGGCCGCGGTGGCGCCGAGCACTTCGGTCACGTGGAGCAGCCAGCTCTTGCCGAAGATGGTGACGACGGGCGTCTCGGCGCGAACGAGTTCCTGAAGGTTCGGATCCGTCGCCGCGGTGTTCGACCGGTGGCGCGTGGAGCCGAACGCCGCGAGCTTGGCGGTCTGCCACGACATCGTGCGCGCGGTCCGGAAGAACTCGATGTCCTTGGGGTTCGAGCCCGGCCAGCCGCCCTCGATGAATGGCATCCCGTACTCATCGAGCATGCGCGCGATGCGCAGCTTGTCGGCGAGCGACAGGGTCACATTCTCGCCCTGCGTGCCGTCGCGAAGCGTGGTGTCGTAGAGGATGACCGGGCTGTCGGACCCGGTTGGAGAAGTCATCGAAACGGGCTCCAGTGGATCGATCGGCGGATCAGCTGGGTCTGGCGGCGACCGAGGTCGGTGCCGCCCGCCGAATGGAGATCCGTTCGATCACCGCATCCGCCATGGCCGTCGTTCCCACGTGTCGGAGACCGTCCTCGGGATCCGGAGCGGTACCCGGCCGAAGGAGGTCGCGCGTCCGGAAGCCATCGTCCATGGTCTCGCTGACGGCCGACTCGATCGCGCTTGCCGC
>JAYTWS010000029.1:0-2302 GCA_043743315.1 Chloroflexota bacterium | reverse complement strand
TTCGCCACGGCCAGCTGGACATGTGGCTCCAGCTCCTCGAGATCGTCCACCTGCGGGAAGTAGATCGCGAGCTTGGCCGGGGCCCCGTCCGGCAGGGCGTGATCACCGTAGGCTTCGAAGAAGTCGCTGACGACGTGGCTGACGAACTCGTCGGCCTGGTCCGCCTCGTAGGTGAACGACTGGATGTTGTTGGCAACGTCCTTGAGGATCCCGTCGCGGATGCCCTGACCCAACCCGTACCACACGACGACGTCGCGGAGCGGCTGGCGCTCGAAGTAGGGCGTGCCGGTCGTGTTGATCACCGCAATCAGGTTCGTGGCGGCTGCCAGGTAGTCGACGGTCTGGCGCACGCGCTTGAGCTGTGAGTCCAGGGACTGGCCGTAGGTGTGGTGGGCCTCGTCGCTGAAGACGCCCAGGTGGGGCAGGCCGGCGATCGCCTGGAGGCGAAGGTTTGCGCGCTCCTTCGCCTCGTTCTCGCGGGTGTCCAGCAGCGACGCGAGGGTCAGCTGCCGGCGTCGGGGGATGGCCTGGATCCGGATCTTCTCGGTGTTCGTGACCACGAGGTTGAAGCGGCTCCCGGCGACGACGGGGATGCCGCGCTCGTCGTCGCGCGTAAAGGTGATCTTGAGGCTGGCCATGAAGTCCGCGTGGAGCCGCGACGGCAGCAGCCTGGCGAACGGGATCGTCGACAGCTCGCGGAGCGACTCGATGATCGTGGTACCCGGCGCGAACACGAGCGCGTTCTCGATGAACTGGATCTCGTCGGGCGGGTCCGGGTTGTCCATCGCCAGCGCGAACTCTGTCGCGACGATCGCTCCGATGAGGACGGTCTTTCCGGCGCCCATCGCCAGGGCGAGGATGTAGCTCGGGTAATCGAGCGTGAGCGTCTCGCGCAGGACGTTGAGGCGATGGGCCTTGACGAAGCCGTCGTCGGTCCGGATTCGATCAAGCAGCCCGTCGTATCCCGTATCGAGAGCCAGGTCCTTGAGCGCCGGCGAGTCCAGGCCGAGGGCCGCCAGGCGTTCGGAGGTCGTGGCGAACAAGCGGCGGTACAGGTCCGCGATGTGCGGCGTCCGCTCGACGACACGCAGGTACCAGTACGTCTCGAGGGCTCGGAGCTGCGCGGCTCGCAGGAAGCGCAGCCGGCCGCTGCCTGGCCATGGCGCGCCCGGCTCGACGCCCTCAACCGCGAAATCGAGGATCTCGGCAAGCGCGGGAATATCGCTTGGGTAGCCTGCCTCGCGCCAATTGTCGACCTTCGCCGCGAGCGCCTCGTGCAGTTCCACCTCAGATTGGTGCGGTTCGAAGGCGGGTCGCGCCCACCCTACAGGCGCTCGAAGCGCTCGACCGGGAGCACGAACACCGTCGCGCCGCCGACTTCGACCTCGAGCGGGTAGGGCATGAAGAACTCGCCCGGCTCCATGATCGGGGGCATCGGATTCACGATCTGCGTCCGGGAGGTGCAGTTCTCGCGGATGATCCCGAGGATCTCCTCGACCCGATCCTCGTCGACTCCGACGATCACGGTCGCGTTTGACTGCTTGAGGAACCCACCCGAGGACTGCAGGCGCGTGGCCCGGTGATCCCTCTCCAGCAGCGCGTTGACCAGGGCGCCCGCGTCTTCGTTGTGGACGATCGCGACGATGAGCTTCATGAATCGAGTATAGGCGAGGAAAACGGTCGCCCGGTCGTCTCAAGGGCCCCGAGTGCGTCGCCGAGGACCCGGGGCGCCTTCGAGGCAGCGCGGGCGGGCGGCGCGGGCGGCGCGGGCGGCACGAACAGCCTCCGATGCCGAGCACGATGCGGCTCGGGCACAGGCCTGCGGTGTACGATGCGGCGCGTCGCTGTTCAGTGCCGAGGAGCGACGGGCCGGCGCGATCGGCCCGCAAGTATTGCCAGGAGTCATCGTGACCGACCGAAACGGGGAATCAGCGAGCGTCGACGGCATCCTTGCCGAGGCGATCGCAATGGTGGCCCGGGCCACCGATCCGGAACGCGCCCTGTCCAGCCTGCTCGAGGCGGCCACGCGCGCCGTAGCCGCCACGCGCGGGGCCGTCGTCCTATGGGACGGCGAACGGGGCCAACTCGTCGTCGCGGCAACGACCGGCTATGGGGCTGAGGAGGCCGCTGCCTTCGAGGGCGCCGTCGCCGGCAATCCGGATCACCCGGTCGCGAGAACCGCCCACGGCCAGACCGCCATCCTCGGCGCCGAGAGCGCCGGTGACGATGGCACGCCAACGGTGACCGCAACGTGGCCCCTCCGGGTCACGAGCGACGGTGTCGAGGTCCCGCTGGGTGCGCT
>JAYTWS010000028.1:0-2410 GCA_043743315.1 Chloroflexota bacterium | reverse complement strand
GATCTGGGATGGACCGGATCCCGCGGAGGGGAGTCGACGGCCCGAGCCGGTACTGCGGCCACGCTCCCCGGGTCGCGCGAGCTCCTGAGCCGCCCGCGCTATCCGGACCCGCGATGTGCAACTCGGCAGAGAGAGAACACATGAATCTTGCGATCCGATAGATTGACTCGCACGTTCCATTGACCTAGCCGCAGCCGAATCTCGCCGCGTTGGGCGACGACTTCGCGGACGCCTTCGACCGATGGGTCGTTGAACTCGTGGCTGACCTCCGGAGTCCGTGTGGAACGTAGGTGCCGGAACCGCTCGGCGCAACATCCCGAGCTGGACCATCAATCTCGTGCTCGACCGCCGCGGAACCTCCCTGGACGCGCTCGAGGTCGGGAACGTCGATCCGGAAACATTGGCCTAGGACGGCTGTGTCGCCCGCTCAACCTGATGTGTCGGGTCAAGGAGGGCTCGCGGCCTCAGCCACTCCCCGCCAGCTCCGCGGCCTCAACCACTCCCCGCCAGCTCCGCCAGCTCCGCGGCTCAGCCGGAGTTCGCCAGCTCCGCGAGTCGCCGTCGATACGCGATCGACGCCCGATCCGGGCCCGCGATGTGCAACTCAGCGGAGAGGTCGACCGGCAGTTCCTCGGGGCGCTGGGACTCGGCGACCGGGCGGTCCTGGTCGAGGATGAGCGCCTGGAAGGCCGCCAGCTCAGCGTCGGCCTCGCGGCCGTCCTCGAGCCGTCAGACGACGCGGTTCGGTGGATCCGGGCTTAGAGAGCGCGTGGACGGTCGGCGATGCCCCTCGCCGAATGCCGCGACGGCTCACGCGTACGCGGGTATTGATTTCGTCGTCCCCGATCCGATAGAATCCGGTAGTCGCGAAAGCGGCACGCATCGAGAGCGCCGGAGAGCCACAGCTCGACGAAGGCGCGGCAACCAGCGGTCCACCCAGGACCGAAACGGTGCCAATGCTGTGAACGATGCGGAAGGGTCCCGATCAGGACCAAGCGGCTGACCATGTCCGCCGAGCCCTGATCGGAATCCCTATCGAGAGTGGCCTGAGAGCCCTGGCTCTGTGACGGCCCGGCAACCGATCGGCTTCCTCAGCCGGCACGGTGCTCCTGCCAGGATCGATAGGAGGCATGAGGACATGGATCCCGAATCCGGCTGGGCACGAAAGCCCAAGGATCAGCTCCGCCACTGGTCCGGCTACGACTCGCCACACGACTACTACGAGGACTACCGCGGTTACATCTCGATCCAGATGATCATCGGCATCAGCCAGACGATGCGCAGGTACGGGCTGTCCTTCGTCGGGGCCTACGTGCTCCTGCTCGGGGGCGGCGCGATCATCGAGCTCGACGCCGCCCGCGCCGAGTCGCTGGACGTGGAGGGGCTGCGAGAGGTCGCCGCCAAGAATGCGACTCTGCCCAAGCGCCCGTCGCAGTTTCGGCGGGGCTGGGGTGCTGCATGGGCTGACATCCCCGCCGCCCTCACCCCGAAGGAGAGCTGATGCCGTGAGCCACATCTACAATCTCGCCACCAATGCGCGCGTGGACCCAGACGACCCGTACGCGGAGCCGACCGAGCACTTCGAGCACTTCATCCACGCGAGCGCCTGGCGCGAGGGCAAGACTACCCATCCGCCGCATCCTGGTATCTGGCAGGACTGCGATCTGTACCACGTGGGCGACCACTACCGTGGCCGCCCGGACCTGGTCGAGTGGAACCGACTGCATCCCGAAGGCCAGGTAAGTGCCCTCAACGCTGCTATCGACAAGTGGAACCGATTGCATCCCGAAGGCCGGGTACGTGCCCACCGTGCCGCCCTCACCCCGAAGGAGCCGAGCGATGAGTGACTTCTCCATGCCACGGCCGACCCCCTGATGCTCGGCCCGGCCGCCAAGGCTCGCGGAGAAGTTGGAATCCGACCGCGACCAGCGGCCAACTCAACCCGAGCGTGCGCGGACCGTGCGTTTGGGTCTCGACTTCGGCACGACAACGACGTTGATTGCGGTCCGAGTGGACCAGCATGAGCCGCGCCTCGTGCCCCTCGAGTCGAACACAGACTGGATGGCGTCCTATTACTGGCGCGGCGATGACGGTACGGAGGCCCAGCGAGCGTCAACCGAAAGGTTTACGCCTGCTTTTGTGCTTATTGGAGCGGGAGACGAGGTTCGAACTCGCGACATTCAGCTTGGAAGGCTGACGCTCTGCCAACTGAGCTACTCCCGCCCGGGCAGCGTCGCCGTGGCGACGGCGGTGCGAGCCTAGCATGGACCGAACCGGGTGGTCTGCAACCTCGTCGGCCTTCGCCCGTATCTCCCGGATCGTCTGAATCACGACCCTGGACGGCCCGCTCCTCCTGCTGCTCAGCCTGGACCGAGGCGGAGCCGCCGAGGCACGATCTTCGTTCGATTCG
>JAYTWS010000027.1:0-5912 GCA_043743315.1 Chloroflexota bacterium | reverse complement strand
CTGCCGACCGCCATCCTGGCCAGCGTCGCGCTCGTGGTCTGGCTCACGATCGCGATCCTGCTCGGCGTCTTCGCGGCCATCAAACGCTATTCGTTCTTCGACCAATTCGCGACGATCTTTGCCTACGTCGGCTTCGCCATGCCCACGTTCTGGCTTGGGCTGATGCTCATCTTCCAGTTCGGCGTCGTCTGGAAGATCCTCCCGGTCAGCGGCATGACCGACACCCACGTATCACCGGCATTCGGCAGTGATGCTTACTGGGTGTACTTCTCGAAGCACACGGTGATCTCGATCCTCGACGTGGCGAAACACCTGATCCTGCCCGTGATCACCCTCGTGGTCGTCAACATCGCGGGTGACTCGCGGTTCATCCGGGCCAGCATGCTCGAGACGCTGGGTCAGGACTACGTCCGGACCGCCAAAGCCAAGGGCCTGCCGGGACGCGTCGTGACGTTCAAGCACGCGCTCCGCAACGCGCTGCTGCCGGTCGTCACGAACATCGGGCTGGAGATCCCGTTCCTGTTCACCGGAGCGATCGTCACCGAGACGATCTTCTCGTGGCCCGGGATCGGCAAGCTCACGATCGACTCGATCAATCAGTCCGATTACACCATCAACATGGGCATCCTGTTGATCACTTCGACCCTCGTGGTCATGGCCAACCTGATCGCAGACGTCGCCTACGCCTTCGTCGACCCGCGTATCAAGTACTAGGAGTCCACGACATGGCGCAGGAACGGGACGGCCAGCCGGCCGAGGACTATGAGGTCAACCTCCAGTCGCTCGGGCAGCTGGAGTTGGTCTGGCGCAAGTTCCGGCAGCATCGCCTGGCGCTCATCGGCGTGGGAATCCTGTTCGTGATCTTCGCGGCGGCCATATTCGGGCCGATCTTCCTGCCCTTCGCCGTCGACCACATCCCGAAGCCCGACAAGATCGCCTACGCCGGCAACCCGCCGTCGCTGAAGCACCCCTTCGGCGAGACCGGCGGCCTCCAGTGGGACGTCCTGACGCTCGTTGTGAACGGGGCCCGGACGTCGCTCCTGATCGGGTTCAGCAGCATGATCATCGGCGTCATCATCGGGACGACGGTCGGGGCGATCTCCGGGTTCGTCGGTGGGTTCGTCGACAACCTCCTGATGCGGATCGTCGACGTGATGCTCAGCCTCCCGCTGCTCTTCGTCATCCTCGTCATCGCCCGGTTCTTCAAGGACAACCGCGACAACGTCTGGCAGATCATCCTCATCTTCGGGCTGTTCAGCTGGATGGGCGTGAGCCGACTGGTGCGCTCCCTGTTCCTGTCGATCCGCGAGAGCGAGTTCGTCGAGGCCGCCAAGGCCGTCGGCGTCTCGGATCGACGGATCATCTTCCGCCATATCCTGCCGAACGCCATCTCGCCGATCGTCGTGTCGGCGTCACTGATCGTGGCCGGCAACATCATCGGTGAGGCATTCGTGAGTTTCCTCGGCTTCGGGGTCAATCCCTACACGCCGACGTGGGGCAACATCCTGTCGAACGCGCGAACGTTCCTGCTGGTCGGAAACTGGTGGTGGCCGGCCTTTCCCGGGCTGGCGATCGTATTCACCGTCCTCGCCGTGAACTTCATCGGCGACGGACTCCGAGACGCGTTTGACCCGAGGAGCCGAGCGTGACCGAGATCCTTGCCGCTCTGGGCCCCGTTGGTGCCCCGCCGGCCCGAGACGTGCTCCTCGAGGCCCGAAACCTCAGGACCTCGTTCAAGGTCCTCGACGGCATCGTTCCCGCGGTCGATGGGATCTCGTTCTCGCTCAAGCGAGGAGAGACGCTCGGG
The DNA here is from genome assembly GCA_043743315.1 of Chloroflexota bacterium. GTDB lineage: Bacteria > Chloroflexota > Limnocylindria > Limnocylindrales > CSP1-4 > UBA5189. Next base: position 4,105 of record JAYTWS010000027.1, on the reverse strand, counting down.
ATCGTGGGCGAGTCGGGTTCCGGGAAGAGCGTGACGGCGCTCACGATCATGCGTCTGCTGGACATCCCGCCAGCCAGCATCGGCGAGGGGAGCGAGGTCTGGTTCGACGGGCGCGAGATCCTGTCCATGCCGATCGAGGAGATGCGCAAGATCCGTGGCTCCGAGATGGCCATGATCTTCCAGGAGCCCCTCACCAGCCTGAACCCGGTCTTCACGGTCGGCGACCAGATCGCGGAGCAGGTTGCCCTCCATATGAAGGTCAAGTCCAGGGCCGCCATGGATCGGGCCATCGAGAGCCTCGGGATGGTCGGAATCCCGAGCCCCGAACGACGCGTGAAGCAGTATCCGCACGAGATGTCGGGCGGGATGCGGCAGCGAGTCATGATCGCCATGGCCCTGTCGTGCGATCCCAAGTTGATCATCGCCGACGAGCCGACGACGGCCCTCGACGTGACGATCCAGGCCCAGATCCTCGAGCTGCTCAAGGACATCCAGCAGAAGACGGGGTCGGCGCTCCTTCTGATCACGCACGATCTCGGTGTCGTCGCCGAGATGGTCAACAACGTCGTCGTCATGTACACCGGCGAGGTCGTCGAAACCGGGTCGGTCAACGAGGTCCTCCTCGAGCCGCGGGCGCCCTACACCATGGGACTGCTGGAATCGATCCCGAGCGTCGAGAAGCGGGGAGGCCGCCTGTCGGCGATCAAGGGAGTCGTCCCGTCGCCCTTCAACCTGCCGCCCGCCTGCCGGTTCGAACCGCGCTGTCCGTACGCCTGGGACCGCTGTCGAACGGTCGCGCCGTCGCTCAACCGTACGACCAGTGACCAGCATCTCGCCCGTTGCCACCTGCACACGCCCGAGGGCGCGAGTCGCCTGTCGGCGTCGCTCGAGCATCACCGAACAGCGATGAGCGTTGGGCGCAGGCTCCCGACAGAGCCACGCTGATGGAAGCGCAGGGAGCTTCGATGTCCCACGTGGATGACCTTGCGAACCCGGTCGTCAAGGGCCGGCTGCGACGCCGCCTGATCCCACCGCTCCAGCGGGCCCGCGGGATCTACCTCGGCCTCACGATCCTGTTACTGATCATCATCGGGCTACTCGTGATCTCGATCGTATTCCTGCGGCTCAGCTCGGGCGTATCGGCCCTCCAGGCGCTCTGGCCCGCCTACATCTTCGTGATCCTCGGCTTCGTCGCGACAAGGGGATTCCGCGATCGGAAGATTTGGAGTTTCATGCTCGCCATGGCGGTCGGGATCGTCTATGCCGGTGTCGGCGTGGCGCTCATCGTCGGCTCAAACGGCGTCCCGGATGCCGATGGCAACAAAGCCTTCGCGATCACCGTGGTCGGTGCCATCATGGCGGCCATCGGATTCCCGGTGACCTGGTCCATGACGCGAGGTCGCCGCTGGTTCACCGATCGCGACGCCGATGGTCCCAGGATCGCGACGGCCGATGTGCTCGAGAAGGAACACACCATCGACGATCTCATCGCGCCCTCGGCCTCGGCCAATGCCGAGGAGTCGGGGCCGATCGTGGCCGCGGCGGCGCCGCCGCGGGATGCGGCGATGGAATCCGAGGACCCGTTGGTCTCGGTGCGCGGCCTGAAGAAGCACTTCCCGATCATGGGCGGACTCCTGCGTCGCCAGGTCGGCACGATCTATGCCGTGGATGGCGTCGACTTCGACGTGATGCGAGGCGAGGTCTTCGCCCTGGTGGGGGAGTCCGGTTGCGGCAAGACCACCCTGGGCCGCACGCTGCTCCAGCTCACGCCGCCGACCGCCGGCCGCGTGATCTTCAACGGTTACGAACTGGATGATGTCGCGGCCGATGACATGCGACCGCTTCGTCGCAAGATGCAGATCATTTTTCAGGACCCGTTCGGCTCGCTCAATCCGCGCATGCCCATCTCGGACATCATCGGCGAGGGTCTGGTGGCTCAGGGCATCACCGACCGCGCCGAGCGGGACAAGCGGGTCGAGGATTCGCTTGAGATCGTCGGCCTGCGCCGGGATTACACGCGCCGCTACCCGCACGAGTTCTCGGGTGGCCAGCGCCAGCGCATCGGCGTGGCGCGTGCGCTCGCATTGAGCCCGGATTTCATCGTCTGTGACGAACCGGTCTCGGCGCTTGACGTCTCAATCCAGAGCCAGGTCCTCAACCTCCTCCTGGACCTGAAGCGCGATCTCAATCTGACCTACCTGTTCATCTCCCATAACCTGTCCGTCGTCGAGTACTTCAGCGACCGGATCGGGGTGATGTATCTCGGCAAGCTCGTCGAAGTCGGGACCGTCGAGGAGCTCTACAAAAACGCGAGTCATCCGTACACGGTCGCGCTCCTCTCGGCAATCCCCGATGCGGATCCACGCAAGCGGCGCAAGCGGCTGGTCCTCAAGGGCGACGTGCCGTCGCCGGCCGCGCCGCCTTCGGGTTGCCGGTTCCACACCCGCTGCTGGCTGCGTGAGCGCCTCGACAACCCGGAAATGTGCGTCACGGTCGAGCCGGAGCTGCGCGTGATCGATGCGACAGGTCACCGGGCGGCCTGCCATTTCGTCTCCGAAATCAGCGAGGCGGTCGTCCAGGATGCCGCGGAGCGGCAGTCCAAGGTGGAGACGGTGATCGCCGACTGAACGATGCGGAATGTCTGATAACCGGGGCGCCGTCCGGGGGACGCGCTCCACATGGGTCGTTGCCATGGCCGCAAGTGTCGCGCTCACGATGGTCCTCTTGGCGTGTAGCGGCTCGGCGACCACACCGCCTTCGACCGCCAGCGCCACACCGAGCGCTGCCGACAGCGGCGCCCCGACGCCCAAGCCCACGTTCTGGCCGACCGGGGTTGTCGAGGCGACGATCGCGCTTGGGGCGGCCGACGGCGACTTCATCAAGATGGCGAACGACGTCGTCGGTGCGGTGAATTCGAACGATGCGGTGAAGGTGCTCCAGGTGATGTCGGACGCGTTGACGTTCCTGAAGGGCAACCAGGAGAACGTCCCGCGCCTGCAGGACTACCCGGCCACGAAGGCCGTCGGCAACAAGCTCGCGGCGGCGTATGCCCAGATGGTCGAGGGTGCGCAGGCCGTGATCGACGGGATGAACGCCGGCAACACCGAGGCGGTCCAGGCTGGCTTCGTGACGTTTTTCGCCGGCAATGACGCCTACGTGGCGACCAGTCCAGCCCTCGGTGATATCGCGGACCAGGCGGTCTTCATGAAGCGACAGTACCTTCGTTGACTGCCCGACGCTGCGCTGCGCGCTGCGCGTCCGCCTCGCGAGGAACCTGAGGCCTTAGACGCCGAGATGCAATGGGGCCTCGCGCTCCGACACGAAGTGGCAGGCCGCCAGGTGCTCGATGGGATCCGTTCCGTCGCGCACCATGAGGTCCGGCTGATCGGTAGCGCAGATCTCCGGGTTCCCGAGCCGTTCGCGGAGCGGGCAGCGCGGGTGGAACCGGCAGCCCGATGGCGGGTTGAGCGGGGAGGGTACGTCGCCGGCGAGAATGAGGCGTCGACGGCGGAGCTTTGGATCCGGGATCGGGATCGCGGACATCAGGGCCTGCGTGTATGGGTGGTGCGGGTCCCGGAAGACCGTCCGCCGGTCCGCGACCTCCGCGATCCGCCCGAGGTACATGACCGCAACCCGATCGCTGATGTGCTCGACAACACCCATGTTGTGGGCCACGAACACATAGGTCAGCCCGAGTTCGCGTTGGAGCGCCTTGAGGAGGTTCAGGACCTGCGCCTGGATCGAGACGTCAAGCGCCGAGACCGGCTCGTCGCACACGAGCAGGTCGGGCTCCAGGACGAGCGCGCGCGCGATGCCGATGCGCTGGCGTTGTCCGCCCGAGAACTCGTGGGGATAGCGCCGCGCGTGGTAGGGGGCAAGCCCCACGAGGTCCATCATCCGGCGGACCTTGGCGAGCCGTTCGGCCGCGCTGCCCAGGCCGTGGATCCGGAGGCCCTCACCGATGCTGTCGCCGATCGGCGTCCGGGGGTCAAGCGAAGCGTAGGGATCCTGGAAGATGATCTGGATCTTGCGCCGGAACGGCTTGAGCGCGGCTCCCCGGAGCGCCGTGATGTCCGTCCCGTCAAACGTGATCGTGCCCGCGGTC
>JAYTWS010000026.1:0-17164 GCA_043743315.1 Chloroflexota bacterium | reverse complement strand
GCCTGAACCTTCGGCCAGCGAGGTCCTGGCGGCCGACGCCCCGATCGTGGCCGGCCCGAATGAGCCGTACACGAACCTGGCAACCGTCGACCTGAAGATCACGGTCCCGATCGCGACCGTCGGGAATACCGCGGCGCGCCTCCGTGTCTACCTGACGCTCGAGGGCCAGGAGCCGGCCGTGATCAACGAGGTCCCGATCGGCAGCACCGTCGGGATGATCGTTCCGGTCGACCTGACGCCGGGCCGGAACGACTTCCATGCGACCATCGCCGAAGCCGGTGTCGAGTCGGAGCCGTCGCCGGTCGTGACCTTCATCCTCGATACCGATCCCCCCAAGATCGCGTTGACGTCGCCGAGGGATGGCGGCACCGTCAACCGCCCAACAGCCGTCCTCGTGGGGACGACCCAGCCGAGGACGACGCTCCTGGCCAGGAATGCGACCAACGGACAGTCGTTCTCCGGCGTCGCCGGCAGCGATGGGACGTTCTCGCTCAACCTTCCGCTCGAGCCGGGTGCGAATGCGATCACCATCGCCGGCCGCGATCCTGCCGGGAACATGGGTGAACTGGCCCTGACCGTTGTTCGTGGCAGCGGCAAGCTGACGGCGACTTTGACGTCCTCCGCGTACCGGATTGCCACGAGCTCGCTGCCGGTGTCGCTCCAGCTCTCGGTGCTCGTCATCGATCCGGACGGCCAGCCCATCACCGGTGCCGCGATCACGTTCACACTGACTGTCCCGGGCATCCCGCCGGTCTCAAAGGATTCCGTGACCGGCGGCGACGGGCGCGCGACCTTCAGCACCACACTGCCCCCGGGCGTGACGGTCGGCAACGGCATCGCGACCGCCTTCGTGACGACCACCGAATACGGGACGACCTCGGCCGCCAAGACGATCAACGTCGTCAAATAGGGAACCTCGCGGCGTCCGCGCCTCGACGAAGCTTGCGCCGGCAGCTACCATGCGGCCATGTCGATGTGGCGGTGCCCCCACTGCGGCACTCCCCAGGCGGAGACGGCCCGCTGCTGGGTCTGTCATCGATCCTCGACCACCTGTTCGACCTGCCGCCATTTCCGGCGCAGCGTTGCGATCCAGATCGGATACTGCGGCCTCGACCGCCGGCGCCTGCCGCTCGTGGGCACCGAACACCGTGGATGCTGGGAGGGTGGTCCGGCGCGCAATGCCGGCCTGACCCCTGAGGGCGATCCGGTCGTTGCGTCGACCCCGCCACCCGATCCGCGCCACGACACGGAACGTCATCGAGACTTCGTGCCCGTTGAGCTCGCCCGTGCGCATGCGATGGAGCGGGTGGTGGTACACCCGGTGATCACCGGCTCAGGGCCCGACGCCATGATCGATGGTGCGCCCGAGGCGGCTCGAGGTGGTCCAGCGGTCCAGCGCGTGACGCTCTTCCGGGATTTCGACCGCTAACTCCGAGGTCCCGTCGACCGGGTGATCAGATCGTCGCGGTGGGCGTCGGGATCGGTGCCGTTGGAGGCGTCGTGGGCGGCGTGGTCGGTGGGGTGGTTGGAGGCGCCGTCGGAGGGAGTGTCGGCGGGAGGGTCGGCGCGGGGGTCGGGGTCGGGGTCGGAGATGGCGACGGCGTTGGCGACGGAGATGGCGAGGGCGTCGGCTCGGGACCCTTCGAGATGACGTAGTTGACCGCGAGGCCCGGGATGACCAGTTGACCCGGTCCTGGATCCTGGCTCACCACCGATCCGATGGGGATGAAGTCGTCGAAGGCCTCGGTCCGGGTCCCGATCATGAGCTTGGCGCCGGCGATCAGGTTGAGGGCCTCCGACTCCGACCGACCTCGAAGGTCGGGCACGGCGACGGGTTGGTCCCCGAGGGCCAGCGTGAGGAGGATCGTCTCGCCGGGATTGACCGAGTCGCCCGACCCGGGCGCCTGCTTGAGCACCGTGTTCACGGGTTCCGTGCTCTGCTCGAAAGCCGACTGGGCGACCTTGAGGCCCAGCTTCTCGGCCTCGATCCTGGCCTGGTCATAGGTCATGCCCACGAGGTTGGGCACCGTGACCTGCTCGGGTCCCGGTGTCGGCGTGCTGTTGATCAGGCGGAAGACGAGGAATGCGGCCAGCCCGAGGATGACGATAGCGAGCAGGCCGGATATCCAGAGCCACGGACTCGTGCCACCGCCGCCGTCATCAGAATCGTCGAACTCCTCGTCCGGGCGGCGGCGACCGGCACCAACCGGGCGCGGGCGCGCGCGGTCCTCGGCGCTCGCGTAGGCGTCGGCGGCGTATGGGAGCCGGGCACCTGGGTTGGGTCGCGCGGTTCCGGCCATGGTCGCGTCGGTCCCGGACGCTCCGGCAGTGGCACCAGCCGGCCCGAGCGATGCGGCCCGGGCCGCACCTGCGCCGGCGACGACGCCAGCCGCAGGGGCAGCTGAGCGTGGTGTTGCGCTGGATCCGGGCGAGGGGCCCGCGGCGGCTGCCTGATCGGCGATGAACCGGTCGAGGGCATCGGCCATCGCCTCGGCGGACACAAAGCGACCGTCGGCATCGGTGGCCATGGCCTTGCGGGCGATCGCCTCGAGGATGGGGGGAACGCCGCTCCGGACGGCACTGGGGCTCGGGACCGGCCCGGTCAGGCGGGCCGTGGCGATGGCCGCGGCGGAGTCCCCTTCCCAGGGACGTCGGCCCGTGAGCAGCTCGTACAGGACGATTCCCAGGCTGTAGATGTCGGATGCGGGGGTGGCCAGCTCGCCACGGGCCTGTTCGGGGCTGAAGTAGTGGACCGAACCGAGGGTGGTGCCCGGCAACGTGAGCGCTGCCTCCGCGATCGCGCGGGCGATCCCGAAGTCGGTGACCTTGACGCGGCCCTCGCTCGTGACCAGGACGTTGCTGGGCTTGATATCGCGATGGACGAATCCACTTCCATGGGCAGCGGCGATCGCGCGCGCGATCTGCGAGGTCAGCCGCGCCGCCTGTCGCGGCGGGAGGGCACCACTCCGCCGGACGATCGACCCCAGGTCCTCGCCATCGACAAGCTCCATGACGATGAACGGCCCGACGGGGTCGGTCCCGTAGTCGTAGACCGCCACGACGCCGGGGTGGTTCAGCGAGGCCGCCGACTGGGCTTCCTGGCGGAACCGGGCGAAGAAGTCGGGGTCGCGCCCGTATTCGGGTCGGAGTACCTTGACCGCGACATCGCGCTCGAGCTGCGCATCCCGCGCGCGGTAGATCGTCGCCATGCCGCCCTGGCCCAGCAGCTCGATCAGTCGGTAGCGACCGCCGAGAACGGTGCCGATCTCAGCCAAGGAATCCTCCGCGTGTCGGTGCGGGGCGCCCCGCACGCCCGGATCGTAGCGTACGACGCCGGGACGTCAGGCTGGGTGACGACAAATCAGCCCTGGAGCTCGATGCCCCGAAGGTGGGATCGAAGCTCGGCGGCAAGATCCGGGCGTGCCAGCGCGAGGTCGACCGTGGCTTTCAGCCAGCCCATCGTGGTCCCCGCGTCGTAGCGGGCACCCTCGAACTCGTAGGCGAAAACCGACTGCTCGGCCATCAGCGCCTCGATCGCATCGGTGAGCTGGATCTCGCCACCAGATCCCCGCTGGGTCTGCTCGAGCTTGTCGAAGATCTTGGGCGTCAGCACGTACCGACCGATGATCGCGAAGTTTGACGGAGCGGTGCCCGCCGCCGGCTTCTCGACCACGGACGTCACCTGTCGGAGGCGCGGGTCCAGGTCGTCGGGACCGGGCGAGGTCCCCACGATGCCGTACCGGGACGTGTCCTCGAACGGGACCTCGCTGACCGCGAGTACCGAGCTGTGAGTCTGCTGATAGGCGTGGATGAGCTGGCCGATCGCGGGCCGATCGCCGACGATGACGTCATCCGGCAGGAGGACCGCGAAGGGTTCGTGGCCGATGAGGTCCTTGGCCATGAGCACGGCGTGCCCCAGGCCCAGCTGCTCCTTCTGGCGGACGTAGGCGATCTGGGCGAGGTCGCTGATGTGGCGGACCTGGCGAAGCTTCTCGATCTCCCCCTTCTCTTCCAGGAGATGCTCGAGCTCATACGACAGGTCGAAGTGGTCCTCGATCGCGCGCTTCTGGCTGGAGGTGACGATGATGACCTGCTCGATGCCGGCCGCGACGGCCTCCTCGACCGCGTACTGGATGATCGGCTTGTCGACGAGCGGCAGCATTTCCTTCGGCTGCGCCTTGGTTGCTGGGAGAAATCGAGTACCCCAGCCAGCTGCCGGGAACACGGCTTTTCGGACGCGCATGACACCCCTTGGGCGGTTGGTGGGCAGCGCCGAGGATACCACCCGGGAGGGCCGTGATCGGCTGACGGATCAGGTCGGCAGCCATTCCGCGAACGATCGGACCGCCGCGGCAAACGCGTCCGGGCTGTCCAACGGTGTCAGATGCGCAGCCAGGGGAAGCACTCGCCGCGAGACGTTCGGGATACCCCGGAGGAAGTCCCGCTCGCCCAGCCGGAAGACGACGTCCAGCCCGCCGTTGATCACGAGGATCGGACCTCCGAACGCTGCCAGTCGATCCCGAAACGTCGTCTCGGTGAGGGACCGGACGGCCGCGGCACCGCCACTGGTCCAGAAGCCGGCGGCGATGATCGGCTCCGCGATGTCCGCGGGATAGCGATGTCGGAAGAGCCACGAATTGATGCCATCGAGGGCACGCTCGGGAAAGGCCACGAGGCCCCAGGCGAAGAGTCGGAAGGCGCGGCCCGTCACGCCGCGGGGCTCGGCGCTGGACCCGGCGAGCACGAGAGCGCGGACGCGACCGGGCGAGCGCGCCGCCACCGTCATCGCCACGTAGCCACCGAGCGACAGGCCGACGAGGATGGCGGGCCCGCCATCGGCGGCGTCGATTGCCGCTTCGACGACGTCGGCAGCGGCATCGAGCGAGAACGGCTGGTCGGCGAGGTCGCCATGCCCGGGCAGGTCGACGGTGACGCATCGATGGCGATCGTCGAGCCGCGACACGATCCCCCGCCACGAGATACGGGTGAGCCGGGTGCCATGGATGAACACGATCAGCGAGCCATCGGACGGTCCGGCAACGTCGCGCCCTGGGCCGGTCACGGCGTCCCGGTGCGTGCGACATTGATGTCCGGGGCAAGGTCCGGCTCGGGTTCTGCGGCCGGCAGCATTGCCGGTTCGGCCGGACGGGCCCGCTGGATCAGCACCGCGGCTCCGAGGATCGCGAAGCCGCCGAGCGCCTGCACCGGGCCGATCGCCTCCTGGAGGAAGCCCGCCGCAAGGAGCACGCCGACAACCGGCTCGAACAGCATCAGGATCCCGGCCCGGACCGGCCCGATCCATCGAATGCCAGCCAGGAACATCGTGCTTGGGACGGCGGCCGAGAAGATGCCGGCGAAGAGCAGCAGGGCGAGAAGACCGGGCACGGCGATCGGCAGGGTCAGCGATGACGGTCCGTCCCCAACCACGGCGAGGACGGCGGCACTAACGGCTGCGGCCGCGAGGATGAAGCCCATCGCCTGTTCGGTCGGGACAGTCCGGTATCCGTGGCGACTGACGAGTACGAAGACGGCCTGGCAGCCGGCCGCCGACAGGGCCAGGAGGACGCCGATCGGATCGAGGCCACCGCTCGTCGTGGCCGCGGTACCGCCGATCACCACGGCGACCATCCCGAGGAGCGCCACGACCAGCGCCATGCCGCGGACTCGATCCATCCGCTCCCACCCGAGGACCGCGGAGGCGCCAGTGACAATGGCCGGGTAGAGGTAGAAGCAGAGCAGCACAATCGCGACCGGGACGCGGGCGAAGGCCAGGAACATCGCCATGTTGAGCGTCGCGCCCATGAGCGCCGCCACGCCGATCGAGGCCCGGCCGCGAGCGTCGAGCGATCGCCAGCCCACGATTCGCCCGCCGCGTCGCAGCCCATAACCGATGAGGCCGGCCATGACGAGGGCGCCGATCGCCGCCCGCCAGGTCACGAAACCGAACGGCGTTAGCCCGTAGGCGTAGGCGTTCCGGGAGATCACCCCGAGCATCCCGAACAGGCTCGCCGCGACGGCGACCGTCAGGCTGCCGAGAAGCGGGCTTCGTTGATCCACGAGCCAATGGTACGAGGCGACCCGGCCGCGAGCCGGCGCCGTCCCGGGACGTCGTCCGAGCCGGCTTCTGCGCGAGACCTCAGGGCGCGCCAGACCCGGCCCGATACCTCAGGGCGCGCCGGACCCCCGTTCGCTGCGCGCAACGCCGAGACGCACCTTCGTGAACGGGACCCGGAACTCGCGGAAGACCTCGATCGAGATGAGGAACCCGGCCAGGAGAAACACCACCGCGACGAGCTTCGCGATCGCGAACGGCGCTGTGATCCCGAAGCGATTGAGGGTGTCGCCGGTGGACGCCACCAACGCCCCGATTGCTATGAGGATCGTCGCGGGAACGCGACTGTGCAGGCGTCCGGCGAGCAGGTCCCGGACCGCGCCCGGGAGAGAGGCGACGAAGTTGACGGTGAGGGCAACGGGCGCGATCAGCAGGTTGAACAGGAACTGGTCGCCTGACTGATCGGCATCGAGCGAGTACTCGAGAACCCGCTTCTTGGGCATGAACACGTAGGCCGAGAACAGGGCTCCGAACAGCAGCGCCAGGCCACCGGTGACGTTCAGGAACGGCGTCAACAAGCGAAGGGAGCCGGGAAACAGGCCGGCGATGGGCTGTCCGGTCGTCTCATCCAGGAGATAGCCCGGAGCCGGCAGCGTGGCCATCGCGCTGAGCACGATGGACGCGATCGTCGCCCCGACGACGCCGATGGCGGCGATGCGCGGCCACCGTTCGTTCTGGAAGTAGGTCTCCACGGCGACCGCGAGGCCGAGGATCGTGGCCGTGATGAAGTAGATGATCGGGGTGGCCCCAGCGCCCGGGTAGTCGAACTTGCGCTGGGTGAGGAACGCGAACAGGCCCCCGAGGAAAAGCGTGAATGCGAATGCGTAGCCGAACCGCGTTCGATTCAGCAGGAACGCGGACCCCAATCCGAGCCAGCCGGCGGTCCAGACCGCCCCGGTGAGGTACCAGACTCGATAGAGCGTCTCGTTCCAGCCGCTGGCGGCCGCGACCGCCTCGCACCCGGCGGCAACGCCGAAGAAGATCATCCCGATCGCCCATACCAACTGGAAGGTCTGCCGCCGATCCCGCCACTGGTCGAGCAGGGCCACCGCAAAGCCCAGAGCGAGGACGGCGGTCAGGGACGGGATCAGCGCGCCGCTCATGCCTCGAGGGCCCGCGTACGGAGGACATGGCCGGTGAACGGGATCCGGAACTCGCGGAAGACCTCGACCGAGACGAGGAAGCCAACGAACAGGAACAGGACGCCCAGGAACTCCCCGACGAAGAACCCGCTGGTGGACCCGAACCGGTTCGCGCCGCTGGTGACGGCCGGAATGAACCCACCGATCGCGATGAGGATGGTGGCCGGAACCCGGCTGTTGAGCCGTCCCGTCATGAGCGCGATGATCGCCCCCGGGAGCGAGGCCAGGAAGTTGATGGGCCATGCCACGACGGCCCGGATCAGCTGGATCGGCGAGATTCCGTGACCCAGGTCATAGCGAATGACGCGGCGCTTGGGCATGAACACGTAGGACGAGTAGAGGGCCCCGAAGGTCAGGGCGAACGCGCCCGTGACGTTGAAGAACGGGGTCAGGAGACGGATCGAACCCGGAAAGAGCGTGCCGACGGGGATGTGCGTGGCGGGATCGACGGCGTATCCGGGTGCGGCGAGTGGGGTGCTGGCGACGAGGATCAGGGACAGGACCGTTCCACCCGCGATCGCGCCGAAGGCAAGCCAGACCCACCGTTCGTCGCGACGGGCGGTCATGACCAGCACCCCGATCGCCAGGGTGAGTGCCGCCAGGCCGTACACGAATGGCGCGATGCCGGAACCCGGATAGCCGTATTTGGCCCACGCCAGGACCGTGAACAAGCCCGCCAGGGCCAGTGACAAAGCGAAGGCATACCCGAAGCGCGTGCGAGCGAGGAGAAAGACCGTGCCCATACCGAGCCAGCCTGCCACCCAGATGGCCCCGATCAAATACCAGGCCCGGTAGAGGGGCTCGCTCCAGCCGAACGCGCCGCCAAGGAACTCCGTGCCCGCCGAAAGCGCGTACCAGAGCATCCCGATCGCCCAGATCAGCTGGTATGGGCGACGCCGATCCATCCACTGATCGAGGAGGAAGATGAAGAATACGAACGACAGGACGGACGACGCGAACGGCAGCGCGACATTGAAGTTCACGGCTTGGTCTCCCTGGTCGAGCGTCGGGCGCTCGTGTCTGCGTGGACCGCGACGAGATGGAGGAGCAGTCGATCGAGCAGGGCCACCGACTGCTCGAAGAGGGACGCGAGCTGGGTTGCATCGAGGGCGCGGCGGCGCCCGAGCGAAGCGATCTCGGCCAGGAACGGCGCCCGAGCCCTGACATAGACGGCCACGACCTCGGAGCCGCTCGCGCCGGCCTCGGCCAGCCGGCGGGCCGTCGTGTCGATCAGTCGGATCGCCTCCGCCTCCCAGTGTTCGCGGTCGTGAGGCGCGGCCGCGTCGAGATAGGACAGGAGGACGGCGACCAGACGGCGGCCATCGGTCCGAAATTCGGCCCGCTCGTCCGCCTCGAGCTGGGCGATGGTCGCGGGACCCGCCTCCGCCCGATAGGACCGGACGTACGCTCGATTCACGCGATCCGAGGTTGCTCCGAGCGCGGAAAGCGGCCGCCGGACCACGCGATGGCTGGTCGCGATGCGGGCAATATCGGCCTTCGAGAACCGACGGTGGCCTCCGGGAGTCGCGTAGACCGTGACGCGGCCCTGGTCGGCCCAGCGTCGGAGCGTGTCCGGGTCGACCCCGAGCAACCGGCTCGCGGGCCCGAGGGACATCCAGTCTCCCGGTGTGGCGACAGGGAACTCAGCCGCATGGGCCATGCCGGGACGACCTCCGGGCTGGTGAAGGATGGGCGCAGTCGGCGCCAACGGGCCAGAAACCAGGGCAAATCTCGGTATCGAGGTCGGTCCGGGATCCGGGGGAGGATACGAATCGACATGCGGCCTGTCAACAGGCGGTTTTCACCGATCCGCCGGTGGTGGCTCGACGGCCGAATCAGGCCTGGACGAACTCGTGATCGTCGCGATGGACGCCGTCGCACAGGCCCCAGCGCTGCTCGTCGCCCGGGATCGGGATCGGCCGCATGATCTCGCGAACCTCGCCCTGCCGACAGAACAGCCAGCCCCGCGCGCGCATCCAGCTCCTGACGTGCGCCGGATCGCGGTGGAACTCGAAAGGCCCGGGATTGAGGACCGGACGCCCGGCCCAGGAGACCGGCGTTTCGGCCGCGACGGCGTCGAGTACGTTGATCCGCCACGGGGTTCCCTCGATCACCTCGAGGCAATCGTCGCAGCGCAACGCAACGTTGTCCGAGACGACCGTCGGGATGCGAATGCCCATGATCTCCATCGGCTCGATCGTATCACGCGATCCCGTGCCGACCGCGGTCGCCGAGGGGTGCCGGGTGGGGCAGAGGAGCCTCGAGAGCGGGCGGTCTGCCCGCCGTGAGTGGTACCCCCAGCCGGATTCGAACCGGCGATCTCCACCTTGAAAGGGTGGCGTCCTAGGCCTCTAGACGATGGGGGCCGGGAGTCCGGCGAGTTTAGCAGAGGGGTCTGGGCCGGCTCCCGCGCCGGACCGACCTCCCCGAGCCGGACCGACGTACCCGCGCCGAAGCGGACGGATCGGATCCTCACTCGCCGACGTGGACCGATCGGATCCTCACGCGCCCCAGACGAGCGAGAGCACGAGCGTTCCGGCGAAGCAGCCGAGGGCGACCATCCCGGCCACGCCACCAACGACGGCCCAGGCCACCGTCTGTGGCTGCAGGCCGTCCTTCCAGCACTGCCACAATCGGACTGCGCTCCCGGCCGAGGTCGCGGCGAAGATGACGCCAAGGGCGCCAATTCCCGATGTGACCATCGGAATCTGGGCTGAATCGTCAACCTTGAGGATCGCCCATGCGATATAGGCAAGGGCAACGACGAAGGCGACGACGAGCACGACCCGGAACGGGGTGATGGCGAACTGCGCAATGTGGGGACGAGCACTCCGGCCCGCCGGGCGCCCACCGGCGCGGGAGCCGTCGGCAGAGCGCTGTGGCTGCAAGGTCATTGCGCGAAATGTACCAGCACGGCCGGGGCGATCCGTCGGAGCAGGCGGTCGACGCCGCCGTCGCGACGCGGGCGGGTCGCGGCAGCCGCTGCGCCGCGGGCCGTCGACGCGAGTGGAGGGCCGGCCGGAGCCGGGTCAGGCCTGCGGCTGCGCGTCCCCCCCGCGCGACCGGTGGTAGATCGCCACGTTGTAGGACAGTCGCGGCCGCTTCAGCGTCGCGGCAACCGCGGCACCAGCATCACCGAACGCCGTTTCCAGGAACTCCAAGGTGGCGTCCTGTGATTCGAACGTCCAGAAACAGTGCAGCACGCGGACGCGGAAGCCGGTGCGCAGGAACGGGCCGTCGCGGCGCGACCATGCGCCGAACTCGTCCCGTTCCGGCTCGAGTCTCGAGACGTCATCACGCCCGTAGTCATGGACCACGAGCAATCGGCCGTCGGGCCGGAGGATCCGATCAGCCGCCGCAAGGTCTTCCGGCGCCACGCCCCGAAACAGCGACCACAACCCGATGATCACGTCCATCGATTCGTCGGCCGTCTCTGGTTGGAACGGGCTGGTCGGCCCGACGTGCGCCACCCGGGCGCCGAGACGCTCGAGGCCGGTCGCGATCGTCGAACCCATTGCGTCAACGAGCAGCACGTCCCGGCCCGCGACGGGGCCGAGGGCCTCGAGACCTCGAAGAATCTTTCCTTCGACGTCGAGGGCTGACGCCAGTCTTCGGGCGGCTTCCGGCGGGAGCTGGAACGGAAGGTCCGACACGAAGTCCGGAGTATAGGTCTGCGCCCTGTTCAACCGGGACCGCTCCTACGACAACCGGGACCGCTCCTGCGAATTGGCGCCCCCGCGTGATGCCCGCCGCGATCGGGCAGAATCAATCGATGCAGACCTCGATCCGTGGCATGCCCTGGGCCATCCGCCTTTTTCTCGGGTACGCGTTCCTCATTCTGGCCGGGATCGGTCTGTCCCTGCGCTACGTCGTCGACCTCGCCATTGCCGCCCCGGTCAGCCTGATCGGAGTCGTCGTGATGATCCTGCTGGCCTATACGATCTTCACCACGACGCTCGTTCTGCAACGCAAGGCGGCTTCGCGCATGCTGGCCATCGGGCTGGCCTCGCTGACGATTCCGACGATCGTGTGGGCCCTGAGCCTGGGGCTCCTGCCGATCGCGGTGTTCCTGGGGGCGCTCGCGGCACTCCTCATCCGAGGATTGCGGAGCCCGGCCGCAGCGGCCTGGCTCATCGAGCCCTGAGGGCAGGTCGGGATCCAGCCCACGCGCTCGGCCAGCGAGCCCGAAATTGGGGTGCACGCGCGCGAGGGCGCCGGGCACGCTACCCTTGCGCACGCACAGCCACTCGTCGGATCGTCGGCCACTCGCCGATCGATTCGACACTCAACAGCGCATCACGAGGCCGTTTGTGAACACCCCGAACCGACTGACGCCGGGCAAGTCCGGCAGCCCCGGCAGACGCTCGACACCGCAGCCGGCATTCCTGGCGCGGAACCGTGGGCGCTTCCTCTGGGGCCTCGCCGGCGTGGCCCTCGTCGGCATTGCCGGGCTCGCATTCCTCAACGCGACGTCGCCCGCGTATGCCTGCACGACGGAGTGGGATCCGGCACCGACGTCCGCTCCGGCTCCCGGTGCCAGCCCGCGGCTCGGATTCGTCCAGACCGATCAGGGCCGCGACCACGTGTCGCTCGGGGCATTCGTGCGGTACGCCCTGTGCCCGCCGGCGGCTGGCAACCACTACAACGCAACCGGCGATGGACCGATCCGTCCCGGCATGTACGGACCGGACGATCAGGCGACGCCCCAAGGCTGGA
This sequence comes from Chloroflexota bacterium, assembly GCA_043743315.1. Lineage (GTDB taxonomy): Bacteria > Chloroflexota > Limnocylindria > Limnocylindrales > CSP1-4 > UBA5189. The sequence goes on along the minus strand of JAYTWS010000026.1, from coordinate 5,194 downwards.
TCCACAACCTGGAGCACGGTGGGCTCGTCCTCCTGTACCGCTGCGCGAGCGGCGATACGGCCTGCTCCGAGAGCGGCCAGGCCGCGCTCAACCAGGTCAATGCCTCGTTCCCGAACAGCCCGATCTGTGACCTCCCGAAGGGCGGCGTGGGCCCGGTCGTGGCGCGCTTCGACCAGATGAAGTGGCCGTATGCCGCCCTCGTCTGGGGCATCGTGCTACCGCTCGATACCCTCGACACGAACCAGATCTACGCGTTCTTCGCGCAGCAGGGCGAGCGGACCAACCCGGAGCCGCTGTGTCCCAAGCCGACGGCAACGCCGGGCCCGACGGCCACGCCCGCCCCGACCGCAACGCCAGGCCCGACGGACACGGCCGCGCCCTCCGCGACCCCGACGCCAGCGGCCAGCTGAGGCCGGTCGAACCGGTGCGGTTCTACGCCTTCCTGGCCGAGGACGGACCGGCTGTCGGCGTCGTCACCGCCGACGACCGGGTGATCAGGCTGCGCAGCGTCGAGGGCGGCCTCGATCTGGCGCTCGCCGAAGATCGCCTCGGTGCCCTGATCGATGAGGGCCGCCGCGCCCTGGCGGCGGCCGCAGCGGGCACCACGCACAGGGCCGCAGCGGGCACCAAGCACAAGGCCGCAGCGGGCACCAGGGACGGGTCCAACAGCGCCAGCGCCGTCTCGATGGAGGATTTCGAGCCGCTTCCGGCCATCGAGTTTCCCGGCAAGATTGTGTGCGTCGGCCTCAACTACGCCGATCACGTCGCGGAAGGCGGCCGGGCCGCTCCGGAGCGGCCGCTCCTGTTTGCTAAATTCGCGAATGCCGTGGTCGGCGACGGGGAACCCGTGATCCGGCCGGAAGGCACGCACGCGCTCGATCTCGAGGTCGAGCTGGGCGTTGTGATCGGACGTCGGGCGCGCCGCGTGTCGGCGGCCGAGGCCATGACCCACGTCGCGGGGTACGTCGTCCTGAACGACATCAGCGCGCGCGACTGGCAGGGCACTCCACAGGCACTCCGCGAGGGCCAGAAGGGCGATGGGCAGTGGCTCCGGGCCAAGGGCTCCGACACGTTCCTGCCGGTCGGGCCCGTCATGACGACCGCCGACGCCTTTGATCCCGCGGCCGGCCATCGCATTCGGAGCTGGCGCACGCCGGGCGCGGCTGGTGATCCTCAAGCGCCGTCCGGGCCGGCCGGCGGGGCCCGGATCCTCATGCAGGACGGCACCACGGCCGATCTCGTGCACGGCGTCCCGGAGCTGATCGAGTTCATCACCCGCCACATCACCCTGGAGCCCGGCGACCTGATCGCCACCGGGACGCCCTCCGGCGTCGGGGTGTTCCGAAGCCCACCGGTCTTCCTGGAGCCTGGCGATCGGGTCCGCTGCGAGATCGAGGGGATCGGGACGGTGGAGAATCCGATCATCGACTGGTCGTCGGCCCCACCCGACGAGGACATCGAACCCGCCTGACAAGGACCCAGGTCGATCGGACGATTCGAGGAGGCGAGCGATGCGCGCACTGGTCAAGACCAAGGCCGGCCCCGGGCTCGAGCTCATCGATGTCCCGGAACCGATCCCCGGCATCAATGACGTCCTGATCAAGGTTCGGAGGACGGGCATCTGCGGGACCGACCTGCACATCGAATCGTGGGACGCTTGGGCGGCCAGGACCATCAAGCCGCCGCTGATCGTCGGCCATGAATTCGTGGGCGAAGTGGTCGAGGTCGGCAGCAACGTGACCGACCTGCATTCCGGCGACATCGTGAGCGGCGAGGGCCACGTCATCTGCGGCCGATGCCGCCACTGTCGCGCAGGGCGATGGCACCTGTGCGCCAACTCGATCGGCCTCGGGGTCGGGCGCGACGGTGCCTTCGCCGAGTACGTGGTCCTCCCGGTCACGAACGTGTGGCACCACTGGCCGGGCGTGGACGAGGAGGTCGCGGCGATCTTCGATCCGTTCGGGAATGCCGTGCACACGGCCCTCGCGTTCCCCATCCTCGGCGAGGACGTGCTGGTCTCGGGAGCCGGGCCGATCGGACTGATGGCTGTCGCCGTGGCGCGGCACGCCGGAGCGCGCTACATCGTGGTCTCCGAGCCCAACGCCTATCGCCGCACCCTCGCGGAGCGGATGGGCGCAACGGTCGTCGTTGACCCCCGCGAGCGGGATCTGGCCGACGTGCAGGCCGATCTCCACATGGTCGAAGGCTTCGATGTTGCAATGGAGATGTCCGGCAACCCGGCAGCGCTGCGCTCGGCGATCGCGAACATGGCCCACGGCGGCGGGGTGGCCATCCTGGGCATCCCGACCGAGGAGATCTCGCTCGACGTCAACGAGATCGTGTTCAAGATGCTGACCCTGCGCGGCATTTACGGCCGGGAGATGTACGAGACCTGGTACAAGATGACCGTGATGCTCCAGTCGGGGCTCGATATCACGCCGGCGATCACGCATCGCTTCTCATTCCGCGATCATGAGCTTGCCTTCACCACCGCCCGGTCCGGTGATTCCGGCAAGGTCATCATGGACTGGACGGCATGACGCGCCGATCGCCCGGAGGTTCGATCCGATGACCACGCCCGTGCGCCGCGATCCCCTCGCGTTCCTGGCCGACGAGGTCGCCGATCTCCAGGCGAAGCACCTGTATCGACCGCTGCGGATCATGTCCTCGGAGCAGGGCCCCGTCGTTACCGTCGATGGGCGCGAGGTCATCAGCCTGTCCTCGAATGACTACCTCGGCCTGACCCACCATCCACGGCTCAAGGCTGCGGCCGTCGAGGCCGTCCGCGAGTTCGGGGCCGGCTCCGGGGCCGTTCGCACCATCGCCGGCACGATGGGCTTGCACGAGGCGCTGGAATCGGAGCTCGCGACCTTCAAGGGAACGGAGGCCGTCCTCACCTTCCAGAGCGGCTTTGCGGCTAATACCGGGGTCATCCCGACGATCACCGGCGAGGCGGATCTGATCGTTTCGGATGCGCTCAACCATGCCTCGATCATCGACGGGATGCGCCTGTCGAAGGCACCGCGGAAGGTCTACCCGCACGCCGACGTCGACGGTCTCGAGGCGGTCCTGCGGGAAGCCACCGAACTCGGCCGCCCGGGCGGAGCAGGGCCCTACCGCCTGATCCTCGTGGTCACCGACGGCGTGTTCTCGATGGACGGGGATATTGCCCCCCTGCCGGCGATCGTGGCGGTCGCCGAACGCTACGGCGCCGCCGTCTTCGTGGACGACGCCCACGCGTCCGGCGTCCTGGGACGCAACGGCCGGGGTTCCGTCGATCACTTCGGGCTGACCGGACGGGTCGCCATCCAGGTCGGCACGATGTCCAAGGCCATGGGCGTGCTCGGCGGCTATGTGGCGGGTTCGCAAGCCCTCCGGGACATCCTGGTCCAGCGGGCACGGCCGTTCCTGTTCTCGACTTCGCATCCGCCGGCCGTTGCCGCCGCATGCCGGGAGGCCATCGCCGTCATGGAGGAGGAGACCTGGCGGATGGATCGGTTGTGGTCGAGCACGGCCCGGTTCAAGGCCGAGCTCACCCGGCTCGGGTTCGATACCGGACGCTCGGAGACGCCGATCACGCCGATCATCGTCGGTGATTCGGAGGCCGCGATCCGGTTCTCGTCCGAGCTGTTCGAGGCGGGAGTCTTCGCGACGTCGGTGATCTTCCCGACAGTCAGCCTCGACCAGGCCCGCCTCCGGACGATCGTCACGGCCGCCCTGACCGACGAGCACCTCGATCGAGCGCTCGCTGCGTTTTCCCGCGTGGGCAGGCGCCTGGGACTCATCGCCGGATGAACGAGCCGGACCCCAGGACGGGAGACGCGGACGCAGGAGGAGGCCCGGCCGAAGCAGGTTCCGACCCGCAGGGCCGGAACCTGCCCCTCGATGCGCATCTCCACACGGACCACTCGCCCGACAGCAACGTACCGGTTGACGTCTACGCAGCCCTGGCCCTCGAGCGGGGCATCACCGAGCTGGCGATCACCGATCACGTCGATTTCGATCGCCGGGATCCGGCCTACGACTACGTGGCGTTCGCGGAGCGCGAGCGCGCGGTTCGGACCGCGGCAGAGCGCTGGGCGCCGCGGGGAGTCCTCATCCGGTTCGGCGCCGAGCTGACGTTCAATCGGGCGTGGGAGGGCGCTCTTCGCGACCACCTCAGGCGCCATCGCTACGACTACACGATCGGGTCGGTGCACGACTGGCCGGATTCGCCCTACATTCCGAGCCGAATCGGCACGTGGGCGACGAGCCGACCGCTCGATGAAGTCGTCGCGCCCTATTTCGACGAGATCATTGCAGCCGCGCAGTCGGGCCTGTTCGACACGATCGGCCACCTCGACGTCGTGAAGCGATACCTGTATCCCCTCGTCCGCCCGGCCGAACTCGGCGCACGTCCCGAGTTGCTCGATCCGGCCCTCTCGGCGATCGCAGAATCTGGTGTCGCGCTGGAGGTCAACACCAGCGGCCTTCGACATCGAGTGCGCGAGACCTACCCGGCTCCGTGGGCCGTGGCGAGATTTCGGGAGCTCGGGGGGGTGCGTGCTGTCACCGGTTCTGACGCGCATCGAGCAGATTGGTTCGCATGGGGGCTCGCGGACGGGTATCGTGCCTTGACCGAGGCGGGATTCCCGTCGCTGGCCTTTCGTCGTGGGATGGATCGAGTGGAGATCGATCTCCCGGGACGGACGCACGTCGCCAGCGTCGAGGTCGAACCCGCCTAACGAGGGGCGGTCTGGTTCGTTATGACGATCGACGAAGAGGCGCTGGATCGGCTGATCCGTGATGCCAGGGCGGGTGACGCCTTTGCATTCGGGCGGATCTTTGACGAGTTCCACCAGCCGGTCTATCGCTTCATCGCCAGCCGCGTCCATCGCCCGAGCGACGCGGAGGATCTGACGCAGCTCGTCTTCGTCAAGGCCCTGGAAGCCCTTCCTCGCTACGAGCAACGGGGCATTCCCTTCGGGGGCTGGCTCTTCCGGCTGGCCAGGAACACGGTCATCGACCACGTCAGGACGCGCCACGATCACGCAGAACTCGATGCGCTCTCGGAACACGCGTCCACGGACGCTGGTCCCGAGCAGGTCGCATCGATGCGCCATGACCTTGACGCGGTAGCACGAGCACTCGCTGCGCTGACCGACGAGCAACGCGAGGCCATCGAACTGCGCTTCTTCGCCGGGCTTTCAGCCCG
>JAYTWS010000025.1:0-4299 GCA_043743315.1 Chloroflexota bacterium | reverse complement strand
GCCGGGCCGCCGGTCGCCTTCCAGGCCGCGTCCACCTGGTCCACGAGCTCGAGGAGCCGCTTGGCGTCGGCCAGATCGGTCGAGCTCTTGACCTTCGAGGCCTGCTTGGTGGCCTGCCAGAACAGGTCGTGGAGGTTCGGGACCGCCTCGAGGTGCTCGGGCTTGAAGTAGTCATGCCACAGGACATCGAGGTGGTGCTTCACCAGGTCGGCGCGCTCTTCCTTGATGGCGATTGCACGGGTTCGATAGGCCGCGTCCTCGTTGGCCGCGTACTTCTCGACGATTCGGTAGCAGGATTCAGCTTCGATTCGGGCCTGTTCGGGGTCGTAGACGCCACACGGGAGGTCGCAGTGGGCGCGAACGATCGTCTTCGGTGCGATCGATGCGATGAGGGATCGGAACATCGACATGGGACTCCTTCGGCACTGGGAGGGCACTCGTTGGTGGACATGAGTGTCCGGAGCCGACGCGAGACTGTCAAACGACCGGTGGGATAAAGGGGTACGAGCTTGATTGAACCAGCTCGGCCCCGCCGCTAGTCACATTGGCCGGATGTCCCCAGCCGCAGGGCATGCTGACCCCCGAGGACGTCAATCGGACTCGACGGGAGCAAGTGCGAGGGCAAGAGAGGTGGAAGGTTCCCCACTGCCTAAGTTCTGAGCATGCGGGACTAGGGCGACGTTGAAGAGTACTCTTCCGTCGCTGCCGCGGATCGCCCGCGCGGTTGATCGACCGTAAGAGCGTGAACATGATTCCTGCATCGCACCAGTTGCGGTTTCGTCGGGTGCTCATTCCGCTGGTGGTGGCAAGTCTTACTCTCCTCGTCGTGCCGGCGATCCGGGTTGCCGCGAGCGGCCCGGTTCGCATCGCCGCCACCGAACTCCACGGTTCCGTGCAGCGGGAGCGGACGTTCGCGCTCCCGTTCGCTGCATCGCATGTCGCCCTGCATTGGAGGGGCGAATCCGAGGCGCAGGTGTCGATCGCCTTCAGCGATGACGGGCGCACGTTCGGCTTCCCGAATTCTGCTGGTCGTGACGAGATCGGCGAAGGACGCGCCAACGGCGAAACCTACGGCGCCGTCCTCATCGCTGGAGCTGCCCGGTTCGCGCGGGTAACCTCCGATCGGCCGCTCGCCCATCTTTCGATCCTTGCCCTCGACACACGAGCCTGGGGGACTGCTTCGGCCGGAACGAGTGCGATCGCGGCAGCTGCTGTCGCTCAACCCCCCGTAACCTCCAGGGCGGGTTGGGGAGCGAATGAATCGCTGCGTTTCGATGCGACAGGACATGAACTCTGGCCGCCGGTATTCCAGCCGATCCAGAAGCTCATCGTCCACCATACCGCCGGCCAGAACAACGACCCCGATCCTGCCGCAACGGTTCGGGCCATCTATTACTACGACGCCGTCACCCAGGGCTGGGGAGACATGGGCTACAACTTCCTGATCGACGAGTCAGGCCGCATCTACGAGGGTCGGTACTCGCGGACGTATGCGGCGGGCGAGTACCCGACCGGAGAAGACACGGCCGGCAACGGTGTAACTGGTGCTCATGCGCTGGGCTTTAACTCCGGCACGGTCGGCATCGCCCTCCTCGGTACCCTCACCAATCAGGACGCGACTCTCGCCGCGCGCGATGCCTTAACCCGACTGCTCGCGTGGATCGCAGACGGCCATGGGATCGACCCCCACGGCACTGCTCTGTACACGAACCCGGTGAACGGCACCCAGAAAACGTTCCCGAACATCGCCGGCCACCGTGACGTCGCGGCGACCGAGTGCCCAGGAGGCGTCTTCTATGCGACGCTTCCAGGGGTTCGCGACGCGGTCGCCGCCCAGATCTCCAGTGCCTCGACGCCGGACTTCGCGATCTCGACGTCACCGGCGACACAAACCGTGACGACCGGACAGCAGGCTTCCTACACCGTCACCGTCAGCCCAAGCGGTGGATTTTCGAGCACGGTCAACCTGGCGGTGAGCGGCCTGCCGCCCAACTCGACCGCCTCGTGGTCAACCAATCCGATCCCCAGCGGGAGTGGCGCGGCCACGCTATCCATCTCTACATCTCCTTCCACGCCGGTTGGAACGTCCACACTGACCATCGCAGGGTCAAGCGGGACGTTCACCCACACATCCACGGTCACGCTCGTCACCCAGGCCCCACCCAGCCCTGACTTCTCCCTGACGATCAACCCCACCTCCCAATCCGTCCGCGGTGGCAGCCAGGTGAGCTACACGGTCACGCTCGCCTCCGTCAACGGCTTCACGGGCAGCGTCGCACTTTCGGTGAGCGGGCTGCCATCCGGGTCGACAGGTACCTTCTCTCCAACCTCGGTGACGGGCACCGGTGCTTCCGTACTGACGATCACAACGGCACCGAATCCGCGTGGCACCTTTACATTCACCGTGTCCGGCACCTCGGGGGGTCTGGCACACACGACCACTGGCACGCTGCGCATTTCCAAGAGGTAAGTGCGCAAAACGTTCCATTCACCGATGATCATCGAGGCTTCCCAGCTGATGCAGACCGGCGATCCAGCCACCCGATCCGACCGCTTTCCGTCCTCGGCGATCCTGCCCGAGGATCCCGCGTACGACGAGCACCGCCTCACGTTCAACGGGATGCTCGACCGCCGGCCCGCCGTGATCGTTCCGTGCAGCTCGACCGACGACGTCGTCGCAGCGGTCCGGGCAGCTCGCGCGGCCGGCCTGCCGATCGCGGTCCGGGGCGGCGGGCACAGCGTCGCCGGACACGGCATCGCCGACGACTCGCTCGTCGTGTCCCTGTCGGGGATGCGCCGGATCGACGTCGATCCTGGCGAGCGCCTCGCCCGCGCCGGCGGCGGCGCCTTGTGGGAGGACGTCGACGGGGCCACCGTCGCACACGGCCTCGCCGTCCCTGGCGGGACGTTTATCGACACCGGCATCGGTGGGCTGACGCTCGGAGGCGGGCTCGGCTACCTGATGCCGATCGCCGGTCTGACCTGCGACAACCTGGTCGAGGCCGAGGTCGTCACCGCCGACGGTTCGGTCGTGATCGCCGGACCAGGCGGCGACGAGGAGCTGTTGTGGGCCCTCCGCGGTGGGGGCGGCAACTTCGGGGTCGTCACGAGGTTCACCTATCGGCTCACCCCACTGCTTCCACTCAGCGGGGGCTCGATTCGCTTCGCCGCCGACCAGGCGCGAGCCGTGCTCTCCGCCGTACAGACGATCATGGCCGAGCACCCAACGGCGATGCTGCCGACGTTCGGAATCCGTCGCGACCCGGAGCGTGGCTTCGTGACGATCTCGGTGATCATCGGGATCGTCGACGGCAGCGACCCGGACGCGGTCTTGGCGCCGCTCCGGAGCCTGCCGATCCTCGAGGACCAGGTGCGACCCCTGGCATATGGCGAGCTCCAGGGCCTGGCGGGAATCCTGCCCTTCGGTCTTCGCCACTACTGGAAAGGCCACTTCCTTGCCGACATGGATGCCGAGCTATTCAACCGGCTCGTCGAACTGGCCGGAGCGGACGACGCGGTCGGCAACGCCCTTATCCTCATCGAGGGGATGGTCGGCGCTGGCCGAGAGGAGCCGGCCGGCGGTGCCGCGTTCGGCCAGCGGGCGGCCCGCTGGAACGCGAGTGCGCTCGCGATCTGGGAGTCAACCAACGACGATATGACCGCGATCGGCTGGGCCCGACGCGTCGCCGACACCCTCGCACCGGCGTCCCTGAGCGGTGGCGGCTACGTCAACTACTCCCCCGTCGACGAGACCGCCGAGCGCGTACGCGCGACCTATGGAGCCGAGCGCTACGAGCGCCTGCGCGCGGTCAAGCGCCGCTACGACCCCGACAACGTCTTCCGCTTCAACCACAACATCCCGCCCGACTGAGCCGCGCGTCGGAGCGGTCGCGAGCAGCCCTTCGGTGTAATAGGGGGCGAAGAGGCCGAGGGCCGGGGTCGCGACACTCGAGTGGCCCTTGTATCCTCTCCCGTCAATCGGCCGGCCTGCGACCCCGGACACCCCCCGAGCGGCCGGGGCTCGCCTCGGCTGACCCTCCCTGGATTCGCGTAGGTGGGCTCGGCGATGAGGTACTGACTGCCCAAGGCCCTGTTGGGCTGGTTGGGGGCCCTGCCATCCGCTCGAACCTCCGGGTTAACCGAGCCATCACCCCGCTGCCCACATCTCCGACAGGACCTCGGCCTGCTCCAACACCGTCCGCGTGGCGCGCTCTTGCTTGTCCGGCGGGTAGCCGTGCTTGCGAAGGATGCGCTTGACGAGGACGCGGAGCTGGGCGCGGACGTTCTCGCGAACGGTCC
>JAYTWS010000024.1:0-5971 GCA_043743315.1 Chloroflexota bacterium | reverse complement strand
TCGACGGTCAATCCGGGGCGCGTTCACTCCCCCACGGCATACGGTGTCAGGGAGGACTGCAAGGCGTCGCTGATGACCCCGGTCACGCCGAGCACGATGATCTTGACGGGAGCCAGGCGGGTGAGCTCGGCCGCGGTCGCGGCGTTGAGCGCTCCGGTGGCGCTGACCAGGAGCACGGGACCCTTGACCGTGCCGGCCGCCGCGGCACCGGTGAGCGCGTCGGGGAAGCTGTAGGCATTGGCGATTGGCCTCAGTCGATGAATTGGTGCGCAATCGCCCCAGAATCTCCGGTTCCCGTGGCCGGATTCGGGGCTCGCCGGCAGCGGGATTGCCTCGCGCGCGGCAGACTGGAACGACCGACCCTCGGCGTCAACGACGGTCAACATCGAGATCCTGCCGTGAGGTGCCATGTCGTGCCGCGATTGACCGACCAGGGAGCGCGCAGGCTTGCGATGCGCGGCCTGGCGATCGTCGGCGTCGTGCTGGTCATCGTTGTGGCTTTCAACCAGATCGCGTCGGCGCCGACGGGGCCGACCGAGAGCCCCTCGATCGCAACCGGCTCAGGTTCCCCGTCCGACCCATCCGGGACCGCGTCGGACGGTGGGCAGTCCGACGAACCGTCGCCCGATGGCTCGAGTTCGCCGTCGTTCGAGGGTTCGGGCGGTCCCAGCACTTCGAACGGCGTGTCCCTCGGGCCCTCGATCCGGCAGTCGGCCGGTCCGTCGGCTGGGTCCACGCCACGCCCGCCCAACCCGACCGCGACGCCAGCGCCGACGGTGGGACCGGGCGGCACCTCGTTGAGGTTCCCGATCATGGCCGCGTTCTACTACCCATGGTTTGCCGAAGCCTGGAAGCAGCAGGGCTACGACCCGTTCAGCTGGTTCACCCCGAGCATCGGGTACTACGCGACCAAGACCGCGATCAAGGGACAGATCGCCGACATGCAGGCCGCCGGAATCGAGGCCGGCATCTCGAGCTGGTGGGGCCCGGGAAGCCTGACGGATACCCGGGTGCCGACCCTGCTGGCGGCCGCCGGTGCGTTCCGCTGGTCGCTCTACTACGAGGCGGAGGCGTACGGCAATCCGACGGCGGCCGAGATCCGGGCAGACCTGTCCTACATCGCCAGCCATTACGCGACCAACAAGACATTCCTGCGGGTCTCGGGGAATCCCGCGATCTTCGTCTACGCGAGCGGCGGAGACGGGTGCGGGATGGCCGACCGATGGAGCGCGGCCAATACGGTTGGCTTCTACGTGGTGCTCAAGGTGTTTCCCGGCTTCAAGGCCTGTGCCCACCAGCCGGACTCGTGGCACCAATACTCGCCGGCGAAGGCCGCCGACCATCAGGCCGGCTTCAGCTACGCGATCAGCCCCGGGTTCTGGAAGCGGACCGATCCAAACCCGGTCCTGGCCCGTGATCTGACCCGCTGGGCGGCGAATGTGGCGGCCATGAAGGCCTCGGGAGAGCCATGGCAGCTGATCACGACGTTCAACGAGTGGGGCGAGGGCACAGGCGTGGAAAGCACGACCCAATACGGCGATGCCTTCCTGAGCATCCTCGGCGGAGGACCGGTGCCTACCGCCGCGCCAACGCCGGCCCCGACCGCCGCGCCGACCCCTGCTCCAACACCGGCCCCGACCCCGGCTCCAACGCCGGCTCCGACTGCTACGCCATCCCCGTAAAGGGGAGGCTCGCGTTGCGGCGCAATCCTCCCCTCGCGCTGCGACTGGAATGATTGACCACCCCGGCGCGGAGGTTGTTCGCGGTAGGTGAGGACGGGACGTTCGTCTACGTCGCCGGCAGTCCGGAATTCAATGGCAATGCACGGTGACCCTTCGGTCGGCGTCGGTCACCGTATTCGAGACGCGCACCGGCGCAGTCCGGCTGGTTGGCGGCCAGCTTGGAAAGGGATTCCTCATCCGGCCCGCGACGACCGTTCCCTGACCCGATGCGTCCATCGGTCGATCGACCGATGGACGCTGGACGGAGATTTGTACAATCCTCCCATGAGCCGAGTGACGCCGCTGCTCTGTCCCCTGTTGATCGGCCGGGACGATCTGCTCGAACTCGCCGAGCGACGGGTCGGTGACGCCGTCGAGGGACGCGGCCAGATGCTGCTGCTGGCCGGCGAGGCCGGCATCGGCAAGACCCGCCTGCTCGATTCCGTCATCCGGATCGCCCGGGACCGGGGAGCGCGAGTAGCGGAGGGTGCCCTCGCGCCCCAGGACCTTGCGGTTCCCGGGGCGGTCTTCCTGGACCTCGCTCGATCGCTCCTGCGAACCGATGGGCTCCAGCCGCTCGGCGCGGATCTGCTGGCATTCCTCAAGGTCGGCGAGGGCATCGAGACGCGCACCCGGCGACGCCTGGTCGGTGACATCACGGACCGCATCTGCAGCGTGATCGAGCGACCGACGATGCTGACGCTCGAGGACCTCCAATGGGCCGACGACCTGAGCCTCGAGATCGCATCCGAGCTCGCCCGGCGCATTCGCGATCGACCGATCCTGCTTGTCGCGGCCTATCGGACGGATGAAGGATCCAGCAGCCGGATCCGCGAGTGGCGCGCACGCCTGATGACCCAGCGCCTGGCCGAGGAGGCCCGCCTGGCGCCCCTCAATCGAGAGCAGACGGCCCTCATGACGACCCTGATCCTCGGCACCGGCCTGCCGGCGCCTCGCAAGGTGATCGACGCGGTCTTTGAGCGAACGGACGGCATCCCGCTGCACATCGAGGAACTCCTGGGCGCCATCGGCGACGACGCCCGGTCCGATGGCAACGCCATCCGCCAGACGAGCGTTCCCGTGACGATCGAGGATGCCGTATTGGCGCGGTTCGATCGCCTTTCACCGGAGGCCCAGGCGGTCGCGCAGGCCGGCGCGGTGATCGGTCGGTGCTTCGTGCCGGAGGTCCTGGCCGGCATCATGGACCTGCCCCTCGCATCGCTAGAGGCGCCGCTGATGGAGCTCGTTGACCAGGCGTTCCTCCTACCGCCCGGGGCAGGTGGGTTGTTCGACTACCGCCACCAACTCCTGCGCGACACGCTCTATCGGCGCGTGCCGACGGTGGCCCGTCGACGCCTGCACGCCCGTGCCGGCGAATTCGGCGCCGCGCTCGAGGGAGCGTCCGAAATCCACGCCTCGGCCCACTTCGAGCGGGCGGGCCTCCGGACGGAAGCGTTCCACACGGCCCTGTCCGGAGCAAGGTCGGCGGCTCGGCTGTCCGCCCATAGCGAGGCGTTCGAGCTGTATCGGCGAGCCGTGGACAACATGCCCGCCGACCTCGATGCCGCCGAGCAGGGCCGTCTCTACGATGCCCTCTGCTGGGAGGCCGCAGCGATCGAGATGATGGACGCTTCGGCTTCGGCGGCGCGGTCGGCTCGCGAGCAGTATCTCGTGGCGGACCTCCGGCTCAAGGCTGCCTCCATGCTCACCGCGTCGGCGATGATCGCCCGACGCGAGGCGCGCCCCCTGGCCGAACGGATCGACCTCATCGAGCGTTGCCTGGCCGAGCTCGAATCGATCGCTGAATCACGCGAGCGCGAGCAGGTCCGGGCCGTGGCGTTCGCCGAACTCGCCCAGCTCGAGACCGATCGTATGGATCTGAAGCGCGCGCGTGACGCGGGCGAACAGTCGATCGAGGCGGCCGGGAAGTCCAACGATCCGGGCCTCGTCATGGATGCCGAGGTCCACCATGCGGTCATCGCGGTTCTGCTCGGCGCAGGCGACGACGGTCTGGCCAGAATCGGCGCCATCGCCGGGGCAGCGCGGGACGCGGGTCGCGAGGATCCGGCCGTGACCGCGTACAGGGATGGCGTGACGACTGCCGTTCGAGTCATGCGCTACGACGTCGCCAGGGACCTCCTGCAGGCGGGGCTCATGTACGCGGATGCCATCAAACAGTCCCACTGTCGCCACGTCATGGGATCGGCCCAGGCTCAGGTCGACTGGGCCGAGGGCCGATGGAACGCGGCGATCACGGCCGGGGAGCAGGAGCTTGTCGACGGTGGCTGCACGCGCGGTGCCATCGGCGCCGAGGTGGCGATCGGCCAGGTCGCGATGGGGCGGGGCGACCTGGACCACGCTCGCGCCATCCTCTCGCGAGCACTCGCGGCCGGCGAGCCGAGCGATGTCATCGACCTCGTGCTCCCAGCCCGTGCTGGCCTGGCCGAGACCGAGCTCCTGGCCGGTCAAGCTGAGGCGGCCATCGCACAGTGCGAAGCAGCACTCGAGGTGTCGCTGCGGGTCGGCGAACGAGCCCTCCTGGTGCCGTTCGCGGTCATCGGTGTTCGCGCCTATCTCGCGCTGGATCGACCCGAAGTGGCCGCTCGTTGGGCGACGTCCGTCGCGACGCATCTCGCCCCATGGGCCGGGAAGACCCCGATCAGAGCGGCGATCAACCACATGACCGGGCTGATCAAGCTCGCCGCCGGCGCGACCGGCATCGCCCGTGATTCGTTCGAAGAGGCCGCCACGAGCTGGGACGCGACCGGGCGGGTCTGGGAAGCATCATGGGCACGCCTCGATCTCGCCGCCTGTCACCTGCGATCGAACCGGTTCGCCGAGGCGGCCTCGGTTCTGGTCACGGTGCGAGCGACCGCGGCGCGCCTGGGAAGCGAGCCACTCCTGGTACGGGCCGAGGAACTGGCCCGGGTCACCCATCGCGGGCGCGGGGCGCTTGACGAGCCCTGGCGGCCGCTGACCTCGCGAGAATTCGAAGTGGCCCGGCTGATCTCCGAGGGCATGACCAACGCCGAGATCGGAGATGCCCTGTCGATCTCCCCCAAGACGGCCAGTGCCCACGTCGAGCACATCCTGGTCAAACTCGGCGTGGCACGCCGCACGGAGATCGCTGCCTGGGTCGTGCACATCTCACGAACGGCGGTCGGCTCGAACCGCTGACATGACTCGCTGCCGCCGAGCCCGGCCCGAGATCCCGTTGCGTCTGGGGCCGGCAGGCGGCTCAAGACAACCTGAGATGGCATGAAGATGCCCCGTCCGCGGCGGACGGGGCATCGAGTGTTGCCGAGCGCTGCGGCCGAGCCGACCGCAGGTACCTACTCGGAGCGGTGGTGGCAGACCCACAGACCCGGAATGAACTCCCAGTAGTTGCCATCGGGGGATTCGCCGTCGTGCGGGCAGGGACGCCCGTCCGCCGAAGCCTGGAAGGTCGCAATCTCAGCGGTCACGAACTTGCCGTTGGCATCGAAGACGAGGAGCTGGAACGTGTTGCCCTTGGCGAAGACCTCATCCGGCCAGTGCGCCCGGGTGCCAGGGCTGATGCAATGGCCGGCGGGGAGACCAACGGCGGCCGCACATCCCCAGCCTGCGGCTTCCATTTTCGCCTGATCGGATCCGCCAGCGGCGAACGCAGACGGAACCGCCGTCATGACCAACGCACTCGCCAGAGCGAGCACGACGAAGAGTCGACGCATCACACAACCTCCACTGGAATCTCGTAGACCTCGGCCGTCGGGTGACCGGCGCGCTCGTGAATACGCATGAGAGCCTCCCTGGTCGGGCCGGTTGATAGGCAGAACACCTTGCCGCTTTCCGGATCAAGCCAGGCGCGCTCGAACTGCATGCCCTCGTCGTCCTGGATCGCAAGGTCGCGCCCGTGGGCGGCCTTGAGCTGGGCTTCCGTCACGCCGACGAAGCCGCTGTGAACATCCATGAACCGTGCCATCCGCATGTCTCCAGCGCTCGGGCCCGCACCGATGGCCGGTCACCCGTTGGAGAACAACCTCGTCGAATGCCGGGGCGGCGTCATCGGTCACGTGACCGATGTGGTGCGAATGCGATGACCGATGCTTCGCGCCGGCGCGGCGGATGCCCGGGCTGCAGGGCCGCTACGGACCGAGATAGGTCGCGAGCTTGGCTTCGAGGCCGGCCGAGACCACGGCGACACCCCCGAGGATCACGATCCGGCCCGGCTTGAGGCGCTGGAGCTCCGTCACCACGACGGGCGGGATGGT
>JAYTWS010000023.1:0-7593 GCA_043743315.1 Chloroflexota bacterium | reverse complement strand
ATGCGATGGGTGTTGAGTCCGACCAGCTCACCCGAGGCGTCGACGATCGGGCCGCCCGACGACCCCGCGGCCATCGGTGCCGTGTGCTCGATGCTGCCCAAGATGCGTCGTCCGCCCGGGCCGCGGAATGCGCGGTTCACGGCCGATACGGTTCCGACGGTCACGCGCGCTGGACCACCGTGCGTTGCCGATAGCCCGAACACCACGCTTCCGACAACGGCCTGGGCCTGCGCCCAGACGATCGCCGGGATCCCGGCCGTGTCGACGTCAATCACGGCGAGGTCGCCATCGAGGTCCGTGCCCGCGACGCGGCCGCGGACCGATCGTCCATCGGCAAAGGTCACGGTCACTTCGTCACCGCGCAGGTTGTGAGCATTGGTCAGGACGCGGCCATCGGCCACCACGACCCCGGAGCCGCGCAGGCGTGCGCCGATCCCGACGATGCCCGGAGAAGCAGCGGTGGCTGCGGTTGCGATGGCGTTGGACAGATCCTGGAGCAGGTTCATGGCGGGCGACTCCTGGTGAGGGTGCGACGTATCGGGTGATGGCTGGTAACTTGCGAAATGCAAGTGACAACCTACACCCAACATCGGCCGACCGCAAGTGGCAACCCACGGCGACCGCAAGTGGCCCCCCGCGGGTCGCCTACCATTGGCCCATGCCCCGCCCTGATTCCCGTCAATCCGTCGCCCGGGCGTCCGGCCCCACCACGCCGCTCGGTGCGGCGTTGGCGAGGATTGGTGATCGCTGGAGCCCCCGGATCGTGGAAGCGCTGCTCACCGGACCGATGCGCTACGGGGACCTGCAGGTCGCCGTCGCCGGGATCGCGCCGAATATCCTCGCGGAGCGGCTCCGGCGCCTCGAGGTCGACGGCCTGCTGGTGGCGACCGCGTACGTGGAACGGCCTCCGCGCTTCGAGTACCGATTGACGACCGAGGGTCGGTCGCTCGCCGGGGCGCTCCGACTCCTGGCCGACTGGGGAGCCGCGCTCGATCCATCGACCGGGGAGCATGCCTCGCTCCGGCACGACGCCTGCGGGACAGCACTTGAAGCGCATTGGTTCTGCCCGACCTGCGACGTTGTCGTGGACGGCCCATCCCACGCGGATGGCCGCCGCGTCTGAGCGGCCGCTCGCTCGCCGAATCAGGTTCGCGGGTCGGCGAGCCCCAGGTGCTCGCGCCGATGGAGCGCAAGGTCCAGCCCCGTCTTCAGGAGGACGAGGGACCACCCGCTACACTCGGCCGATGGATGATTCTCGCTGGGAACCCGGAATGCCGGTCCTGGAGCGACAGGCCGTCCCGGGTCCGCAGCCGGCCGGCCCGGGTCCGCTGCCGGGCGGCCCGACGCCCACGCCCAGATCGGTCCCCGAGATCGCCCCGACCCCCCTCCAGGCCCAGTACATCAACATCTCGGCCGTCGCTCTCGTTGCCGGGGCCGTCGCCATCACGGCGCTCGAGACCGGCTCGACCCTCGCCAGCCCGTTGGTCAAACTGTGCATCCTCATTGGAGCGCCGCTCCTGATCCTGACCACCGCCGATGCATCGCTCCGGATCTGGCGATCGGCCTGGGCATGGATGCCGATCAATCGCAATCGCGGACTGTTCCGACTCGCCTGGCTCGTGGCCGCCGGGATCGGGATCCTCGTCTTCGCCGCGGCGGCGGTGCTGGCCCTTCAGGCATGACCCACGAACGCGGCGATCGTGGCTCGCAGCGTGGACCGGATGGCCGCTCGACCGACATCGATTCGGGACACGGAACCCCGGGCTGGCTGGCCGACTCGATCCGGTTCTGCTCCCGCTGCGGGACGGCATTGCGGTTCGGCGCCATCGATGGCGAGGATCGCCAGCGGAGCCACTGCCCCGGCTGTGGCCACATCGCGTACGTCAATCCCCGACTCGTCGTGACGGTGCTGCCGATCGCGGACGACGGCAAGGTCATCCTCATACGCCGGGGCATCGAGCCGGGATTCGGGCTGTGGGCTCAACCCGGTGGTTTCCTCGAGATCGACGAGACGGTCAACGAGGCGGCCGTGCGCGAGGTCATGGAGGAGACCGGACTCCTGATCCAGCCCGGCGAGATCGTCGGCCTTTACACGCGCCTCGAGGCGGCGGTCGTGGTCCTCGTGTTCGAGGCCACCGTGATCGGCGGGGCGCCGACCCTGACAACCGAGGCGACCGAGATCAAGTCCTTCGATCCCGGAGAGCTGCCCTGGCCCGAACTCGCGTTCAAGACCACGCACTGGGCCCTCGTCGACTGGCTCGCCCGCCACCACCCGACGGTGGACCCGCCGGCGTTCGCGGGCGGCCGCTAGTGTCTCCTTGCGGAAATAGCCCACCAGACGTCGGACCGGCCGACGTACAGCCGGGCGAAGCCGAGATCGGCGATGCCGTTGGCGGTCGTGATCGATGGTCGGCCCCAGGTGTCGTAGGTGACCGATGTGGCGAGGACGAGGCTGCCGTCGGCCTGGACCTGCCAGAGGGCGAGGAGATCGCCGTGGCCCGACCAGACTGGCAGGTACATCCCGTTGGCAGCACCGGCGTTCGTGACGACGAGCTTCGTCGGAGCGCCGGCGTCGTCGACGACCGTGGTCCGGATGACGGTACCGTTGACGCTCTCCTCGACCACGGCATCGGCCTGGTAGCGGAGGTCCCGGGTGGTGATGGTTCCGGTAGCGCTGGTCTCGGTGATCCGGGTCCGGTGGCCCTCGCCGTCATAGGCGAAGTCGAGACGATCGAAGCCACTGCCGCTGCAGGCGGTCGCCTTGCAGGCTGCCGTGAGGCGACCGGCGGCATCGTACGTGTAGGCCCAGGTGACGCCATTGTCGGTCCAGGCGGATGTCCGGCCGGTCGTGTCGTAGGTGATGCTGCAGGCGGGATTGGCGCAGCTCGTGAGCTGGCCGTCGGGGCTGTAGGTGAACGTCCGGGTGGTGGCGGCAACGAGGGCGCTCGTCCGGTTGCCGGCGTCGTCGTACGTGTACGCCTCGGTCGGGCTGGCGCAGCCGGCGACCGCGGCCATCTTGGCGAGCTGGTCCCGGGCGTCGTAGCAGTAGAAGCGATCGGTGCTCGTGGCACCGTTGGCCTCGGCCACCCGGGTCCGACTGTCGTTGTCGTCGTAGGCGTAGGTGTCCGAGCCCGCTGCCGTGGTCGCGGTGCAGGTGTGGAGGTTGACGTCGGCGACGACGCAGAGCTGGTGGGTGATCGTCGTCAGGCGATGGCGGACGTCGTAGCCGGAGAGCGACTGGAGCTCGCGGCCGGAGCCCGTCGGGAGGTAGACCGCCCTGGGCGCGTAGTTGTGGTCGGGGTCGTACGTCGTCACCTGGTTGGTCAGGCCGTCGATCTGCTGGATCCGGCTGTTCCGGGCGTCGTAAGTGGTCGAGGTGCTCTGGCCCGGTGGGTTGGTCCAGCCGGGCGTGCCGACGATCTGGCACGAGCCGACGGCGAGGCCCGGCTTCCAGTAGCAGCGATCGGCGGCGTTGCCGGCCGGATCGTAGGTGAGCCTGGTGGTCGAGCCGTCCGGGCGGACCTGGGCGATCGTCTGATCGAGGGCCGTCACGGTGTACGTGGTGGTGGACGTGAGCCCGGCGGTCCGCACGGCGGAGGTGAGCCGATCGCCGACCGCGTCGAGGGTGTCGTCAGACGTCCGGTCCCCGTTGCCGGTCCCGGTTGATGAGCTCGTCTGCTCGCTGCGGGTGGCCCGGCCGAGGCCGTCGTAGGTGGTCGTGACCGTGCGCCAGGCGGCGCCCGTCGCGGAACAGGTCGTGCCGGCCAGACCGGTCGTCGTGGTCAGGGCGAGGTCGCGGTAGTCGAAGGTCGATGTCGAGCAGGCGAAGCCGTCGTCGGTCGACGTTGTCCGGCCGCCGAGGTCACAGGTGTAGTCGGTGAACTGGCCGTCGATCGGTACTCCGTTGACGTCGAGATTGGCCGCGATGACCAGCGTGGACCGCCGATCGAGCGCATCAAACCGGGTGGCCGTGATGCTGTCATTCGCCGTCCCGGTCGCTTCAGTGCTATCACGCGGTCGTCCGAGCGAATCGTATGTCGTCGTCGTGTTGGCGAGGGCCGCGTTGGCGACCTGGTTGCGATCCTTTGCCGTCAGGGCTCGACCGGCCGCGTCGTACGTCGCGAGCGAGGTCGTGGCCGGCGCCGTGCTCCCGGCCCCGTCGGTGTCCTCGAAGGTCTGCAGGCCCCGACCAGCGCGATCGAACGCGGTGCCGGTCACGACGCCGCCGAAGTCGGTCGCCTGGCGGACGGCCCCCAGCTCGTCATAGACCGACGTCTGGGTCTTCTGGGCGACGGCCACCCCGTACGTGGTCGGCGTCGTCTCGGTCAGGCGCTCGTTGAGCGCGTCGAAGGTCGAGCGGGTCACGAAGTCATCAGGGCCGAGCGGTCCGTAGCTGACCGTCACGCGAAGCTCCGGGTCGGCGAGGGTCGCGTGCTCCTTGGAGGCGTGGTTGTCGGCATCAACCGTCGGACGACTGAACTGGGTCCTCCCCGGTCCTCGCTCGATCTACCGCCCCAAGCATGTCAGCGAGAGGTTCGAAGTACGTCCGACCGGATTCTGACAGCAGCGGCAAGACCCGCCGCAGCCCCTCGAGCGCGTGCTTCCTGATGGTCGGCTCGGACGGGTCGGCCCACTCTCGTGAAAGAAACCAATGAACGACGGCGGCGGCATCGCCGGTCGTCAGTGCGAGGTCGACGCCTGCCACCTCGCCGGCGGGCGAACCTGGAGGGTAGTCGGAATCGGGATATGGGCGTCGCTTCCAGCGATCCCACTGCGTCGCAAGGTCATCCATGACAGCAGCCCGCGACGACATCGGGCCAAGCTCCTTGCCAGCTGTTCCGCGACGGCTTCAGCACGGGCTCGCCTTTAGGTTCGTGATGTAGTTCACGGGGTTTCCAGGGTAGAAGGCCGTAAAGATGAACCTCTGTAGGCTGGTAGCAACGAACAGTCCCGTTGCCGCCAGGTAGAACCCAATCTTGCATTGACCGTCATGGAGATACCTGAACGACTGCCCGAAGAGTATGGTCCTAGCAATCTGGAACAGTGAGATACCGCGCGCGGCAAGGTGCGGACCCCACCTGTAACCGACGGCGCGCAGCCACGCGCCCGCAGCCGCCGGGATCAGGCGAGGTGCCGCCCTCGCAACCGTGACAGCGACACGGACCACCGCGACCGCCACTCGCACCACCACCGCGACCACCGCAGCCACGAACCACCAGAACCGGCCGCTCGGATCGGCCTTCGTGACGGGTGAGTTCTCGGCATAGGCGTAGAGGTTCCCCTCGGCGGCGATCGGATCGGGCTGGAGGAAGCGCCCGAGGGTTGGGCTGTAGGAGCGGGCGTGCATGTAGAGGAGGCCGGCGCCATAGGCGTCGTCCCACTGGACGTCGGCGGCACCGACATAGAGGTAGCGGAAGCCGAGATCCGTGTAGGCACCGTAGACGGTCCGCGCCGGCCGGCCCCAGGTGTCGTAGGTGAAGGTGTTGGCCTTCTCGAGTGTCCCGTCGGTCTTGATCCGCCACAACCCGGTCGCGTCGCCGTGGCCGTTCCAGACGATGACGTAGGTCCCGTTGTTGGCGCCGACCGGGTCGCCTGCCACGCTGAGCTTGATGGCCCGTCCGGTGTCATCGACGATGAACCTCCGGCTGATCGTCGGGCCACCGGACGTCGTCTGGGTCTCCTCGGCGACGGCGGCTCCCTGGTACCGAAAGTCGATCGTCGTGGCACTGCCGGTGGCCGGTGTCTGGACGAGGTGGGTCCGCTTGCCCTCACCGTCGTAGGTCATGTCGAGGCGGTCGAAGCCGGTGCCACCACACGAGCTGGCCCGACACGCGGCGGTCAGCCGACCAGCGGCGTCATAGAGGTAGCTCCAGGTGGATCCGCCGCTCTCGGCGAAGCTGCTGATCCGCCCGGCGGTGTCGTGGCTGACCGCGCAGGCCGGGTTCGTGCAGGTCGCCAGCTGGCCGTCCGCGGTGTACGTGAACGCGCGCCCCGGAGCGGCCGTCCGGTTGCCCGCGTCGTCATAGGCGTACGTCTCGGTCGGGCTGACGCAGCCCGCCGCCGCCGCCGCCTTGGTGAGCTGGTTCCGAGCGTCGTAGCAGTAGAAATGGGGGGTGAGGGGTGCCTCGGTACTCGACTCGGACGCCTGGGTCCGATTGTCGTTGTCGTCGTAGCCGTAGTCGGTCACGCCCGTCTGAACCGGCGTGCCCTGGCAGGCGTGGCCGCCCGCAACAACGAGGCAGACCTGCTGGCTGATGAGGTCGAGGCGGTGGTGGGCGTCGTACGCGTAGTCGGTCTGGTGCTCGTAGCCTGAGCCCGTGGGCAGGTAGACCGCGTCGACCTGGTAGTTGTGGGTCGGGTCGTAGAGCGTGATCTCGTTGGTCAGGCTGTCGACCTGCTGGATGCGGCTGTTGCGGGCATCGAAGACTGACGACGTGCTCTGGGTGGGCACGGTCCCGCCGGGCCATGGACTGGTTCCCACAACGGCGCAGCGGAGCGCCTCGACCGCCGTCTGGGTGGCGAACGGCCCGGTCCAATAGCAGCGGTCGGTCGCGTTGCCGGCCGCGTCAACCAGGTTCCGGGTGGCCGACTGGTCGGTCGCCCAGGTCCAGATCGTGGCGTCGAGCACCGACACACCGAAGGTCGATGCCTTCATGACGCCCGACTTGGTGCTGCTGACGAGAAGGGCGTTGCCCGCCGAGTCGACTATTGTGGCGGACAGGATGTCGTTCGTGCCAGTCCCGGCGGTCACGGTCGACGAGGTTAGCCGGCCGAGGCCGTCATAGGTGTTGGTCACCGTCTGGGGCGTGCCACCCGAACAGGTCGTGCCGGCGAGGCCGGTCGTCGTGGTCAGGGTGAGGTCGCGGTAATCGAAGGTCGAGCTGGCACAGGTGAAGCCATCATCGGTGGTGAGCGTCCGGCCGCCGAGGTCATAGGTGTAGGCAGTGTCCTGGCCGCCGACGTTGAGGACGGTTCGGCGGTCGAGGGCGTCATAGGTCGTGAGGGTCAGGCTCGCATCGAGGGTCCCGGTGGCGTCGGTCGAGGCCACGAGTCGTCCGAGCGAATCGTATGTCGTCGTCGTGTTGCCGAGGGCGCCGTTGGCGACCTGGTTGCGATCCTTCGCGGTCAGGGTGCGACCGGCCGCGTCATACGTCGTGAGCGAGGTCGTGGCCGGCGCCGTGCTCCCGGCACCATCGGTGTCCTCGAAGGTCTGCAGGCCCGGCCGGCGCGATCGAAGGCGGTGCCGGTCACGACGCCGCCGAAGTCGGTCGCCTGGCGGACCGCACCGAGCTCGTCGTAGACCGAGGTCTGGGTCTTCTGGGCGACGGCCACCCCGTACGTCGTGGGTGTCTTCTCGGTCAGGTGCTCGTTGAGCGCGTCATAGGTCGAGCGGGTCACGAAGTCATCCGGGCCGAGCGGGCCATAGCTGACCGTCACGCGAAGCTCCGGGTCGGCGAGGGTCGCGTGCTCTTTGGACGCGTACGTCACCGCGGTGGTGGTGTCGTTGGTCATCCGGAAGGCCCACAGGCCGGGTCCCGGAACGGCCGTGCCCAGGTTGTAGTCGATGGGACCGGCGGCCTGGTTGTCGAGGAC
>JAYTWS010000022.1:0-7627 GCA_043743315.1 Chloroflexota bacterium | reverse complement strand
GCTATTCGATCGGGGTCGGCGGCCATCTCAATCCCGGCGACGGCGACCTGGCCGGTGGACTTCGACGGGAGTGGGCCGAGGAACTCGACGCGGCATTCGTGCCGGATTTCCGGTTGGTCGGCCTGCTCAACGACGACACGACCGATGTCGGGTCGGTCCACGTCGGGGCCGTGTACCTCGCGGACGCAGCGGGTCAGGCCGTCCGAATTCGCGAAACGGACAAGCTCGACGGCGCCTTTGTCGCGCCGGACGAGGTCGCCGCACAGGTCGACGCGATGGAATCCTGGAGCGCCATCGTCTTCAACCACCTCGAGGATCGGGCCACCGTTTCCTGATCGCGTGCCGGTTCAAACTTCCGGCTGGTGCGATACTGCGGCTGGAGGTGCACATGCACCGTCGGATCAGTCGCCTGTTGTTCATCGCGCCGCTGCTCATGGGACTGCTGGGCCTCGCGGCTCCCGCGCTGGCCGCGAGCCACTCGGTCGTCGTCCTTCCAGCCACTGGGATCGTGGACAACGTCCTGGCCGGCTTCCTCGCGGAGGGCATCAAGGCAGCCGAGGAAGACGACGCCGCGGCGGTCGTCGTTCGCCTGAACACGCCGGGCGGCAGCCTCGATGCGACGCAGCGGATCGTGTCCTCGTTCCTCGGGGCGAAGGTGCCGATCATCGTGTGGGTCGCGCCCGCAGGCGGCCGTGCCGCCAGCGCCGGAACGTTCATCACGCTCGCGGCGAACCTGTCGTTCATGGCGCCCGGTACGAACATCGGTGCCGCGTCCCCGGTCGGCGGGCAGGGCGAGGACATCCCGGGAACGCTCGGCGAGAAGGTCCGCAACGACGCCATCGCGAACATCACGGCCATCGCCGAGGCGCGCGGCCGTCCGGTCGACTGGGCTGTTGCAACGGTCGCGGAGGCGAGGTCCTCACCGGCGTCGGTGGCGGTGGCCGTAGGCGCGGTCGACGGAATCGCCGATTCGATTGAGGACGTGTTGCGCCAGGCGTCGGGTCGGATCGTCCTGATCGGTGGCGTGGAGCGGACCCTCGACATCGCCGGCTCCGCTCCGGACGAGCTCGGCATGAACCCGTTCCAGGGCTTCCTGCACCTGCTGTCCGATCCGAACATTGCGTTCCTGTTGTTCACCGTCGGTTTCTACGGCCTGTTCTTCGAGCTCCAGAACCCGAATTTCGTGACGGGGATCCTGGGCGGGCTGGCGATCATCCTTGCCTTCATCGGCTTCGGGAGCCTGCCACTCAACGTTGCCGGGCTCCTGCTGATCGCCCTGGCCGTCGTGCTGTTCGTGCTGGAGGCGACCGTCACGAGTCACGGCCTGCTGACCGTGGCCGGGCTCGTCACGTTCGTGCTGGGGGCCTCGGCGTTGTTCACGGCGCCCGGAGACCCGACGGGACCGTTCGTCCAGGTGGCCGGCCCGTTGATCGCCGCGATGGCCGTCACGACGGCAGCGTTCATGGGGCTCATCGCCTGGTCGGCCGTCCGGAGTCGGACGATGTTGACCACAAGCGGCCTCGTCGGTAGCGCCGAGGGCGGCCTCGCCATCGGGGCCATCGGCGTCGTGAAAGCTCCGCTCGCGCCGGCCGGGTCGATCTACGCCGCCGGCGAGGAGTGGTCCGCCCGGCTCGCTGATTCCGGCACGCTCGGGCGTGGCGAGACCGTTCGCGTGGTCGGACTCGACGGCCTGACCGCCATCGTCGAGCCGGACGCGTCATCATCATCGCAACCGTAGGAGTTTGAGAGGGGAACACGCGTGGAACTTCCAATCGGGGCCGCGATCGGTGGCTTCTTGATCGTCGTCGCGCTCGTGGTCATTTACCTGTCGGTCCGAGTGGTCCAGCAGTACGAGAAGATGGTCGTCTTCCGGCTCGGCAGGACGAGCGAGCTGATGGTGCGCGACCCGGGCCTGCGGTTCCTCGTCCCGATCATCGATCGTCCGGTGAAGGTCGATATTCGTGAGCAGTTCATCGAAGTGCCCAGCCAGACCACGATCACCCGCGACAACGCGCCGATCAACGTGGACTTCCTGATCTACTGGCGGATCAGCGACCCGCTCAAGAGCGTCGTCAACGTCGTCAACTTCCCGGGCGCCCTCCAGGGCGTCGCGACGACCACGCTTCGTGCCGTGATCGGCGACATCCTGCTCGACGAGGTGCTCTCGAAGCGCGAGCAGATCAACGAGGTCCTGCGCGTCAAGCTGGACGAGGTCACCGAACGTTGGGGCGGCAAGGTGACTACCGTCGAGATCCGCGAGATCACGCCGCCGCGTGACGTCCAGGACGCCATGAATCGCCAGCTCTCCGCCGAGCGGACACGGCGCGCCGTGATCACCGAGTCGGAAGGCAACCGGCAGGCGGCCATCAACAACGCCGAGGGCCAGAAGCAATCCGAGATCCTGAAGGCCGAGGGCGAGCGCCAGGCGGCGATCCTCCGGGCCGAAGGGTTCAGCGAAGCCCTGACGCGGATCTTCTCGGCCGCCAAGGGCATCGATCAGAAGACGATGGCCCTTCAATACCTCGAGGCCCTCAAGGCCCTGGGTGCCAGCCCGTCAACGAAGTTCGTGATCCCGACCGAATTCACTCGACTGATCGAGCCTTTCACGGGATTCCTGTCGAAGGGCATGGGCTCGGCGGAGTCCGCGGAGAAGTAACGACGGTGCACTGACCGGGCCGGCGTGGCCGGCCCGGTCGCTATACTCGCGTCGGTCGGGGCGTTCCAGAATCGCGGCGCCCTCGACCGCTGCCTCATGGGGGACTCGAACGCGCATGACCAAAATCCTCGTCATCGACGATGACCAGAATGTCCAGCGCCTCCTCCGGGTCACCCTGAAGCAGGAAGGGTTCGAGGTCGTCGTTGCAGGCGACGGCGTCGAGGGGCTGCGGCTCTGGGAATTGGAATCGCCCTCCCTGATCCTGCTCGATGTCAACCTGCCCAAGCAGGACGGTTACCAGGTCGCATCGAAGATCCGTGAGACCGAGGGAACCGGGTCGCATGTCCCGATCATCATGCTGACGGCCGAAAAAGACGTCAGCCAGAAGGTCCGCGGACTCCGCGCGGGCGCGGATGACTACCTGGTCAAGCCGTTCCATCAGGCCGAGCTGCTCGCCCGGATGAAGAGCCTCCTGACCCGCTTCTCGGCGGGCGCGGTCACCGGTCTGGGCAAGCCGCCGCTCGGAAAGGTCATCGCCTTCTACGGAGCCAAGGGCGGCGTCGGCACGACGACCATCGCCATCAACACGGCGATCGCGCTCCACGCCGAGCACCAGCGTCGCGTGGCCCTGGTGGACGGGGTCCTCCAGTTCGGCGACCACCGGGTCTTCCTCGATCTCGGCAATGATCGAAAGAGCATCTCGGACCTGGCCTCGGTCCAGACGATCGATGCCGACCTCATGAAGTCGGTCGTCGTGCAGCACGATTCCGGCGTCGACCTGCTCCTGGCACCGCCCACGCCCGAGGAGGGCGATCGGATCCAGGAGCACCAGATGGTCCAGACGCTCGACGTCCTGCGGACCCTGTACGACTACATCGTGGTCGACGTCGAGAAGCGGCTCGGGGACCTCACCCTGTCCGTCCTCGACCATGCCGATCAGATCTACATCGTCATGACCGCGGACCTGTCCTGCCTCAAGAACGTCCGCCTCGCCCTCGAGGCACTGGCCCGAATCGGCTACGAGGGCTCGAAGGTCAAACTCCTCCTGAATCGATCGAACGCGTTCACCGGGATCAGCGTCCAGGCCGCCGAGGGCGTCCTGAAGCGGAAGTTCGAGCACAAGGTGGCGAACGAGTATCGCGTCGCGATCAGCGCCCAGAACTCCGGAGCGCCATTCAGCCACACGAAGCCGGACTCGCCGCTCGGTCGCGAGATCGCCGCGCTGGCATCTGCGATCGACGGCGTGTTTGCCGCGCCGGCGAAAAAGGCCAAATAGTCCGGCGGAGGCCCGCGAGAGGCCCGCGAGAGGCCCGCGAAAGGCCCGCGCTGCGGCAGCGGTGCGCCGCGTACAAGGATCGCCACGCGCCAGACCACACGAGCGCTGTGCGCCCGCGCCGCGGGGTCCGGCGGGCTGAACCTCCCCGAGGTAACGGGGGAGTGATCGGCGTATAAGGGCGGCCCCGTACCGTGGCGGGATGCTGGCTACGCTCGTCTCGGCAACACTCGTGGGCCTCGAGGGCCGGCCGATTCGGGTCGAGGTGGACGTCGCCTCCGGACTTCCGGGCTTCACGATCGTCGGCCTGGCCGATGCCGCGCTCCGCGAGTCGCGAGAACGCGTTCGGGGGGCGGTGCGGAATGCCGGATTCGTGTATCCCGCTCGCCGAATCACGGTCAATCTCTCGCCGGCCGACGTGCCCAAGGCCGGCGCCTCCGTGGACCTGGCGATCGCGGTGGGCATGCTCATGGGCTCCGAGCAGTTCCGGGCCGCGCCCGGGCGGATCGCGTTGATCGGGGAGCTTGGCCTCGGTGGGGAGGTCCGTCGAGTACCCGGCCTGCTCTCCATGCTCGCGGCGCTCGCCCAGCACGGGGTTCAGCGGGTCATCGTCCCGGCCGACAGCCTGCGTGAAGCCGAACTCGTCAGGTCCGTGGAGTCGATCGGATGCCGCACACTCGAGGAGGCCGTGGGCCAGTTGCGCGCGCGTCGCCGCGCGTCGCCCTTGATGCCAGCCAGAGTGGCGCTCACGGACGACCGGAGCGCAACCGATCCGCTCGGAGCGGCCCAGTCGCTGCCCTCGGGCCGCAGTGCGAGTCTCACTGTCCCCACGATTCCGGATCTGTCCGAGGTCCGCGGGCAGGCGGAGGCACGTCGGGCGCTCGAGATCGCCCTCGCCGGGGGCCACGGGATCATGCTCATCGGTCCGCCGGGTGGAGGTAAGACGTTGCTCGCGCGGACCATTCCGGGCCTCGTCCCGCCGCTGGGCGACGAGGCCGCGCTCGCTGCCACGATCGTGGCTTCCGCCTCGGACGAGGGACCGATCAACGGGCTCGTGCGCACCCCACCATTCCGCTCGCCGCACCACACAAGTTCCTACGCGGCCATCGTTGGCGGTGGCCCCGGCCTCAGCCCCGGCGAGGTGACCCGAGCCGATCACGGCACCTTGTTTCTCGACGAGCTCCCG
Organism: Chloroflexota bacterium; assembly: GCA_043743315.1. Classification (GTDB taxonomy): domain Bacteria; phylum Chloroflexota; class Limnocylindria; order Limnocylindrales; family CSP1-4; genus UBA5189. The sequence goes on along the minus strand of JAYTWS010000022.1, from coordinate 2,512 downwards.
GAGTTCGATCGCGATGTGCTGGAGGCGCTCCGGCAGCCGCTCGAAGATGGCCGCGTCACGATCGCCCGAGCGTCCCGAACCGTCACGTTTCCGGCTGCATTCCAGCTCATTGCCGCCATGAACCCATGCCGGTGCGGCTATGCCGGCGTCCGAGCCTGCGAATGCCCAAAGGGGGCGCCGGATCGGTACGTGAACCGGGTCTCGGGTCCGCTCCGTGACCGGATCGACATCTGGGTCTGGATGCCTGCGATCTCGGCCGCCTCGATGGTCAACGGGGTCGAGCCGGAGCGGTCCGATGTGGTCGCGGCGCGAATCTCGGCGGCGCGCGCGACCCAGACGGCCCGGCCGGGTGGCGTGCTGAATGCCCGGACCACAGGCCAGAGCCTCCGCGACCTGTGCGGCCTCGGACGGACGGAGAGCGCACGGGCGATCGCCCTCGCCGACCGGGAGCGCATGTCCGGCCGCGGGACCGAACGGCTGCTTCGCGTCGCACGCACGATTGCCGATCTCGACGGGTCGCCCCGCGTCCAGGTCGCCCACCTGGAGGAGGCCGCGCGATGGCGGGCCCCGGCCACCAAGTCACCGCTGTCGCTTGCCGGGTGATCACGCGCATGTGCCTCACGCCCGGCGATCGAGGCGGGGAGGCGAGGTCGTGACGCCGCCCGACCGTGACCAGCCGTGCGACGAGCAGGTGGAGCGCGACGCGCTTACCGTGCTTGCTTCGGCTGACGGCGTTGGTCCAGCGACGCTCGAGCGGCTGTTAGAGACCTTCGGCACTGCCACGGAGGTTGTCAGGCTCGCTGCGGACCGTCGCGGCGCCGCGCTGCTTGCCGCGGGGCTACGCGACGTCGCCGCCAGCGGCGGCCGGGTCAGCAGGCCGGCGATCGATGCCATCGTCACGGCGATGCGGGATGCCGAGGGCATGCTCGGCGAGATGCGCCATCTCGGCGTCCACGCAATCGTCCTCGGGGATCCGGCGTACCCGAGGCGATTGCTGACCATCGAGCTGCCGCCCCGGGTCCTGTTCGTGCGTGGATCGGATGCGGCGCTCGAGGCGGACGTTGCGGTGGCCGTCGTGGGCACTCGCCGACCGACGGACCTCGGCCGGCGCACGGCAGCGCGCATTGGCGCTGCCCTCACACGCGCCGGCGCGCTTGTCGTCAGCGGTCTCGCGCTCGGCATCGATGGCGCTGCACACGCCGCGGTCGTCGAGGCGTCGGGGACGACGCTGGCCGTGATCGGCGGCGGCCACGGACGGCTCGCGCCCGTCGCCCACGATCGCCTGGCCGCCGCGATCGTCGAACGTGGCGGCGCCGTGGTTTCCGAGCACGCCCCCCGAACGCAACCATCGCGAGGCACGTTTCCACGCCGCAACCGGATCATCAGCGGGCTCAGCGACGCCGTGGTCGTGGTCGAGGCCGGGGCCCGGAGTGGGGCCCTCCTGACGGCGGCGTGGGCCCTCGAACAGGGACGCGAGTGCTTCCTGGTTCCCGGGACGATCGAGGCCCCCGAATCAGCGGGCTGTCTCGCATGGCTGCGCGACTTCAGCGGGGTCACCCGGATCGTTGCCGGCGTCCCGCAGCTGCTCGAAGACCTCGGCCTCGCGGGGGCCGCGGCCTTCACGAGTGCGCCGGAGCGCGGGCCCGAACCCGATGGCGATGGGTCAGCGCGACCCGGACTCCGGCCGCCCCGGCACGACCTCGTCGGCCCGTCGGTCGAGGCTGTGGCGATGGACCTGCCGGCCCGGGAGGCAGCGCTGGTTCGTGCCCTGGCCAGGGGCGCGACCACGACCGATGAGCTGGCCGCATTCACCGGACTGCCGATCGGGGCGGTCCTCGCGGGATTGACGGTCCTCGAAGGTCGGAGCATCGTCACGAGCACGTATGGCCGCCACGAATTCGGCATCAACGGTCCATCGATCGAGCCTGCCTGAGCATTCGTGGAGCCTTGTGGGCGGCCATCCACGGACGCCGCATGGCACGGGCCCGTCGAGGATTCGAGGCCGCGCGGGTGGCAGGACGGACGCATCGTGCTATCCTGCCGCCGGCTGCGAGGATTGCAGCCGACAGCCGCACGACGCCGCCGTCCCAGCGACCGAGCCAGGAGACTGTCCGTATTGCAGAAGGTATTCGCGACCGTCCTCGCCGTCCCGATCCTCGTCCTGGTGTACGCCGGGTCCTTGATCCGACGAGCGGGCCGTCGCCACGCCGTGACCGCGCTGGTGGCCCTTGGCCTGGCTGGCGTGCTCGTTGCCACGGCCATCCGTCCGACCTCGACGACCGGCACCTTGCCGACGCGGATCTCCGCGGTCGATCCGGCTGAATTCACGCCGATCGTCGAGACCGGTGAGTCGCCATCGGCAGCGATCGCGATCAGCTTCCCGCAGGCGATGAACAGGGCCAGCGTCGAGCGCCTCGTGCGCGTCGAGCCGGCAACGGCCGTGGCGTTCGGATGGGACGACTCGGCGACGCTCCTGACGATCACGCCTCGAGACGCGTGGGCTCACGGCACC
>JAYTWS010000021.1:0-46157 GCA_043743315.1 Chloroflexota bacterium | reverse complement strand
CGCGCCTTCGGCCCCGGCCCGCGCCTTCGGCCCCGGCCCGCGCCTTCGGCCCCGGCCCGCGCCTTCGGCCCCGGCCCGCGCCTTCGGCCCCGGCCTAGGCCATCCGAGCGTAGTCGGCTGGCGCTCGCTTCAGGAACTTCCCGTGGCCCTTGCGGCCGGTGAAGGCGCCGTTCCGTACGACCACGGACCCGCGGCTCATGACGATGTCGCTCGCCCCCTGGACCGTCCGGCCCTCGTAGCACGAGTAGTCGACCGCCATATGGTGGGTCGCGGCGGAGATCACACGACGACGGTTCGGGTCGTAGATGACGAGGTCGGCGTCGGCGCCGACGGTCACGGCACCCTTCCGTGGGTACATGCCGAACAGCTTGGCGGGTGCCGTGGAGGTGATCTCGACCCAGCGCTCCTTCGTGATCTTCCCGCCCACGACGCCGCCGTCGTGCAGGAGGTCCATGCGGTCCTCGACGCCCGGCAGCCCGTTGGGGACCTTGCGGAAGTCGCCCCGCCCGAGGTCCTTCTGGCCGTGGAAGTCGAACGGGCAGTGGTCCGTCGAGACGACCTGGAGATCGCCCTTCACGAGCCCCTTCCAGAGTTCGGGCTGATGATCCTCGGATCGCAGCGGAGGCGAGCAGACGAACTTGGCGCCCTCGAACCCGTTGCCCATGTCGTCGAGTGACAGGAACAGGTACTGCGGGCACGTCTCTGCAAAGGCCGGCAGGCCCTCGTCCCTGGCCATCCGGACCGCCTTCAGGGCCTCGCGCGCCGACAGGTGGACGATGTAGACGGGCACCTTCGCCGCCTCCGCGAGCCGGATGACCCGGTTCGTGGCCTCGCCCTCGAGGATGGAGTAGCGCGCCAGTCCGTGCCCGATCGGGTCGGTCACGCCGGCCGCGACCGTGTCGGCGGCAATGACGTCGATGGCCATGCCGTTCTCGGCATGCATCATGATCAGGCCGCCATTCTTCCCGGTCTGCTGCATCGCCCGGAAGATCGCGCCGTCATCGCTGTAGAAGACGCCCGGGTAGGCCGTGAACAGCTTGAAGTCCGGGACGCCCTCGGCGACGAGCGTGTCCATCTCCTTGAGCGTGTCGTCGTTGACGTCGCTCATGATCATGTGGAACCCATAGTCGACGACCGCATTGCCCTCGGCTTTGGCGTGCCAGGTATCGAGGCCGTCGCGCAGCGAAGCCCCGCGGGTCTGCACGGCGAAGTCGACGATGGAGGTCGTGCCGCCGAAGGCAGCCGCCCGTGTACCGGTCTCGAACGTGTCCTTGGCGGCGGTACCGCCGAACGGCAGCTCCATGTGCGTGTGGACGTCGATGCCGCCCGGGATCACGTATCTGCCGGCAGCGTCGATGGTCTCGTCCGCGGTCGCCATACCGGCCATGCCGGCCCCGATCGCGGCGATCGTCTCGCCATCGATGAGGACGTCCGCGGCGTAGGAGCCGTCGGCGGTGACGATGGTGCCGTTGGTGATCAGGGTTCGCATCGAGGTGCCTCCCGGCAGTGCCTGCGGTTCAGTCGGCGGCGGGGCGTTCCGCGCCAATCGTAGCGAAGCCGCGGACGCGCGGAGGCGCCCACGCGACTGAACGGCCGGCAACCGCCAACACCGAGGCGGATGGCGCTCCGGGGTCGTCGGGGAGGGCGACGGATGGGCGAAGCCGCCGACGAATCCGGCGGGGCGCGGCGCGCTACTTGGCTGGGGCGCCCTTGGTCTTGGCCTGCTTTGGCTTCTTCGGGGTCTTTGCCTTCTTGTCCGTCACCAGGTACCTCCTCATGGTCGTTGGAGTGCTGACGCCAGTGGACAGCATCATCCGCTACTTCGGCAAGCCTCAGTGAAACGCCGGGACGATCTCGCGGCCGAAGATCTCGAGTTGTTCCTCCTCGTCGCCGTTCATCAGGTAGATGTTGAACTGGTCCACGCCGACGCCCTCGAGGACATGGAGCTTATCGATGACCTCCTCCACGGACCCGAGGACGCAGAATCGGTCGGTCACCTCGTCGCCGACGAACGACGCGTTGGACGACCCGACCTCGGCGTGGTGGTGATAGTCGTACCCCGTACGGTCCCGAACGTAGCCGGTGAGGGATTCGGGAAGCTGCTCGCGGGGGTATTTGTTGACGAGGTCGACGACGTGGTTGCTGACCAGTGCCGGGAACCACTTCGTGCGGTCGCGGCAGTCGTCGAGCTCGCCGACATGCGCCGGAGCGGCCGCCTGAATCCGCACAGAGCCAGCCGGTCGGCCCGCGGCTACCTCAGCCTCCCGGATCTGCCCGATGAACCAGCCCAGGAGGTCCGGATCGGCGAGCTGGAGAACCACCCCGTCGGCGACGCGCCCGATCATCTTGAGAGCCATCGGGCCATAGCCGGCCACCCAGACGGGCAATTTCCACTTGCCGGTCCAGGGCAGCACGAGCTCGGTTCCCTCGTAGATCACGGTCCGTCCCTCGACGAGGTCCCGGATGACGATGATCGCCTCTTCGAGCGCCGCCATCGTCGTGGGAGGCTTGCCGAGCACGCGACGGGCGCTGTCGCCGCGCCCGATTCCCAGGTCCATCCGCCCGCCCGACAGTTGGTCCAGGACCGCCAGGGTGGACGCGGTCACCGACGGTTCCCGGGTCGCCGGGTTCGTGACACAGGTCCCGAGGCGCATCGTGGTTGTCGCCTGGGCCATCAACTGCAGGAGCGGATACGGGTCGGGCCAGAGGACGTGTGAATCGAAGATCCACCCGTACTTGAAGCCAGCTGCCTCAGCCTGTCGCGTAAGGGCGACGGACCGCTCGATGGTAAGGTCGCCCCTGAGGGTGAATCCGAAATCCACGGTGCTCCTCTCCCTTCCTTGGCGCCTCCGTTGCCGGCTAGGGTCGCACGAGGTCCGCGTACGCGTCCGGCCGACGGTCTCGGTAGAACTGCCAGGTCTGGCGGACCTGCTGAATCACATCGAGGTCCATGTCCCGGAGGATCAGCTCGTCGGCGTACGGATCGCCGACACTGCCGATGAACTGGCCGCGGGGATCAACGAAGTAGCTCTGTCCGTAGAAATCGTCCTCGCCGATATCGGCCTCGATTCCGACCCGATTGATCGTCCCGACGAAGTAGCCGTTGGCGACCGCGTGGCTGACCTGCTCGATCCGCCACAGGTACTCGGACAGGCCGCGGCTGGTGGCACTCGGAATGAACACCATCTCGGCGCCGTTGAGCCCGAGCGCGCGGGCACCCTCGGGGAAGTGCCGGTCATAACAGATGTACACCCCGACCTTGCCCACAGCGGTCTCGAACACCGGGTAGCCCAAGTTCCCGGGCCGGAAGTAGTACTTCTCCCAGAAGCCCTTGACATGCGGGATGTGGGTCTTGCGGTACTTGCCGAGGTAGGTGCCGTCGGCGTCGATCACGGCGGCGGTGTTGTAGTAGATCCCCGAGGCCTGCGAGTCTTCCTCGTACATCGGCACCACAAGGACCATCCCGGTCTGCTTCGCGAGGTCCTGCATCCGCTTCGTCGTCGGGCCGTCCGGGATCAGCTCGGTGTAGCTGTAGTACTGGGGATCCTGGACCTGGCAGAAGTAGGGCCCGTAGAACAGCTCCTGGAAGAGCATGACCTGGGCGCCCTGCTTCGCAGCCTCGTGGGCCTGCGCCTCGTGCTTCTGGATCATCGACTCCTTGTCGCCGGTCCAGCTGGCCTGGAGCAGTGCGCCCCGTACGATCCTCGGCATCTCGGGTCCTCGTCCTCTCGATGTCTCAACGGCAGCCAAGAGCGTACACCGGCGGCAAACGGCGGTCCCGGTCAGGCGTCGCTCGTGGAGTAGTCCGCAGCCGTACGGATCCGCGGGAGGGGTGACCACAGCAGCACGAGGATCGACAGCGCCATCCCGGCCCATCCGATCGCGATGCCGCCCCGCACGCCGATCCAGCCGGCCACCGCAGCGGCGGCAAGCGCGCCGATCGGGTAGGCGATCCCGTGTGACACCACCTCCAGGGTGGCGCTCACGCGGCCGAGGATCCGGTCCGGGCTCAGGCCCTGGATGAGGGAGATCTCGGCGACGCCCCCGATCGTCTGGATGCCGTCGCCGACGAACTGCGGGATGAACACCATGAAGGTGGCCAGCAGGAGCGGTCCCTGGGCCAGGGGTGTCAGGATCCCGATGACTGACGCCAGGATCGCGCTCGAGATCAAGGTGGGCCCGAGCCCGAAGCGCCTGATGACCCGCGCGGCGACGAACGAACCGAGCAGCGACCCGACGCCGCCCGCCGAGACGACCAGTCCGAGCAGAATTGGGTTCAGATGCAATTCCTGGATCAGGAAGAGTGTGTAGAGAACGCCGTAGAAGGACCCGGCGATATGGGCGAGGATCGAGTGAGCAGCGATCGGGAACAGCACGCGATGACGCCGCACAAGCTGCAACCCCTCGATGATCTCGGTCCGGATCGGCGACGCCGACGGTCGCTCAGGCCGTGCGGGCTCGGGCGCACGGATCAGGAGTAGCGAGATCGCCGAGACCGCGAACGAGACGGCATCGACGAGGATCGCGAACGGCGCACTGACGGCCTGGACCATCGCGCCCGCGATCCCCGGACCACCGATCTCGGCGATCGACGAGCTCGTCGCCAGCTTGCTGTTGCCATCCACGACATGCTCAAGACCGATGAGGGTCGGAACATAGGCCGGATAGGCGGCATCGAACATCGATCCGAGAGCGGCCTCAACGAACATGACCACGTACAGCTGCTCCATTCGCAGGACACCGCCGACGTACGCGATCGGGATCGAGAACAGGAGCACGGCCCGCGCCGCGTCCGTCCAGATCAGGAGCGGTCGCCGCCTGAGTCGATCGACCCAGGCCCCGGCAACCAGGCCGACGAGCAGGACCGCGAGGCTCGCCGAGACGACCAGGAGGGCCATCTCCCACGGCCCGGCCCCGAGGACGAGGAGGGCAACAAGGGGCACCGCCGTCCGGGTGACGACGGAGCCCATCTCCGAAATGGTCTGCCCGGCCCACAATTTCAGGAAGTCCGCGTGTCGCCAGAGGGACGTGGTGATCATCGTCGTTCAGCGTAGCGGCTCTGGAGGCCCAGGGATCCAGTGGTTCGGGGTTTCGATCGGGTCGAGCGGGCTGTCCCGCATCTGCGACAATCGGCGGCACACGTCCGAACGCCCGTATCTGGAGCCACCCATGGCCGTCGAACACGCCGCCAAGCTGTCGAGCGCCGAGATCGTCGCCCTGAATCGCGCTCACACCTTCTTCTCGTGGTCGGTCCAGGGCGCCCTCGATCCGATTGCGATCGATCACGCCGAGGGCGTGTACCTGTACACGCCCGAGGGGCGGCGGATCCTCGACTTCAACAGCCAGCTCATGTCGGTCAACATCGGCCATGGGGATCGCCGCGTGATCGATGCGATCACCGAGCAGGCGCTGAAGCTCCAGTACGTGCAGCCGGCCTTTGCCACTGAGATTCGGGGACGCCTCGGCCAGAAGCTCGCCGAGATCCTCCCCGGCGATATGAACAAGGTCTTCTTCACACTCGGTGGTGCCGAGGCGATCGAGAACGCCATCAAGTTCGCCCGGCATTACACCGGGAAGCAGAAAATCCTCGCCCGCTATCGCTCGTATCACGGGGCCACGCTCGGGGCCATGACCCTGACGGGTGACCCGCGTCGCTGGGCCAACGAGCCCGGCATCGTCGGCGTCGTCCGGTATCCGGACACGCACCGCTGGGGCGAGGCCGAGCCGCGGCCCGTGGCCGAGAGCCTCCAGGGCCTTGAGGACGTCATCCGCTACGAGGGCGCAAGCACCATCGCGGCCGTGTTCCTCGAGACCATCGTCGGCACGAACGGCATCCTCATCCCGCCCGACGGCTACATCGCCGGCGTTCGCGAGATCTGCGACCGCAACGGGATCCTCATGGTGGCCGATGAGGTCATGGCCGGGTTCGGCCGGACCGGAAAGTGGTTCGCGATCGACCATGCCGGTGTGACGCCGGACCTCATGACGATGGCCAAGGGGCTCACGAGCTCATATCTGCCGCTCGGCGCGGTCGCGATGCGTCCGCATATCGCCGAGGCCTTCGAGTCGAAGATGTTCTACGGCGGCCTGACCTACAGCTCGCATCCGGTCAGCCTCGCGGCCTCGCTGGCCACGATCCGGGTGTACGAGGAGGACGGCCTCATCGAGAACGCGGCCCGTCTCGACAGCGTCATGCGGTCCCATCACCTGCGGTTGGCGGCGAAGCACCCGTCCATCGGTACGCATCGCAACCTCGGCCTGTTCGGAATCCTCGATCTCGTCCGGAGCCACAACCCGTGGACGCCGATGACGCCGTTCAACGGCACGAGCGACGAGATGAAGGCGATCGGCAAGTACCTCCGCGACAACGGGGTCTACGCGCTGCTTGCCAACAACTCGATCCACACGAACCCGCCGCTGTGCATCACCGAGGCCCAACTGGCCGAGGGCTTCGAGGTCATCGATGCCGCACTCGACATCGCCGACCAGGCCGTGACCGGCTAGATGGCCGGAGTCGGGTCGGGCGAGCCCCGGCCTGATTCGGCTCGTGCTCGTTTCGGGATGGGAACGGGGCGCCAGATCGTCCTCGGCGTCGGGTTCCTGGTGGTTCTCGTGGTGCTCTGGGAAGGCGCCAAGTTCCTCGGCGGCGTCCCGTGGCGAGCCATCGGCACCGGCCCGCAGGGACCGGTCATCCACAACCCGCCATTCCGGTGGTTCCTCGTGAACGACCTGAACCTGCCGCACATCTGGAACATCGCCCAGGCGCTCTTCAAGCCGTTCCAGCGTGGTTCGGACGTCACGCTCTGGCAGCACGTGGCCGGTGCGGCGCTCTACACCTGGCGCGAGGCGGCACTCGGATTCGTGCTCGGCGCCAGCATCGGGCTTGCGCTTGCCACCGCCTTTGTCCATTCGCGGCTGCTGGAGCGGGCGTTCGTCCCGTACGTCATCGCCAGCCAGACGATCCCGATCATCGCGCTGGCCCCGATGATCGTGTTCGCGTTCGGGCAGAGCGTCATCAGCGTCGTGATCATCGCGACGTACCTGACCTTCTTCCCGGTCGCCATCGCCATGATCCGCGGCCTGCGCTCGTTCGATCCACGGGCCATGGAGCTGATGCAGTCCTATGCAGCGTCGACCTGGCAGACATACCTGAAGCTGCGACTCCCCGCGAGCCTGCCGTATCTGTTCACGGCGCTCAAGATCGCGGCCACCGCGAGCATCGTCGGAGCGATCGTGGGTGAGGGGCCGGGTGGCGTCGGCGAGGGGCTCGGGCGGGTGATCATCACGTACAACCAGTACTACATCACCGGCCCCGAAAAGCTGTGGGCCACGATCCTGATCACGGCGCTGCTCGGAATCGTGTTCTTCCTGCTCATCCGCGCTCTCGAGCTGTTGGTCCTCCGGTCGCGACCCTCGGCGGCGAGCGGCTGATCCGATGCGTCCCGCCCACCGTCCCGCCACCCGGCCACCCGAGGGAGTGATCACCCGTGTCTGATGCCAGCGTCGTCCAGCTCTCGGGCGTGGCCAAGGTGTTTGCCACCGGCGACGGCCGCAGCACGACCGCCCTCGAATCGATCAATCTCGATATCGCCCGCGGCGAGTTCGTCTCGCTGATCGGGCCGTCGGGCTGCGGGAAGAGCACCCTCCTCCGGATCATCGGTGACCTCACGGGTCCCACTGGCGGCACCGCCGTGGTCAATGGCAAGCCGGCCGCCCAGGCCCGCCGGGACCGCGACTACGGGATGGTCTTCCAGGCTCCGGTGCTGATGGACTGGAGGACCGTCGAGGACAACGTCAAGCTTCCGCTCGAAGTCATGGGCTGGGACGCCGGACGGCGCACCGCGCGGGCCGCCGAGATGCTCGCCCTGATGGAGCTCGGTGGCTTCCTCGAGCATCGGCCATACCAGCTCTCGGGCGGGATGCAGCAACGAGTCGCGATCGCGCGCGCACTCGCCTTCGAGCCGGCGCTCCTGCTGATGGACGAACCGTTCGGTGCCCTCGATGAGATGACGCGCGAGCGAATGAACTCCGAGGTGCTGCGGATCTGGGAACGGACCGGCACGACCGTTGTGTTCGTGACCCACTCGATCCCCGAGGCGGTCTTCCTGTCCTCGCGCGTGGTGGTCATGAGTGCCCGCCCGGGCCGGATCACGAGGGTGATCGACGTTGACCTGCCGCGCCCGCGGACGGAACTGACCCGAGAGTCGTCCCGCTACTTCGAGCTGATCACCGAGGTCCGGGAGGCGCTGCGCGTCGGTGACGGCGGTATCGACGAGACCCGCGCGGGATCGGCCGCCAGGACCATGGCCGAGGGTGCGGTCGGATGACCGCCGCGCCGATCCTGAGCGGTGGCTCGGGCCCGAAGGTCGCGATCGGTTCGAGCGCGGCCCGGGGTCTCGGCCGCGTCGCCTACTACCTGCCCGCGGTCCTCGTCGCGGTCGGGACCCTCGTCCTGTGGGAGGTGGTCGTCGGAGCGCTGGCCATCAAGGCGTTCATCTTTCCGCAGCCATCCGCCATTTACGCCGCCCTGATCGCGAACTGGACGAGCCCGCAATACCCGCTATTCGCGTCGGCCCAGTCGACGCTGTACGAGGCCGCCGGTGGCCTCGTCATCGGGACCGTGGCGGGGGTCGTCGTCGCGTTCGCAACCTCTCGATGGGCTACCACCCGCGGGATCCTGCTGCCGATCGCGGTGGCCGCAAATGCGGTCCCGATCATCGCCTTCGCGCCGCTGTTCAACAACTGGTTCGGGGTGCTGGCACCGCTCTCGAAGATGATGATGGCCGCCGTTCTCGTGTTCTTTCCGGTCATGGCCAACGTGACCCGGGGCCTGACCCAGGTCGACCCGTCGGCGCTCGAATTGATGCGGTCCTACGCTGCGGGCGAGGGCACGATCCTCAGAAAGGTCCGTATCCCGAACGCGCTCCCGTATTTCTTCACGGCGCTCAAGTTGGCCACGACCCTGAGCCTGATCGGCGCCATCGTCGGCGAGTATTTCGGCGGATCATCGACGGTGCTCGGGCGTGTGATCGTCCAGAGCGCCAGTGCGCTCCGGTTCGACGTCACGTGGGCGGCGATCGTACTCACGGCCATCACGGGTATCGCGTTCTACCTGGCGACCGTGGCGCTGGAGCGGATCGTGATCCCGTGGCACGCGTCGCTTCGGACCGCCGAGGGTTAAGGTCCGCGTCCGAGATTCGGTCCCACAGGTGGACAACAACGCGCTATCGTGCGCACGACTGGTCTTGGGCCAGACATGGAGGAGGCCCCGGCCGCGTCCGGGAGCAATAGTGAGGAGTGCATGAAGACCAGCAAGGTCCTCGTTCTGACCGCGACAGCCGCGCTCGTGTTCGCCGCCTGTGGCGGCGCCGCATCGCAGGCCCCGACAACCGCGCCGGTAACGACAGCCCCGAGCCAGGGTGCCACCGAGCCGCCACCGACGGCCGGGCCCGAAGCCGCGACCGTTCGCCTGCAGCTCCAGTGGGTTCCGCAGGCCCAGTTCGCCGGATACTTCGCCGCGGAGCGCCAGGGGTACTTCGCCGCGGAGAATCTGACGGTCAATATCCTGCCGGGCGGCCCGGATGTCATCCCGCAGGTCGTGGGATCGGCGCCCGATGGCCCGGAATTCACCATCAGCTGGGTTCCCAAGGTCCTGCAGGCTCGCGAGAGCGGGTCGGACCTCGTGGACATCGCCCAGATCTTCCAGCGCTCGGGCACCCTGTCCGTGTCCTGGAAGGCCACCGGGATCAGCGGCCCGGCCGACTTCGCCGGCAAGAAGGTCGGCGTCTGGGACTTCGGCAACGAGTTCGAGGTCACCGCCGGGGCGCTCAAGGAAGGCCTCGTCGCCGGGACCGACTACACCAAGGTCATCCAGCCGTTCGACATGAGCCTGCTCATCAACAAGCAGATCGATGTCGCCGAGGCGATGATCTACAACGAGTACGCGCAGCTGCTCGAGACGACCAATCCCGAGACGGGTGCCCTGTACTCGCCGGACGACCTCAACGTCATCAACTGGAACGACTACCGGGTCGCCATGCTCCAGGACGCCATCTTCGCTCGCGAGGCATGGCTCAAGGAAGGCACCAATCGGGACATCGCCGTCCGGTTCGTCCGGGCCGCGGTCAAGGGCTGGATCTACTGCCGTGATCACGCGGCGGACTGCGCCCAGTACACGACCGATGCCGGAAGCACGTTGGGTGCCGGGCACCAGGCGTGGATGATGAACGAGGTCAACGCGCTCATCTGGCCAAGCCCGGATGGGATCGGCGTCCTCAACCCGATCTTCTACCAGCAGACCATCAAGGTCGCGAAGGCGACCGGCGTCCTGACCACGGCTCCGAGCCCGTTCGCCTATGACCAGTCGATCGCCGAGGAGGCGATCGCCGGCCTGACAGACGACCTGAAGGGCACGGACTTCCAGAAGGGCACGGTTGCCATCACCCCGGGCGGCGAGTAGCCGCTCGGTTCACCCCGGATAGCACGAAAGCCGGCTCCTTCGGGAGCCGGCTTTCTGATTCTGCGAAGCTCACATCGCCAGCGAGACCCGCCGCGAGGGCTTTGAGGGCAAGCTCAGGCGGCGCCGCCCGTGCCGAACTGGCGATCGCCGGCGTCGCCGAGGCCGGGCATGATGTAGCCCTTGTCGTTGAGCTGCCGATCGAGCGCGGCGGTGTGGATCTCGACATCCGGGTGCGCGGCCGCGACGGCCTCGACCCCTTCCGGTGCCGCGATGAGGTTCACCAACTTGATCCGCACCGCACCCCAGCGCTTGAGGACCTCGATCGCGGCCGTGGCGGATCCACCGGTCGCGAGCATCGGATCGAGGATCAGACACAAGTCCACGTTCGCGGAGTCCGGCAGCTTGTTGTAGTACTCGACCGGTCGGAGCGTCCGCTCGTCACGGAACAGGCCGAGGTGCCAGACCTGCGCGGTCGGCATGAGCTCGAGCATGGCGTCGACCATGCCGAGGCCGGCGCGCAGGATCGGGACCAGCCCGATCCGGTCGGCGAGCTCGGCGCCGTGCATCGTCTCCATCGGCGTCGTGACCTCGAGTGGGCGCAGCCCGGCGTCGGCGAGGGCTTCGTAGCCCAGGAGCCAGGACAGCTCGCGGACGACCTCGCGGAACTTCTTGGGCTCGGTGTTGATATCGCGAAGGATGCCCAGCTTGTGCTGGACCGCCGGGTGCTGCGAGACGTGGAGCGTCGGCGTCGACATCGACCGGGGCCTCCGGAGCAGGTGGGCCGTGGCCGCCGAATCCCGAGGATTCGATCGGGGGCGGATGCCATCGTAGCCCATCGGACGGGCGCGCCTGCGCCCCACGCGAGTGGTTCGCCCCGGAATGGGGCGCACGCGGTAGTCTCCTCTCGTGCCAGCCGCCAGACCCGCCGATCGTTCCCGCCAGCGTCGAAATCCGCCGCCGATTCTCGTCCGCCAGGTGCGCGCCGGCATCGAGGAGAGCGTCCATCGCGGTGACATCGTGGAGGTCGATGTCTCGGGGCGAATCCTGCGCGCCATCGGCGATCCGGATCATGTCGTGAACCTGCGATCGTGCGTGAAGCCGTTCGGGCTCGCCGCGCTCATCGAGGCGGGCGGCATCAAGGCATTCGAGCTGGAGCCGCCGGAGCTCGCGATCATGGCCAGCAGCCACTCGGGCGAGGACCTCCACGTCCGGACGCTCCAGGGCCTGTATCGCCGGACGGGCGTGAGCCAGGCGATGCTGGCCTGCGGATCCGACGGCATGCCCCTCGACGCGCTCACCGCGGCTCGCCTCGCCAGGGACGGCGAGAAGGCCAGCCCGGTTCGGCATATGTGCTCCGGGCAGCACTCGGTCTTCCTGCTGCTATGTCGCCTGCGCGGCTGGGAGACCGACGGCTACTGGCTCGAGGAGCATCCGGCCCAGGTGGCCTATCGGGGCGCGGTGGCGCGGGCATTCGGAACCACCCCCGGGAAGCTTCGACTCGGCATCGATGGCTGCGGGATCCCGACCTATGCCTTCCCGCTGCGCGAGGTTGCGCGGGCGTATGCGTACCTTGCCGGGCCGGAAGCGATCCCCGCAGGCGATCCGCGGGCGGGCCTGGCCGGGCCATTGACGATCATTCGCGACGCCATGCTGGCCCATCCTGAATTCGTCGCCGGCAGCCGCGACCGGCTCGACACGTCCCTGATGAAGGCCTTGCCCGGCCGGATCGTGTCCAAGGGCGGGATGGAGGCTCTTCGGGGGCTGGCGATCACCAGCGGGACCCGCGGGAACGGCACGGAATCGGCCGCGTCGGGGATGGCGATCAAGATCGAGGACGGCGATGGTCACGACCGCGCGACCTGGTCGGCGACCGTCGAGGCACTCCAGCAGGCGGGCGTGCTGGCGGGTCAGTCGCTGCGGGTCCTGGGGCGCTATCACCGCCCATCGGAGACGGACCCGCATGGTCGCGTGAGTGCCGAGGCCATTCCCTCGTTCGAGCTGGCGCCACTCCACGAGCTGCTCTCCCGGGGATAGGGAGATGGCCCCCGATCCGTACCGCGTCCTCGGCCTGCGTCCGGGTGCAACCGCTGCCGACGTCAAGCGCGCGTACCGCGCGTTGGCCAAGGCCAACCACCCGGACTCGGCCGGTGAACTGGCACTGCCCAGGTTCCTCGCCATCCAGGCCGCGTATGAGCAGCTGGCGACGCCGAAGGGACCCGGATCGGGTCCCGTGCCGAGGACCCCGGCTGCCGAGCCGTGGCGAGCCGAACCGGAGCGGGCTCGCGAGGCTCGCCGCCGTGCCCGCCAGGCGGGACGGAGCCAGCGGCCGGGAGCCGACGCCGGCGCTTCCGAACGCGCGGGCCCCGCGGGCCCCGCGCATTCGCGGACCGGTTCAACGGACGGGCCCGGTGGGGGAGCGACCGCAGGGGGGGGAGCGACTGCCGGAGGAGCGACCGCCGAAGGCCAGCGGCGACGCGCCGCGCGCAAGGCGACCATCGGGTCCACCTCCTACGACGGAGCTCGCGATGCGTCCGATCCCTCGTGGGAGGGTGCGGCCTGGTATGGGCAATCGAGCGGCGAGTTCTGGACCATCAACCCGCGCGAATATGCCGATCCCCGAAAGCACGGCCCGGAATACCAGTCGCGAGCCGCCGACCGCGCGGCGCGAGCGCGTGCGAGCTCCGGGACGGACGAGGCCGAGGCCGCCGGTGGTCCGACGGCTCCTGATGCGGGCCACACGACCACACGGGCCCGAGCCCAGGCGCAGGCTCGAGGACGGGCCGCCGCCGCGGCGAGTGCCACCGCAGCGAACGCCGCCGCAGCCAGGGCCGACGCCGCAGCCAGGTCCGACGCCGCAGCCAGGGCCGACGCCGAGGCGAGCGCTTACGCGGCAGGGGCCGAATCCGGGAATTTCGCGCGGTCGGCCGGAGCCGGTAATGGTTATCGGGCCGACGAGCATGGCACCGGGCCGCCGTCGTCAGGCTCGGGAACAGCGTCGTCAGGCTCGGGAACAGCGTCGTCAGGCTCGGGCACGGCGTCGCCCGGCTCGTCCGCCTCGCTCGGCGAGCCGATGTCGTTCATCGGCGCCCTCCTACCATCGGTTGACCTCTCGGTGCTGGATCGCAGCTCCTTCCGGCGCGTCCTGCTCGCACTCATCGCATGGCCGCCGCTCGGGATCGCGGCCGCGGCGCTGATCGGCGAAGCGACCGGCTGCGCTGCGTTCTCGGCCACCTGTACCCCGGAGGGTGCCGCGCTTCCCTGGCTCGCGCAGGCGGTCATCCTGATCGTCCTGCTGGCTGCCCCGTTTCTCGCCCGTGTCCTGGTCGGGGGGACTGCGGCGGTCCTGATCGTGGCGTTCCCGGCGGCGGCGACGTTGTCCGCCAGCGGGGCACGCTACGACCGGGCTTACGGCCCGGCTTCGCTGCTCGCGATCCTGGCGATCGCCTGGATCATCGGCGTCGCGGTCATGGGCATTCGAGCGGCCCGTAAACGATCAGCGGTCTGAGCCGTATCCTCGGTCGGTGACGAATCCATCGACCTCCCGTCGGGCAGCCGCCCGCGACCTGTCCACGGCGGCCCAGGACTACCTTCTCGCCCTGCGCGTGATGGCCAGCGACGGTGCCCGCGTGACGGCGGCGCAGGTGGCCCGTCGGATGGGCGTGAGCCCGCAGGCGGCGAGCGAGATGTTCCGACGGCTGACCGCCGACGCCCTCGTGACCCAGAGCGATGGCCGCGTGCTGGTGCTCACGACCGCCGGCCGGGCGGCAGCCGACGGCATCTTCCGCCGCCACGCCCTGTGCGAGTGGCTGCTGACCGAGATCGTGGGCCTGGGTTGGGCCGAATCGGACATCGAAGCCGAGCGACTCCAGGCCGCCATCTCGCCGCGGGTCGAGGCACGGCTCGACGAGTTGCTGGGTCATCCCGAGACGTGTCCGCATGGCAATCCGATCGATATCGAGACCACGCGACGGCGTCCCGCGGGGGTCCGGCTGTCGGCGACCGCGGCCGGCGATCACGTGACCATCTATCGGATCACCGAGGAAGCCGAGGAGGACCCGGGCCTGCTCTCCTACCTTGAGGCCCGCGGCCTCCGACCCGGCGTGCCGGTGAGCGTCCTGGCTCGCTCCGAATCGCTCGATTCCCTGACCCTGGAGGGTCCGCTGGGCCGAGCCACGCTGGGCCTTCGTCCGGCTTCGCTGATTCTGGTGCTGCCCGGAACGGCGGATCCCGCCCTGTTTCACCGGGTCCCGGCCCGGCCCTGACGACGACCTCTAGAATCAACCGATGAATCCGATCCGCGTTCGCATCGCGCCCAGCCCGACCGGGCCACTCCACATCGGGACGGCTCGCACGGCGCTGTTCAACGCCCTGTATGCCCGCCATGCGGGCGGCACGTTCCTCCTGCGCCTCGAGGACACCGACGTTGCCCGCAGCACGGTTGCGTTCGAGGCCGACATCCTGGAGGGCCTCCACTGGCTCGGCATCACCTGGGACGAGGGGCCTGATGCGGCGGGCGGTGATGACAGCGGGCCGTACGGGCCGTACCGGCAGATGCAGCGTCTCGAGCGCTACGCCGAGGCGGTCGCCGATCTCCTCGGGCGTGACCTGGCCTACCCGTGCTTCTGCACCCCCGAGGAGCTCGACTCGGACCGGAAGGGACAGGAAGCCGCCCATCTCCCGCCGAAATACGTCGGCCGTTGTGCCACCCTGACCACCGACGATCGCGCCGCACGAGCGACCGGCGGGCGCCCGCCCGCCATACGGTTTCGCGTTCCGGCCGAGGTGGTCGCGTTCGATGACGCCGTGCGTGGCCGGGTGGAGATCGACACCTCGAACCTCGGAGGCGATTTCGTGATCGTCCGAGGTGATGGGACGCCGCTCTATCACTTCACGGTCGTCGTCGATGACGCCGCGATGGAGATCAGCCATGTGATCCGGGGGGAGGATCATCTGTCCAACACCCCCAAGCACATCCTCCTGTTCCGGGCGCTCGGCCACCCCGAGCCGGTCTTCGCCCACCTGCCGCTGATCCTCAACGCGGATCGGACGAAGATGAGCAAACGCAAGAGCCAAACCGCGATCTCCGATTACATCGCCCAGGGCTTCATTCGCGAGGCCCTCGTCAATTACCTGGCCCTCCTTGGCTGGTCGACCGGTTCCGAGGAGGAGATCCTGTCGTTCGACGAGATCGCCGCTCGCTTCGACCTCGATCACGTGCAGAAGGGCGGCGCGGTCTTCGACCTCGAGCGCCTCCAGTGGATGAACGGGCAGTGGATCCGCCGGCTGACCGACGACGACCTCGTGACCCGGCTCCTGCCGTTCCTCGAGGCGGAGCACATCGCCGGGAGGATCGATCGCACGCCCACGGCCGACGAGGTCCAGGTCCTGCTGCCGATGATCCGCGAGCGGCTGCCGACGCTCGGCGCGGTGGGTGACCTGATCGGGTTTCTGTGGATCGACCAGCTGAATGTCGAGCGGGCGTTCCTCGTTCCGAAGCGATGGGACGCGGCAACGACCCTCGCCGGCTTGACCGCGGCGCGTGCCGTCATTGCGGACACCGGCGCTGTGAGTTTCGAGGCGGACGAGCTGGAGCCGCCGCTTCGCGGGTTGGCCGAGGCCCGCGGCTGGAAGGCCGGCGACCTGTTCATGGCCATTCGTGTGGCAGTGACCGGGCGGACCGCCACGCCGCCTTTGTTCGACACGCTGGTCGCCCTCGGGCGCGAGCGGACGCTGGCGCGCCTCGGCGCCGCGATCGCAGCACTGGAAGGGGCAGCCTCATGAGGAGGGAGGCGACGCCGACGGCCACTGCCGGAGCGTTACTGAGAACTACCAGCTCGAGCGCTGACCAGGGACCGCCCGCCGCCCGGCTCGTGGCCGGGTCGCTCCCGGTGGGTTCGAACACAATCACCCGTTAACAGAGCTGGGTATCCTCGATGGTGATGGCCCGCTCGATCCTCGTCGTCGAAGATGAACCGACCCTCCGAGAGACACTCGTCGAGGCGCTCGAAAGCGACGGCTTCCGCGTCACCTCGGCGGGGGACGGGCGTGTCGCGCTCGAGCGATTTCGGGCCGATCGCCCGGATCTCGTGCTCCTCGACCTGATGTTGCCGGAGATCTCCGGAATCGACGTCTGCCGGATCATCCGGGCCGAATCGCCGGTCCCGATCATCATGCTCACCGCCCGCGGCTCCGAGGTCGACAAGGTGGTGGGCCTCGAACTTGGGGCAGATGACTACGTCACGAAGCCGTTCTCGCTTCGCGAGCTGTCGGCGCGCATCCGGGCTGTCTTTCGGCGAGGCGAGCAGATGTCGGCAGCCGCGCCCGGGACGTGGGTCGACCTCGGCACCGTGCAGGTCGACATCAGCGGCCACCAGATCCTCCGCGACGGGGCCGAGGTCAGGGTCAAGCCGAAGGTGTTCGAACTCCTCGCGTTTCTCATTCGCCATGCCGGCCAGGTCGTCACCCGGGACCAGCTGCTCGAGCTCGTCTGGGGCTACGACTATGCCGGCGAGACGCGAACGGTCGACGTCCACGTCCATTGGCTGCGGGCTGCCATCGAGGAGGACCCGGGGCATCCGACCCTCGTCCAGACGATCCGGGGCGTCGGCTACGTGCTCCGTCGGCCCTGACGGATCCAGCCGACGCGGCGCTCGGCTGCGAGGGTCGCCTAGAGAACGCGGCTGAGGACTTCCCACGCGAGCCAGGCGGCGGCGCCGGACGCGGGGATGGTCAGGATCCAGGCGACCAGGATGTTGCCGGCCACGCCCCAGCGAACCGCCGAGAGCCGGTCGCTGGAACCGACGCCCATGATCGCGGATGAGATCACATGGGTCGTCGACACCGGCATCCCGAAGTGGGAAGCCGTGAGGATGATCGTGGCAGCGGTGGTCTCGGCCGCGAAACCGTGGACCGGGTCGAGCTTTACCACCCGCTGGCCCATGGTCCTGATGATCCGCCAGCCTCCGGCGGCTGTGCCGAGCGAGATCGCTGACGCCGCGAGGAGGATGACCCAGATCGGGATCGGGGCGTCCTTGGGCAGGATGCCGGCGCCGATGAGCGCGAGCGTGATGATCCCCATCGTCTTCTGGGCATCGTTCGAGCCGTGGCTGAACGCCATGAACGCCGCGGAGACGATCTGGAGGCGTCGGAACCGATCGTTCAGGCGACGGGGATGCCCGCGCCGAAACACGTTCAGGATCAGGACCATGAGGGCGAAGCCGAGCAGGATGCCGATGATCGGCGACGTGATGAGCGGGATGACGACCTTGTTGACGATCCCGTCCATCTTGAGTGCCCCGGTGCCGCTTGCCGCGATGACCGAACCGATGAGCCCACCGATCAGGGCGTGGCTCGAGGACGACGGGATGCCGAGGCGCCAGGTGATCAGGTTCCAGATGATGGCCCCGATCAGGGCCGCGGCCACGATGATCTGGCCCGCACTTCCGTCGGGCGTCGAGGCGATCCCCGATGCGATCGTCTTGGCGACGGCCGTCCCGGTCAGCGCGCCGAGGAAGTTCGCGCTCGCCGACATCAGGATCGCGTGATCGGGCCGCAGTGCACGCGTCGATACGGCCGTGGCAATCGCGTTGGCCGTGTCATGGAATCCGTTGATGTAGTCGAACGCCACCGCGAGAACGACGACCGTGATCAGGAGGAGGGAAACGCCTTCGGGCACGAACGAAGGCTAGCAGGACCGGCGGTCACTGGTGTACGACGGCCGTCCGTTCGATGATGACCGCCCGGCGCCGCTATCCTTCCGCCCATGCGCCTGAGTCAGTTGTTTTTCACCAGCCTTCGCGACGACCCGGCCGATGTCGAGATGCCGTCGCACCGACTCCTCCTCCGGGCCGGCTACATCCGCCAGCTCGGATCCGGGATCTACTCCTTGCTGCCCCTCGGATTCCGGGTGACCAGGCGGGTCGAGCAGGTCATCCGGGAAGAGATGGACCAGATCGGCAGCCAGGAGATGGAGATGCCGGTCGTCCACCCGGCCGAGGTCTGGAAGGAGAGCGGGCGCTACTACAAGATCGGCCAGGAGATGGTCCGCTTCAAGGACCGGGGCGACCGGGACATGGTCCTCGCCATGACCCACGAGGAGGTCGTCGCGCTGCTGCTCCGCGACATCGTCCAGAGCTATCGGCAGCTGCCGATGATGGTCTATCACTTCCAGACCAAGTTCCGGGACGAGCCGCGCTCGCGTGGCGGCCTGATCCGCGTCCGCGAATTCGTCATGAAGGATGCCTACAGCTGCGACCGTGACGAGGCGGGCCTGGACCGGAACTATCGCCTCCAGTACGCGGCCTACGAGCGGATCTTCGAGCGCCTCGGTCTGAAGGCGATTGCCGTCGGCGCGGACGTCGGGATCATGGGCGGCTCCGGGGCGCATGAGTTCATGGTCCTCAACGACTTTGGTGAGGACACGCTCGTCCTTTGCGATGCCTGCGGGTTCGCCGACAACCAGCAGATCGCGGTGGTCGGGAAGCCCGACCCAGCGCCCGAGGACGCACTGCCGATGGCGGACGTGGAGACGCCCGGCGCGACGACGATCGACGCCCTCGCGACCTTCCTGGAGATCCCGCGAAGCAGGACGGCGAAGGCCGCGTTCTTCATGACCGGCGATGACCGGTTCGTCGTCGCGATCGTGCGGGGCGATTACGACGTCAATGAGACGAAGCTGGTCAACGTGGTCAAGGCCCGCGGCGGCCTCCGCCCGGCCACGCTCGAGGAGATCAAGGGCCGGGGCATGGAGGCTGGCTACGGCTCGCCCCTCCGTGCCCGCGATTCGGTCGTGGTCGTGGACGAGCTGGTCGTCCGCTCCCCGAATCTCGTGGCCGGCGCGAACCGCGTCGGGTGGCACGTCCAGAACGTCAACGTGCCGCGCGACTACACGCCCGATCACGTCGCGGAGATCACCAACGCCCGGACCGGTGATCCGTGCCCGAACTGCGGCCAGCCGGTCGCCATGCGTCAGGGGATCGAGGTCGGCAACATCTTCAAGCTTGGAACGGACTTCAGCGAGGCGTTCGGCGCGACGTTCCTCGGCGAGGACGGGCAGGCCCATCCCATCGTCATGGGCTCCTACGGCATCGGGCTCGGACGCAATGTCGCCTGCATCGTCGAGGCCCACCACGACGAGAAGGGGATCGCCTGGCCGGACGAGGTCGCCCCGTACGCCGCGCACCTCGTGACCATCGGAACCAATCGAGACCCCCAGATCGCCGAGATCGGCGATCGGCTCCACGGGATCGCGGCCGCGGCCGGACGCGACATCCTGTACGACGATCGCGACGAATCACCCGGGGTCAAGTTCACCGACGCCGAATTGCTCGGCATGCCCTGGATCCTGACGATCAGCCCTCGCTCGATCGCGGCAGGCGGCGTCGAGGTGACGCGCCGGGCCAGCGGCGATCGCCAGACCGTCCCCGTCGAGACGGTCGAACGTTGGCTCCGTGACGGGTTCGACGTGCCGGCGGCTGCCACCGCCTGAGCGGCGCAGGCCGGGTAGGTTTGCGCCGGTCCGCTCGTCTTCCGACGATGTGCCTACCCGAACATCGACCGTGTCACGAGGTCGGGTGGGGCGTGCGCTGAGCTACCGCGGCTCTGGCCCGATCTCGACGTCATCGACGGCTGACCCGTCGAGCGCGAGCACGGTGCCCTCCGCAGCGTCCGACGTCTGCGCGGCAAGGTGAACGCTCGACACGGCCCCGACCGGCACGACATCCGCCTCCGGATCATCGGTCCGGGAGATGGCAAACGTGATGCTCGGCGGGATGGCTGCCCCGATCGAGACCTCGCTGATCCGATAGGGCGAATGCTTGGCCTTGAGCGCGTGATTGGCCTTTTCCTGGAGGGCAGTTGCCTTGATGATCACGTCGGCCAGGACCGCCGGATCGATCCGGTCGATGGCCGTCGCAACGCCGCGCTTGGCGCGCGATATGGCCTGGCGGGCGCGCTCGGCGGTCGCCGGGTCGTGGAGCATCGATTGGGCGCGGCCCGACGTGTCGGCGGCGGCCGAACGAGCTGACTCGGCCGCCTGCTTCGCCTGCTCAGCTGCCTGTCCGGCGGCCTGCTTCGCCCGATCAAGGAAACTCATCGATCACCTCCGCCGGCGCCCGCTCGCGCCGGTAGCACGCCTTGGTAGCCCGCCGGGTCAGGCGTGCTTGATCGTGATCCGTTCGATGATGTTGGCGACGTCCTCGCACTTGTCGATCGTCGCCTCGAGCAGCGCGTAGACCTCTTTCCACTTGATGACCTCGAGCGGATCGCCGCCGCCCGAGAACAGGTCCGCAATCGCCTGGCGAGACAGCTGGTCGCCCTCGTTCTCGAGTCGATGGACCTCGATCCAGTACTTCTCGAGCCCGCGGAACCCGCGAAGGTGGGTCAGCGCCTCGTGGAGTTGCTCGCACTGGCGGACGATGATCGAGGCCTGCTGGATCGCGACCGGCGTCGGCGCCTCGATCCGGTACAGGACGAACGTATCCGACACTTCCTCGATGAAATCGAGGACATCGTCGAGTCCGCTGATCAGGGCATGGATCTCCTCGCGATCGAAGGGCGTGACGAAGGTCGCCTCAAGTCGATGCCCGATCTCGTGGCTGAGCTCGTCGCCTCGATGTTCGGCATCCCGGATCTCACCGGCGCGGCGCTCCAGCACGTCGTAGGACCTGAGCATCGCCTCGAGCAGGCGGGCGGCACCGAGGACGTTCGAGGCATCCTCGGCGAACAGGTCGAAGAATCGCTCCTCGCGTGGGATCAGGCGCAGTCGCAATGCGGTCTCCTCGGGCCCATGGTGCGCGGCGTGTCTTGGACCGGCACATCGTCCACGGCACGGCTACAGAGTACCGCGCCCTCGACGCGATTGACATCTGGCGAGAAGATCTCGATGTCGGCGAGCGTTGACCCCGAGGTCGGCGGGCGTTGATGTTCCTGTGCCATGCTCTGGGCGTGGACTGGATCGTCGTGGGATTCATCGGTCTCGAGGCCATCCTGATCGCCGTTGCGGCTGGCATTGCCCTCGCGCGAGGCCGCACGCTGGATGCCCTGGCCGACCAGCTCACGGAGCCCGACGAACGGTCCGGTGATCTCGCCGGGGACGCCCTCGTGGACCGAGTCGGACGCCTGCGACGACGCGCCGCGGGCGCCGAATATGCGCTCGATCAGCGGCTGCGCGATCTCGCCTACCTGGCCGATCTCATCGGGGTCGGAATCATCCGGCTGACAGACGACCAGCGGGTGGAGGTTGCCAATACCGCGGCCCATGTATTTCTCCAGCGCCCGGCTGGGTCGATGATCGGACGGACCGCGATCGAGGCCATCGGCGATCACCGGGTCGAGGCCATCGCCCGAGAGGCCGCCGAGCGAGGAGCCGCCGCCGGCGAGGTGACGCTGCGGGACCCGGATGGCCCCGCGTTGGTGATCCGCGCTCGGCGCTCGCCGATCCTCGGCATCTGGATCGTCCTCGAGGATGTCGCCGAACTGCGCAGGCTCCAGCGGATTCGCGCCGAGTTCATCGACAACCTGTCCCATGAGCTGCGGACGCCGATCACCACGATCGGGCTCCTTGCCGAAACGCTGGCCCGGGACGCCGAGGCCGCCGGTGATGCCATCCCTGCCCGGATGGCGGAACGCATCAGGAAGCTGGAAGCCGAGACGACAACCGTCGGCCAGATGATCAGCGAACTCCTCGACCTCGCCCGGATCGAGAGCGGGGGGCGCCAGCTCCACCTCGACGACGTGGATCTCGGGCGCGTCGCCGAGGACACCGCCGAGCGCCTTCGGCCGTTCGCGGAGCGGCAGCGCGTGACGATCAGGACGGAGGTGGCCGACAACCTGCCGTTCGTCGGCGGCGAGGCCGCCCAGCTCGGCCAGGTCTTCGCCAACCTCATCCACAATGCGGTCAAGTTCAGCCCGCCCGACTCGTCGGTCGTGGTGAGCGTCCAGCGGGAAGGGAACGAAGTCACGGCGACAGTCGCTGACCGCGGGATCGGGATCGCTTCTGCCGATCTTCCCCGGATCTTCGAGCGGTTCTTCAAGGCGGACCGATCGCGGACGTCAGGCGGCGGGACCGGCCTCGGGCTGGCGATCGCTCGCCACGTGGTCGAAGGCCACGGCGGCCGCATCGTGGCGGAATCCATCGAACACGACGGCGCAAGGTTCATCATCACCCTGCCGATCGCCGGGTCGGCCACGAGCGAGCCAGTCCAGGGAGCCTGAATGCCATCATTTGATGTCGGAACGCTGAACCTGCGCAACATTGCCGACCGCTGGCCGGAGCGATTGCCACTCCTCCTGGAGGACATGGCCGCCATCCAGCCCGACATCCTGGGGCTCCAGGAGTGCGTCTTCGCGGTCGGTCAGGATCGCCTGCTCGGGGCCGCCGGCGCGGGCACCTACGAGGTGGCGCGAGGCTGGGCCGGGCGACCCGAATACGGGAACAGCGTCCTCGTCCGTTCTCCGCTCCGGGCCGGCGAGTCCGAGCGGCTCGACCTCGGCATGAACCGCTCGGCGCTCCGGGTCCCGGTCGCCTTGCCCGGCGGGTCCGAGGTCGCGATGGTCGTGACCCACCTCCATCACCTCCCGGCCGATGAAGCGTCACGCGAGGACCAGGCCCGCGCCCTGGTCGCGTGGATCGATGCCCACCCGGCCCCGGCAACCACGGGAACCATCGTCGTCGGCGACTTCAACGCGGAACCGGTCGAAGCCACCTACGCGGTCATGGTCGAGGCCGGCTTCCGCTCGGCCTACCGCGAGGTCCACGGCCACGAACCGGACGTCACCTGGCCGTCGGGGATCCAGGCGCCGGGGATGGACGTCGACGGCGACCCGGGTTGCCTGGACTACATCTGGCTGCGTGGGAACCTGCGCGCGGAGACGAGTCGCCTGGCATGGCATCGGCCCGCCGTCGGGGATCCGACCCTCTATCCGTCGGACCATGTCGGACTCGTTGCCCGGATCAGGATGGGCGAGTGACGGGACGCCCCGCGCATGAAACGGAGCCTGCAAGCGGAGTCGAACGTCGCCACGAAACCGTGGGCCGGCGTGCCCTTCGCCTGGCACATCGCGGGGATTGGCGGGCGGGCCCCGAGAATTCGCTCGTCGCCATGCGCGCCGCCCTGGCCATCCCGGCGTGCGACGGCCTGGAATTCGATGTCCGGGGTTCGAAGGATGGAACGCCGATCGTCCTGCACGACGCGACCCTGCAGCGCGTTCAGGGGCGTCCCGAGCGCCCCGAGGACCTTTCGGTCGCCGAGCTGGCAATCCTCGGAGTGCCGACGCTGGCCGAGGTCATGGAGCTTGCCGGTCCCGGCCCCTTCCTCGACATCGAGCTGAAAGGCGCGCTCATACCGGCGGTGGTCGAGGTCATCGAGGGTGCTCGTGGACCATCGCTCGATCGCACGGTCGTGTCGTCATTCGAGCCTGAGACGCTCGCATGGCTGGGTCAGCGCAGGCCCGGCTGGCGGCGCTGGCTCAACACGCTCGACATGACGCCCGAAACCATCCGCGCGGCCGTGGATCTCGGGTGCCGGGGCCTGTCGGTCGAGTGGCCGGCGATCAACCAGCACAGCGTGGCCTTCGCCACGGCGGCGGGCCTGGAGGTCGCCTCGTGGACCGTCCGTCGGCGCCCGACGGCCGATCGGCTCGAGGAATTGGGCGTCGTGGCGATCTGCGTCGAGGCGGCCGCCCTGGATGGCTGGCCCGCCTCGGGCTGATCAATCAGCAGCAGGCGTCGCTGCCGCAACCGCACGCGTTCGAATCGAGCATCGCCAAGCCCCGCGTGGTCGCGGGCGAGGGGAGCGAGGCCGCGAGTCGATCCGCATCGACGGATGCCCAATCGAGCGGCTTCCGCGCCCGGATGATCATCGAGTGCAGGCCATCGGCGACCGAATGCTTCGGCTGGAGATCGATGTCGGTCAGACCCGCGGCGGTGAGGCCGGCGCGAAACTCGGACGTTGAAAGGGCGCCGGCGACGCAGCCGACGAAGTTGCCCCGATCGGCGCGCTCGGATGGCGACAGCCGATCCTCGGCGACCACGTCGCTGATTCCCATGCGGCCACCGGGTCGGAGGACGCGGGCGATCTCGGCCAGGACGGCGCCTTTATCCGCGGCCAGGTTGACCACGCAGTTGCTGATGACGACGTCGATGCTCGAATCCTCGATCGGCAGGGCCTCGATGGTGCCCTTGCGGAATTCGACGTTGACGATGCCCGCCTCGACCGCGTTCCGGCGCGCGAGGATGAGCATCTCATCGGTCATGTCCACACCGATGGCCCGGCCCGTCGGCCCGACTCTTCGCGCGGAGAGGAGCACGTCGATCCCGCCGCCCGATCCAAGGTCGAGCACGGTCTCTCCGGGCCGGAGCTCCGCCACGGCCGTCGGATTGCCGCAGCCGAGGGACGCGAGCACGGCCGCATCGGGCAGCTCGGCTCGCTCGTCGGGCGCGTAGAGGAGTGATCCGAAAACGACGCGACCGTCATCCGCGCAGCACGATTCGAGCGCCTCCGATGCCGCCCCGTCCAACCCCGAAGCGGCACGCGCGGCCTGCGCGTATCGGATCCGGACGGTTTCATGAATATCGGTCAGGTCGGAGGTCTCGGAGGTCCGGTCGACGGGCGATGTCATCGTGGGCGCTCCTGGTGCGTGAATGCGTGAAGGTTACGCGGCGAGGTCGGGGAGGGCCCTGGCTCCGATCGCCCGCTCGGACCGGGCCTGGCGGCTGGCCTGAGATCGCGCCAGGGCGAGATCCTCGGCCCGGTGCTCACGGAAGCTCGCGGCCATCCGGGCCTCGTGCAGGGTGGCGTGATCCATCCGGTCCGGATCCTCGCCTCGGCTGTTGATTCCGACCAGCCAGGCCGGAGAGATCAGGTGAAACATCGTTCGTTCTCCTATCGATGCGCTGCATGCGCACCGTTTGTATCGACGGACATCAATATGCACCATATATTGACGCTTGTCAATATCGAAGACTATCGATAGACTTCGGTCCATGAAACGCCACCTCGACCCGGACGTCACGCTTCTCGCTGCCCTCGCTGATCCTGTCCGGCTGAATATCGTTCGCCAGCTCGCCGAGTGCGACGGCGTCTGCGCGTGCGACTTCACCGATTCGTGCGACGTGTCCCAGCCGACGGTGTCGCACCACCTCAAGGTCCTGCGCGAGGCAGGGGTGGTCAACTCGGAAAAGCGAGGGTCGCAGGTCTACTACCGCCTGGCTCCGCCCGCGATCGGCCGCCTCGCCGCGATCGCCCGCGCGCTCGTGCCCGGCGACCTCGTCCAGGCCGACGACTTCGTCCCGGCCGGCGAGCCTGTCCGCCGTACCCGAGGCAGCGAGTCACTCAGCCCCGGGGATTCGCCAGCCCGTCCCTGACGAACCCGGCCGCCCAGGCCTCGACCTCGTCACGGATGCGGCGGAACGCCTCGAGCCGGACGGCCTCGGAGCCCGTCGCCGCCGCCGGATCCTCGAACCCGGCATGAACCCGCGCACCGCCGCCCGGGAAGACCGGGCACGCCTCGGCCGCCTCGTCGCACACGGTGATGACCTGGTCGAACGGCTGGTCGAGGAACGCAGCCATCGACTTCGAGCGGGCATCCGACCAGTCGATCCCTCGCTCCGCCAGGACACGGACGGTCAGTGGATGGACGCTCGTGGGATGGGTGCCCGCGGACGTCACGGTCACGCTGTCGCCTCCGTCGCGGGCAAGGAACGCCTCGGCCATCTGGCTGCGGCAGCTGTTTCCCGTGCACAGGACGAGCACGCGGGTCGGGGCTGCGGTGACATTCATCGCCCAAGCGCCTCCGGCGGAATGAGCCAACGAAGGACACCCACTCCGACCACTGGTCCGGAAACGTCCAGTTCGATCCGCACCAGGGCGCCTTTGCGGACCGCGATCGGCGCGCCGACCAGCTCGGACACCACGTCGCTGAAGTCCGGGTCGTGGCCGACCAGCAGGATCTGACCGGCTCCGCCGGCGTCCTCGATGATCCCGCGAAGGCGGTCGACGGACAGGCCATCCGCCAGTCGTGAATCCATGCTGACCGACGCGCCGAGCGAGGCCCTCAGGACCTCGGCGGTCTGAACCGCCCGCAGCCGCTCTGAGGTGAGGATGAGGTCCGGATGGATGCCGGCTGCCGCCAGAAGGCCCCCGAGGCGGGTCGCCTGACGCAGCCCCTTCGGGGTCAGCGGTCGCAGGTCGTCCGGCCCAACCCAGTCCAGGGCGTTCCCGGCATGCGCATGCCGAACGAACAGCAGGTCAGTCACCAGCGGGAGCCTCCACGCAACGTTCGACACGTCCGCCTGGTGGGGTTGCCGCCGATCCCGTTCGATTCATCCGTTGAGGTCCTCGATCCGGCCGGTTGCGAGATATACGATGTCCTCGGCGATGTTCGTCACGCGATCCCCGATCCGTTCGATCCAGTGTGCCGCAAGAATGAGCCGCGTACCGCCTTCGATCATCTGCGGGTCGTTGCGCATCGAATCGACGACATCCGCGAACACCTGTCGATACCCGGCGTCGATCTCGTCGTCCCGTTCGGCCACGCGACGGGCCGACGCGTCGTCGATGTCAACGAGGGCCGTGAGGATCTCGGCAACGAGATCGGCCGCCACGTTGCCCATGGTCTCGAGATGGGCTGTCACCGCCGGTGCCGGCGCTCCGGCCAGCCGGCGTGTCTGCTTAGCGACACTTGCTGCGTGGTCGCCGATCCGCTCGAGCTCGAAAGCGACGTGATCGAGCGCGAGCAGGAACCGAAGGTCGCGCGCCACCGGTGCCTGGGTGGCAATCGTGGTGGCGACGGCCTCGGTCACCTCGCGCTGTGCGTCGTTGACCGCCTGGTCACCCGCGATGATCACCTCAGCGAGCGTGAGATCTCGACGCGCGAGTGCGCCGACTCCGCCTCGAATCTGGGATTCCACCAGGGATCCCATGCGCAGGATGCCGTCCTTGACCTGGCGCTCGCCGCGATCGAGGGCGCCGCGAGGCTTGGTCGACACGATCTCGTGGGTCCGCGCCGCCGGCCCGTCGTCCGAGCGCCCCATCAGCCGAACCTCCCTGACACGTAGTCCTCGGTCAGCTGGTTCCGTGGGTTGGTGAAGATGCGGTTGGTCTCGTCGAATTCGACGAGGTGCCCGGCGCGATCCTCACCCATCGTCAGGAACGCCGTGCGATCGCTGATCCGGGCGGCCTGCTGCATGTTGTGGGTCACGATCACGATCGTGTAGTTGGCACGCAGTTCGGCGATCAGCTCCTCGATCCGGAGCGTCGCGATCGGATCAAGCGCGGACGCCGGCTCATCCATGAGGATCACCCGAGGATTGACCGCCAGTGCACGGGCGATGCACAGGCGCTGTTGCTGGCCGCCGGACAGGCTGGTCCCGTTGGCCCGGAGCTTGTCCTTGACCTCGTCCCACAGCGCTGCCCGACGGAGCGACTCCTCGACGATTTCCTCGAGAGCGTGACGACCGTGCTTTCCGGTCAGGCGCAACCCGGCCGCCACGTTGTCGAAGATCGACATCGTCGGGAACGGGTTCGGCCGCTGGAACACCATCCCGACCACGCGACGAAGCTGGACCGGGTCGACGTCGGAATCGTAGACATCGATGCCGTCGAGCTCCACGTGACCCTCGACCCGGCCGTCCGGCACCAATTCGTGCATCCGGTTGAGCGTCCGGAGGAACGTGCTCTTGCCGCAGCCCGACGGCCCGATGATCGCCGTCACCGACCGCTCGGGGATGACCATCGAAATGTCCCGGATCGCTCGGAACGCCCCGTAGAAGACGTTCAGGTCCCGTACCTCCAGGCTGGGCATTCGAGCTGGCGACGGAGGCTGATCCGAATCCCGCGTCGGGAGCCTGCGCGCCGTGGTCTCCGGCGGGTCGTACGGGACCTGTGCGTCGAGGGCGCCGCTCGCGGGCGTGGGCGCATCGGTGGTTGCGATCATGGCCTGACTGCCCTCACGTTCCAATGGTTCGTCCCCGCGTAAGGGCGCGGGCGGCGACGTTGATGACCAGCACGATCAGCATCAGCAGGAACGCCGCCCCCCAGGCTTGCTGGTTGAGGAGCTCATACGGCTGACGGGCATTGACGTAGATGAAGACGGGCAGCGAATCCATCGGCTTCCCGAAGTCGCCGAGGTTGACCAGCCGGCTGCCCAGGGCTGTGAACAGGAGTGGGGCCGTCTCACCCATGGCCCGCGCAAGGGCCAGCATCACACCGGTCAGGATCCCGCCGCGGCCAGTTCGGACGATCACGCTCCAGACCGTCCGCCACATCGGGATGCCGAGGGCGAGGGACGCCTCGCGGAGCGAGCCCGGCACCAGCCGCAGCATCTCCTCGGTGGTTCGGAGGATCACCGGGATCATGATCACGGCGAGCGCAACGCTGCCGGCAAAGGCGTTGTACTGCTTGAACGGCAGCACGAGGAACGTGAACACGAAAATCCCGATCAGGATCGACGGGACGCCGACCATGACGTCGGCCGCGAGCCGAACGAGGCGGGCGCTCCGACGATCCGCGAACTCACCGACGTAGATGCCGCCGGCCACGCCGGCCGGAACGGCCATCAGCGCGGCAAGCGGAACCATCTGGAGCGTGCCCAGGATCGCCCCCAGCGCACCGCCGCCCCGGCCCAGCGCTCGAGACGGTCGCGTGATCAGGTCGAGGTTCAGCGCCGCGGCCCCGTTGATCGTGACGAATGCCAGGACCGCGGCCAGGGGCAGGACGCACACGATCGCCGCACCGAGGGCGAGGCCGCGCATACCGGAGTCGCTCCAGCGCCGCCGCCGGGCGACATCGGACCGCCTGATCCGGACTCCACCGACGGTCGACTGGTGCGGCCTGATCGAGACGCCCGACACGTACGGGCTGTCGGCTCGCATCAGGTGGTGCCCTCCGGCTCGTGGGCGGATCGGGCGATGAGCAGTCGCGCGACGACGTTGAGGAGGATCGTCATGACCAGCAGGATCAGCCCGAGCGCGATGAGGCTCGACGTCTGGATCCCGACAGACGCCTCGCTGAAGGTCGTCGCGATCTTCGAGGCGATCGTCTGGGCCTGCCCGAAGATGCTCGTCGGGATGGCGGCGCCGTTGCCGATGACCATCGTGACGGCCATCGTCTCGCCGAGGGCCCGCCCGAAGCCGAGGATCACCGCGCCCAGGATCCCGGCGCGCGCGGCCGGCAGGACGGCTCGGGTGATCACTTCCCAGCGCGTGGCGCCGAGCGCAGACATGGCCTCGCGCTGGCTGTTCGGGATCGCGCGGATGACCTCGCGGGTGATCGACACGATCGTCGGGAGGATCATGATCGCCAGGATCACGCCCGCGGCGAACAGGCCGACCCCGAACGATGGACCCGCGAAGATCGGGATCCAGCCAAGGGCGTCGATGAGCCATTGCTCGATCGTCACGCGGAGCAGCGGCGACAGGACGAAGACGCCCCACAGCCCGAACACGACGCTCGGGATAGCGGCGAGGAGCTCGATCATGAAGGTCAGCGGGATGGCAATCCGACGCGGAGCCAGTTCGGCGAGGTAGACGGCGGTCAGCACGGCGATCGGGACCGCCAGGATGATCGCGATCCCCGCCGCCGCGAGTGTCCCGACGATGTAGGGCAGGGCGCCGTACACGTCGCGCACCGGATCCCAGGTCGTGCCCGTGATGAACCCCGACCCGAACGTCGAGAACGCGAGCCAGCCGCTCGACGCGAGCTGGATGCCGAGCAGGACTAGGACGCCGACGATCAACCAGGCCGCTGCCCGGGTCCCGATCCGGAAGGCCTGATCCGGCAGCCTCGTCCCGGCGCCCCGCAGCTGTGCCGGCGTGGTCACCGGTGGAGCCCTCCTCGGGCTCGGGTCGTCTCGCGGGCGGGATGCGTCCCGTGACCGGTGCCGGACACGTCGAAGCGCCCGAGGTCAACGACCTGGAGCGCGTCGGAGCGTGGCGAGCGCATCAGGGCCAGAGCGGTGACCCGCCGGCGGTGATCTGATGGAGTGCCTCGATTGACTTGTCGCGGATGGCCGTCGGGAGGGGCGCATAACCGAGCCCGCCCTCGGTCGCCTGCCCGTCGGTCAGCGCCCAGTAGAGGAACGCCACCAGGGTCTGGCCCTTGGCCACGTCCGCCTGCTCCCGGTAGACGAGGAGGTACGTGTACGAGGCGATCGGATACGTCGCTTCGCCGGGGCCATTGATGATCGGCCCCTGGCGGAAGTCGGCGGGGAAGTCGGCCACGGCGCCATCGGCGGCTGCGGTGACGCCCTCGGTCGATCCGGCGGCGAAGACTCCGGCCGCGTTCTTGAGTTTCGCGCTCGCGAGGCCCGCCGTCGTCGCGTAGTTCAGCTCGACGTAGCCGATGGCACCGATGTTGGCGTCACCCTTTACGCCGCCGGCGACGCCATCGTTGCCCGGTGCCCCGATGCCCGTCGGCCAGTTGACTTCCTTGCCCTTTCCGACGGCGTCGTGCCACTCGGAGCTGACCGTGTCGAGGTACGTCGTAAACGCGTTCGTGGTGCCTGATCCGTCCGAACGGTGGACGACCCGGATGGCCTGGGCGGGGAGGGCCGCGCCCGGATTGTTGGCGCTGATGGCGGGATCGTTCCAGGTCGTGATCTTGCCCAGGAAGATATTGGCCACGTTGTCGGCATCGAGCTGGAGTCCCGGGACATCGGGCAGGTTGTAGATGACAACAACCGCCCCGAGCGCCGTCGGGATGTGGAGGAGCGTCGAGCCTGCCGGCAGCGCCGCGATCTCCTTGTCCTTCATCGGGGCGTCGGAGGCGCCGAAGTCCACGGTGCCCTCGGTGATCGCCTTGATGCCGCCACCGGACCCGATGGACTGGTAGTCGATCTGGATGTTGTTGTGCTGGTAGTTGAAGGCCTCGAACCAGACCTGGTAGAGCGGGTTCGGGAAGGTCGCGCCGGCGCCCTGGAGCACGACACCCGACGTCGGGGGCTCCAGGGTGGTCGAGCCCGTGGCAAGTCCGCCGATGCTCGGCGCGGTTGTGGGCGCCGAGGACGGGGCGTCGGTCGAGCCGCTGCCGCAGGCCATGAGCGTCACGGCCACCACCAGCCCGATGACGCCCGCCCGAAGTGGTTGACGACTGGTCACGCGATGCATTCCTCCGTTTGGCCTGCCGCGGCAACGCCGCAAAGACGCCTTGTCCGTTGATCTGACGAGGTCAGCCTCGTCGGCCGCCGTCAACCGATCGTCGGCTGAGCGTTAACACCGGGTGAACGTCCGTGATCAACGGCCATGGACCACTGACCATGTCCGAGTGCGTCACGGGCGTGCCACACTCGACTGATGCCGATCACCGTGACTCCGCCCAGCACACCCGCTGGGACGCCCCATGCGGGCCCGCCCGCCCGCCATGACCGTCCTGCGGCGGTGGGCGCGGCCATCGACATCGGGGCCCACTCCGTCCACCTCCTCGTCGCCGAAGTGCGAGGCCATGACCTGGCGGTCCATGCCGATGAATCGGTCGTCCTCGGGTTGGGAGCTGTTGTGGCCGCGAGTGGCGAGATCGGACCGGACGCCGCCGCCCAACTCGAGGCCGTCCTCGGGGCGCAGGTGCGCCACGCGCGCCAGCTCGGCGCCACCGCGCTCCAGATCGTGGCCACCGATCCCCTCCGTCGGGCAGCCGACGGACGTGCGGTCGCGATGGGACTCGGAGCTCGACTGCAGGTCGACATCGAGGTCCTCCGGGCGGAGGAGGAAGCGCTCCTCGCCCTGATTGGTGCCCAGGCCGGCCGGCCGATCAGGCGCGCCATGGCGCTCGTCGATATCGGCGGCGGCAGCACGGAGGTCTTGGTCGTCGGGCCATCGGGCGAGGCCAGGATCGCTGCCCTGCCGATCGGGGCATCGCGACTTGGGGGATCCCAGGCGCCGAGTGGATCGCCATCGGCGGCTGACATCGACCGGCTGCTGGCCGACGCGCGAGCGGCAGTGCGCGACGCCCCGGACGCCCGGATTCTCGACCTGGTCGCCGTCGGCGGTACGGCCTCGAACTTGTTGCGCGTCGGGCCGCCGCTGAAGCGATCCGTGCTGTCGACGTCGCGGATCAACCGAGCGCTGGCCATCCTGGCCGCCCATCGGGCCGAGGAGATCTCGCGTCGCTATGGGGTCAAGCCGGCCCGGGCTCGTGTGCTGCCCGGCGGCGCGGCCATCCTGTTGGCCGTCGCCGAGCGGTATGAGCGAGAGCGGATCCGCGTCTCGGCCGCCGGCATCCGCGAGGGTGTGGTGCTGGCGTCGGGCCGAACGGCCCACTGGCGAGGCGAGCTCGCCGTCCTGGCGCGCGGCTGGCGGGGCTGACCCACCGAGCCGGCAGCAGGTTTTCGGCCGCGGGCGGTGGGCGCATCGGTCGCCCTGGCATGCAGCCAGTGCGGGCCACTTCACAGGCCCCCGATCAGCCTCGCGATCCGCTTGCGCGCGTCTGCGTCGGTGACGACGCGCCACGCGGCGGGGACGCGCGTCCGGGCGGCAAGCGCCCGACCATCCTGATCCGTGGCAAAGCGCTCGATCGCTGCGATGGCCTCGGGCGTCAGGGACGTCGCCGCGTTTACGAGGTAGTGCCGGACGGCAGCTGCCGTGACCACGGCGTCATTCATCGCACCGAGCGCATCCTGGAGCGCGGCCAGCGATTCGGCCACGGCGCGCGTGGTCGGTCCGGTGACCGGAGCGACGACCTGGAGCAGGTCTCGGAGGCGCTTCGTCTCCAGGCGGAGCTCATGGAGCTCCTCCATTCCAGCGGTCTCGAGGAGTGGCTGCCAGCGGATCAGCCCTTCGAACGCGGACCAGATCCACCCGCCGAGCTCGTCGGCGAGGCGGCGTGGCCCGGGCGGCGCAATCGGCCGGACGTCCGCCGCCGGGCTCTGGACGAAGTCGACGAAGGACCCGACCAGCTGGCGATGCCCGGCACTTGATGATTCGGTCAGCAATCGCGCAAGCGCCGCCACTCGTTGATCGCTCCACACCAGCCGGAACGCCTCGATCGAAGCCTGGTCTGCCGCGTCGACCTGCTCGAGATGGGCCTCGAGGTGTCGATCCATCACGTCGAGGTTCCGCACGTCGTTCAGCAGCCGTGCGAACTGGCGCAGGCCTCGGCGGAGGCGGTCAGGCCGAGTGCCGGCGTAGGCGCGCTCGAAGGCTCGCCACGTCGCGCGCAGCCGACGAGTTGCCACGCGGAGCCGCCGGATCTCCTCCGGGCCGGCGACTTGGGAGACGACCCCTTCCCGGTCGATCATCGTCCGGAGCTGGCCCGCCATGATCGTCCTACCGACCTCCGACGTCGGGTCGGTCGCCCGGAAGGACGCCCCCGATACCTCGAAGACCGGCAGCCCGTCGGCGTCGACGCCCCGGCCCATGATCTGGGCGCCCCAGGCGAGCTTCGTCGACGTTGCGACCGCGAGATGGGGCTGCGCCGCAAGGTGGGCGATCACCAGGCGAAACGCGGACTCGGGGGCAGCCTGCTGTTCGACTTCGATGACCACGCGCTTGGCGATCGGTCGGTCGGCGATCACGACCTCGACGCGATCGAGGCTGACTTCCATTGAGCTGCCGGCGTCGCCGAACCGTCGCGCGAGGCGGTCCTGGCGGAGGACGAGCCACGGCGACAACGGCTCCGCGCCGACGATCTGGAGGAGCCGCCGACGCGCGGCCGAGGTGGGCCACGCGGCGGGCATCGTCGCGGAGTCGGCCGGGCCCTCGATCTCCTCGCGCCGTGAGACGCCGGACGCATCCGGCACCCCGAGCGCCTTCAGCTGGAGCCGCGTCACGGCGCCGTCGGTCCGGAGGCGCGCGGTCCATCCCCTTGTCCGGAGCCGTCCGTCGGGGGTGTCCACGTACTGATCCACGATCTGCCGGCGTTCGGCCACTCCCAGTGGGAGGATCCCACCGAGATCCGGCGCGACCATGATTGAGCGCGCGGCCCTCCGCTCGAGGACGTCGAACTTGACCTCGACCTCGACTGTTCCGCCTCGGGTCGTCATGCCCACGGATCCAGGGATCCGGCGTCAACGGGCGCGGGTCCGGGGCCGGCGGCCGCGGCGGCGAGCGCATGCTCGCGCAGGGCGCGATGGGTATCCACGGATGTCGCAGCGAAATCATGGTCCACGCGCTGCCACGACCCGTCGGGCCCCATGAGCCACGCCCGCCGATCGTCGGCGAGCATCGTGTCGAGGATGAAGTCGATCTCGGCCTGCGCGTCGTTGGCGAGGACCGGCACGAATGCCTCGACCCGCCGATCAAGATTGCGTTCCATCAAGTCGCCCGAGCCGATGTACCACTCGCGCTGACCATCGTGCTCGAACCTCCAGATTCGCGAGTGCTCGAGGAAGTCGCCGATGATCGAACGAACGCGAATGCGCTCCGACATCCCGAGGACACCCGGGATGAGGGTGCTCGCCGCGCGAACAATGAGGTCGATCTCGACGCCGGCCTCGGATGCCTGGTACAGCGCTTCGATACACGCTCGATCGACGAGCGCGTTCATCTTGAGCGTGATCCGGGCCGCACGACCCGCCCTGGCGTGATCGATTTCCCGCTCGACCAGGGCGAGGAAGCGCTCGCGAAGCGAGCTGGGCGCGACGATCAGGCG
The DNA here is from genome assembly GCA_043743315.1 of Chloroflexota bacterium. Taxonomy (GTDB): domain Bacteria; phylum Chloroflexota; class Limnocylindria; order Limnocylindrales; family CSP1-4; genus UBA5189. The sequence goes on along the minus strand of JAYTWS010000021.1, from coordinate 11,117 downwards.
CCGGAACGCGAGCTGACGTGCCTGGCCGGTGAGCATGTTGAACAGGTCGGTGACGTCCTGCCCGATGTCGGCCCGGGTCGTCAGGATGCCGAGATCCGTGTACAGGCGGGCCGTCTTGGAGTTGTAGTTGCCGGTTCCGACATGGACGTACCGGCGGAGGTCCGACCCTTCGCGCCGGATCACGAGCAGCGTCTTGCAGTGAGTCTTCAGGCCGGCGACGCCATAGACCACGTGGGCCCCGGCGCGTTCGAGCTTGCGGGCCCAGGCGATGTTCGCCCGCTCGTCGAAGCGCGCCTTGATCTCGACCATGACGACGATCTGCTTGCCGCGCTCCGCTGCACGGATCAGGTGCTCGACGATGGGGGATTCGCCCGACGTCCGATAGAGCGTCAGCTTGATGGCGAGGACGTTCGGGTCGTCGGCCGCCTGGTCGACGAACCGCTCGACGGTCGTGGCGAAGTTCTGGTACGGATGATGGACCAGCACGTCGCCCGCCCGGATCACCGCGAAGATGTCCGGCTCCTCGTCGTCAGGGCTGGACTGGAATCGCGCAGGCGTGACGGGGAACCACGGCTCACCACGCAGATCCGGCCGATTGAGGTCGGCGACGATCCCGAGACCGGTCAAGTCGAGCATGCCGCTCACCGCGTAGACCTGGTCCTCGGTGACCCCGATACCCGCGAGCAGGACGCGTCGCATCGCTGCCGGCATCGTTCGCTCAAACTCGAGCCGGACGGCCTCGCCGAAGCGTCGACGCTGCAGTTCCTCCTCGATGGCGAGCAGCAGGTCGTCAGCCTCGTCCTCCTCCAGCGCGAGGTCCGCGTTGCGGGTCACGCGGAAGAGGTGATGCTCCTCGATCACCATGCCCGTGAACAGGAGGTCGAGGTTCGCCTCGATCACCTGATCGAGCAGGACGAACCGGTGGTGGCCCGCCGGCTGATCGGGCGCCGGGTCCAGTTCCAGAAGACGCGGCAGGCTCGGGGGAACCTTGACCCTGGCGAATGCGGGCGCCCCGGTCAGCGGATCTCGCAGGCCCACCGCGATCGACAGTGACAACGTCGAGATGTACAGAAAACGATGGCCGGGGTCCACGGCGAGCGGCGTGAGGACGGGATGGATCTCGCGCTGGAAGCGCTCCCGGAGCGCGGCATGATCGGCGGGGACGTCGTCGTAGGCGAGCAGCTTGATGCCGGCTGCATCGAGCTCGCGGCGAAGACCACGGAACGAAGCGGAGTGCACCTCCACGAGCTCGAGGACGCGGCCGCGGACCGCAGCAAGCTGCTCAGCCGGGCCGCGGTCGCCGATCGGGGTGGAGATGCCGGCCCGGACCTGCTGGCGCAATCCGGAGACGCGGACCTGGAAGAACTCGTCGAGGTTGCTCGCGAAGATCGACAGGAAGCGAACTCGATCGAGCAGGGGATTACGAACGTCGCTGGCCTCGTGCAGCACACGGGCATTGAAGTCGAGCCAGGCCAGTTCCCGGTCAAGGTGACGGCGGCCGGTCGCGGCGGGCGCGGGCACCGGAATCGCCTCGGCCGCGGTCGCCGTTGCGGGCGGCGGCCTCGGTGGCGTGAACTCCGGTTTCACGGCTTGCATCGAGCCCATGGTACTCATCGATCATGAACGGCCCATGCCGAACTGACGGTCGACGGCGCCCCGGTCCTTGGGAATCTCAGCGAGCCGCCGTGCACGCCTCGCACGGGCAGCGATCCCTGAGCAGCACGAACGGGTAGTAGCCGGTGTGATGGCCGTCCGCCCAGCCGGGGGCAATGGCGTACGAACCGATCAGGTGGACATCGACCAGCCGGGTCTGTTCCGCGGTCAGCGTTGGTGCGGTGTCGAGCCAGCCGGGCATCCCGGCCTCGCCTCGGCAATACGCGCACGGACAGAGCCAGCGCAGGCCGACCGCGCCGTAGACGGACCGATGCAGATCGGTCCAATCGATTTCGAGCGTCCCGGCCGATCGATCCGCGTGAATCCGGACCGGGACGGCCTGGTCGCCGGATGGGAGGGTCTTCACGCCCCGATTGTGCCCTGCCCACGCGAAGCGTGCCAGCAGCCCGGCCGTCGCAGCCACGGCGCAGGCGCCGGACGAACGCACGATCCCAGCGCACGGGCGATCCGCCCGGCGATCGCCGGAATCGGGCGGTCTGGCCCCTCGAAAGGCTCCGGAGGTCCCGACGTCGGCGACCTCATCATGCGCGATCATGGACTCGTGACCGAACTCGACCAATCGACCGGGCGTGCCACCAATGCCCATGTCCATTCCGTCGAGGACGTCGCCGCCATGCTGGGCGTCGATCCGGACCGCGGACTCGACGGGGCCGACGTCGATCAACGGGCGAGGCGGTTCGGCACGAACGAGCTCGAGCCCGCGCGCCGCGAGTCGATTGCGACGATGCTCGTCGAGTCGGCGACCGAGCCCTTCGTCCTGGTCCTCGCCGCCGCCGGACTCCTTGCCATCGCCCTCGGCGAGGTTCGCGACGGCCTGCTCATCGTCATCGCTCTGTTGCCGATCGTCGGCGCGGACGTGGTCACGGAGTTTCGTGCCGAGCGGGCCCTCGACGCCCTTCGCGAAGCCTCGGCCCCGACAGCCCGGGTTCGGCGCGATGGCGCCGCGCTCGATGTCGCCGCGTCAGGGCTCGTTCCCGGCGACGTGGTCCTCCTGCGTGTCGGCGACATCGTTCCCGCGGACCTCCGCATCGTCTCGACGGATCGCCTGCTCGTTGATCGCAGCGCGATAACCGGGGAATCCATCCCCGAGTCGGTTCAGGTCGCGCCCGATCTGCCCGAGGCCGTGCTGGCGGATCGGCGGACCATGGCCTATGCCGGCACCAGCGTGGTCGGCGGATCCGGGGTGGGCCTGGTCGTCTCGACCGGCGCCACCAGCGAGATCGGCAGGATCGCGGGGGGTCTGCAGGAGCGCATCGTCCGTCGATCCCCGCTCCAGCACGAGCTCGATCGCCTCGTCCGGATCATGCTCGTCGTTGCGATTGCCCTCATTGCCATCGTCGCAGGGCTGGGATTCATCCGCGGCCAGACGCTCGGCGAGAACCTGCTGGCCGGGATCTCGGCGGCGATCGCGGCGATTCCAGAGGAGCCCCCGGTCCTCCTGGCCGTGATCCTCGGCCTCGGGTCGTATCGGCTGCTCAAACGCGGCGTGCTGGTCCGACGGCTCAATGCCGAAGAGGTCCTTGGGGCCATCAGCCTGATCATCACCGACAAGACCGGGACGCTGACCCTCAACCGGCTCGAGGTCGCCTCCGTCCGTTCGACAGACGGACCCGTCACCGACCGCAGCGAGCGTCTCGGCGTCCTCGAGGAGGCCCTCCGAGCCGAGTCCGATGCCTGGGCCATCGGTGCGGGCCTGAGGCCCGGCGCCTTCACCAAGTCCCTCCTGCGGGCCCTCGAGGCCGAAGGCGTGGATCGCCACCTGGACCGTGACGACCTGATTTCCACGGACCCGCCGTCCAGCTCGCGACCCGTGTCAATCACCGTCGCCCGCCTCGGCGAGACGATCCAGCGCCTCGCGACCGGGGCTCCCGAGGCGGTCCTCGCCATGGATGGAGCGTCGGACCGGGACGTCCTGGCGGCGTGGGATGCCCAGATCGCGCTGGGCGCGGGGGCCGGGGAGCGCCTCATCGGTCTCGCCGCCGCCCGGGATGGTGAGCCATGGGTGATGCGCGGCTTGATCGGCTTTGCCGATCCACTCCGCGACGGCATCGGGCCGGCGCTGCGCGAGGCCGAGGGCGCCGGGATCCAGACGATCGTCGTCACCGGTGATCACCCGGCCACCGCCGCTGCCATTGCGCGCGCGGCGGGCCTCGGTGACGAGCGGATCGTGTCCGGGGCCGAGATCGCCGCGTGGGATGACGCCCACCTTGCCCGCGAGCTGCCCTCGATCCAGGTCGTTGCTCGATCGACGCCCGAACAGAAGGAGCGCCTCGTCCGCGTGGCCCGTGCCGCCGGCCACATCGTCGCGGTCACGGGCGACGGCGTGAACGACGCGCCGGCACTCCACAACGCGGATGTCGCCGTGGCGATGGGGAGCGGGACGGCCGTCGCGCGCGAGGCCGCAGACCTGGTCCTCGGCGATGACTCGTTCGTCACGCTCATGTTCGGGTTGCGTGAAGGGCGGCGCTTGGTCGACAACATCCAGAAGGGCCTCGTGTTCCTCCTCTCCACCCACCTCGCGTTCCTTGGGTTCGTGCTCCTGGCGACCATCGCCGGGCACGGCCAGCCGCTCCTGCCGATCCAGATCCTGTGGATGGAGCTGTTCATCGATACGTCGACGTCCATCGCCTTCGAACGCGAGCGGGGTGAACCCGACGTGATGCAGCGTCCGCCGCGCCGGACCGGAATCCCGCTCCTGCCGGCATCGCTCCTCCTTCGGATTGCCCTGGCCGGGGGCTTCTCCGCGCTGGCGGCCCTTTGGCTGCTCCAGACCCAGGCCGGAAGCCCGGACCATGTCCGGTGGCTCGCGTTCACGGCGCTGGTCTTTGGTCAGGTCGTCCGTGCCTACGCGAATCGCACGCTCCGGACCCCCGTGTTCAGGATCAGCGCGAACCGGTTGCTGCTCGTGGGTGGCGCGACCGTGATCCTGATCCAGGCCCTCATCCCGTTCGTGCCGGGCCTCGCCGACGCGTTCCGGGCCAGCCATCTCGACCCCGGGGAGTGGCTGCTGGTCGCCTTCGTGGCGCTGGCTCCGGCCCTCCTCGCGGAGTTCATCCGGTGGCGGGGCCGTATGGTCTGGGTCGCCTGACGGGACCATTGGGGGCAGGGACGCCGCAGCGCTTCCCGGCTATCCTCCGCCAGATGTCACTCGTGTTCGACGATCTCCACAAGCGATTTGATCGCATTCAGGCCCTCGATGGCCTGTCGCTCCAGATCCCACAGGGCCACATCTATGGCTTCCTCGGGTCGAACGGCGCCGGCAAGACCACGACGATGCGGATCGCGCTCGGCGTCCTGCGAGCCGACAGCGGCAGCCTGACCTGGGGCGGCGTCGATCATCGCCGGCTCCCGCGAGCGACCTGGGGCTACCTGCCGGAAGAGCGTGGGCTATACCCGAAGATGACCGTCCTCGACCAGCTCGTGTTCTTCGGACGACTCCACGGCATGGCGACGGACAACGCCGCGCGAACCGCGAACGAGTGGTTGACCCGGCTCCGGGTCCCGGACTTCGCGAAGCGCCGGGCGGGCGAGCTGTCGAAGGGCAACCAGCAGAAGGTGCAGTTCCTGGCTGCCGTGATCCACGATCCAGACATCCTGCTGCTCGACGAACCGTTCACCGGTCTCGATCCGGTCAACGTGGTCCTCCTTCGCCAGGCCATCCTCGAGCTTCGGGCGAGGGGCAAGACGATCATCCTCTCGAGCCACCAGATGGAGACGGTCGAAGCGATGTGTGAGTCCATCGCGATCATCGACCGGGGCAGGACCGTGATCGACGGCCCGCTCCGGGACGTGAAGCGCTCGACGGGCCGGCAGAGCGTCATCCTCGCCACGGAGATCGGCCAGAGCCTTGCCTGGACCGGGGACCTTCCGGGGGTCCGGATCATCCGGCCGGGCATCGATCGGGTCGAACTCGACCTCGATCCGACGACAGAGCCCGATTCGGTCCTGGCAGCGGCGATCGCCCGGAACGTGCCGGTCCGTCACTTCGAGGTCGCCGATCCGACGCTCGAGCAGGTCTTCATCGAACTCGTCGGGCATCCGGCCGACACGGACACGAGCCTCGCGTCGATCCCGGACGAAACCCGGGACGAGGGCTCGCCCGCCCACGAGAGTCCCGCCGCATGATCGACCGACCAGCCGAGCGGCCCGATCCGGTCCTCCCGAACACCGGCATCGTCGCCCGCCGTGAATTCACCGAGCGGGTCCGCAGCCGGCCTTACGCGGCCTCGACGGTCCTCCTGTCCCTCCTGGCGATCTTCGTGTCGTTCCTGCCAATCATCGTCCGGCTCATCGATCGCGACACGACCACGACCATCGCGATCGTCGCCGATGACGTCGCGCTTGCCGAGCGATCCGAGTCGATCATGCGCGGGGTCCTCAGCACCACCGGTGGCGGCGCGCCCGATTCGTGGGTCTTCTCCGTCCAGACCGACCGGGAGGCCGTCACGAACGATGTCGGAGACGGTCACTATGACGGCGCACTGTTTGCGACCCGCGATCCGAGCGGTCGACTCGATTTCACCTTCTTGACGGGTCAGGGGCTGGGTGCCGATCGGACCCAGTTCGTGGCCATCGGAACCTTCGCGGTCGCCTTCCTTGAATGGACCGATCTGGTCAACCCATCCGGCGACGTCCCGTTCCTCCCGCCGACCCTCAACGTCCTCGCGGGTGCGGGCCCGAACGCCGGTGGCGTGCCCCTGGCCGCCACCGAGATCGCGAGCCGCCAACTGCTCGGCACGGTCCTGATCGTAATCCTGTTCCTGACCATGACCATCTACGGCATGTGGGTGGCAGCCGGCGTTGCCGCGGAGAAGGAGACGCGGGTCATGGAGCTGTTGATCAGCGCGGCCTCGCCTCGCCAGCTGGTCCTCGGCAAGGTGCTGGGCATCGGCCTGGCGGGCCTCGTCCAGTACGTCGCGATCCTCGTTCCGGCGATCCTCGCACTTGCGGTCCAGCGTCCGATCGGCGAGGCCATGGGCCTCGGGTCGTCGATCAATCCGCCGCTCTCCGGCATCACGCCGGGGTTCCTCCTCGCCTACGGATCCTTTTTCGTGCTCGGCTTCACGCTGTACGCGCTGATCTACGCCGCGGCCGGGTCATTGGTCAGCCGGGTCGAGGACCTCCAGGTCATCGCCCTGCCGATGAGCCTCCTCGGGATCGCCGGTTACCTCCAGGCCGTAGTGGCCCTGTCGGGCGGCCTGTCCGGGTTCATCCGGGTCTCGTCCTTCATCCCGTTCTGGAGCCCGTTCGTGATGTTCACGCGCCTCACCGTCGGGCGGGTCGAGCCCTGGGAGCTCGCCCTGGCTTACGGGCTGTTGATCCTGTCGATCGGCCTCGTTGCCGCGCTCGCCATCCGCGTGTACTCGGCGGGCGTTCTGCTCTATGGGCAGCGGCCGGGCCCTCGCCGGATCCTGCGCGCCGTCATCAACCCGAACGCCTGACGCTGTAGGCGAACCGAAGCGCGGGAACTCCGGCGCGCTGTGCCGCGCGAGTCAGGCCGGGGACGGCAGTCAGGCCGGGGACGGTTCCCTCGATGGGTCGCCGGGGCCCAGATCAAGATCGTCGAGCCCGAGCGGCAGCCGCCGGATCACGGCCAGGACCGGTGCGCTCGCGGCACGGCCTGCCGCGTCCTCGGACAGAGCCTCGTCGCCTGCAACGTGCGTGGGCGGCGCGCCGTCGGCCGTCGCCGGGATGAACTTCCAGAGGCGGCTCCGGACGCCGGGCAGATAGGGACCTGACCGATGCCGCGCCAAGACGCCGGCGAGACCCTGCGCGACCACGGCATCGAACAGCGCGCGGCCTTCGCCAGGGATGGCCGGGACGGTCAGGACTTCATCGCCGGGACGCAGCGTGCGACGCAGAGCCTGGCGCCGACGCTCGAGGGGTTGCCCGAGCAGCGAGATCCCATCGAGGTGCAGCAGGTCGAATGCCAGGAACGCGACGGGCCGACCGGGCGCGCCGGACAGACGGCGGTCCAGTTCGGCTGGATCAGCAGTCCCGGTGGCGTCGGCGACCACGAGTTCACCGTCGAGCACCGCCGATCGGGCCGCCACGCGCACCCCGAGCCCGGACAATTCCACGGGGACGCTCGGGAGGAGGCTCCCGTCCAGCTGCCGAAAGGTGACCTCGCCCCCGCCCGCTGCCTCTGCGGGCCCGATGATCGCGAGGACGCGCAGGCCTCCCCATGACGGCTCGAACAGGTGGTCGGCCGAATCGAACGGCTCGGTCACGGTCCGGGCGAGCATCGGGCGCAGCGTTGTTGGCGGGTTCGGCAAGGCAGGCTCGAGCCGCAGCGAAAGCTGGTCGGTCATCGCCGCCCGATGGTAGCGGGTAGACTCCGGATGAGCCTCCCACGCATGCACATGGAGGAGCGACTTGGCTTCGCCTGCCAGGCGCGCCCTCGTTCCCGACGACGTGTACCGGCTTCGGATTCCGACGGATCCACGGCTCGCGCCGAACGGGACGACCCTGGCGTTCCTGAGCGATCGACGGCAACGCGCCACGGCGACTGACCGCTCCGCCACCATCGAGGGTGGTCGCCGCGGGACCTGATCGGCGCTATCCTCACCGTCCGATGACCAGCCCGAGCCGGACCGACACCCTGACCCGCGAGCGCGCCAGCGAGCTCGTGCGGGCGTGGGCGGGCGGACGGCCGGGACCACTCGGCTCGGTGCTCGGACGGCTGACCGCGGTCGACCAGGTCGGCGTGGAGCTCCGCGTCGAGAACCTCAGGAAGCGCTCGATCAAGAAGGCCTCGAAGCTGTGGGCGCTCGATCTCGCGATCCGGATGATGGATCTGACGACCCTCGAGGGAAAGGACACACCGGGCAAGATCCGGGCCCTATGTGCGAAGGGGATGCGCCCGCAGCCGGGTGATCCCTCGATCCCGTCCGTGGCGGCCATCTGCGTCTATCCCACGATGATCGCCGAGGCGAAGGACGCATTGAAGGGCTCGACGGTCAAGGTCGCAAGCGTCGCCACGGCCTTTCCCTCGGGCCAGTCGTTCATCGATATCAAGCTCGCCGAGGTCCGCGCTGCCGTGTCCGCCGGCGCCGACGAGATCGACATGGTGATCGATCGCGGCGGCTTCCTCTCGGGGCAATACGGTGCGGTGTTCGATGAGATCGTCGAGGTCAAGGAGGCTTGCGGCGAAGCGCACCTCAAGGTCATCCTCGAGACGGGCGAGCTCGAGACCTACGACAACGTGCGGCGCGCCTCGATCCTGGCCATGGCGGCCGGCGCCGACTTCATCAAGACGTCCACCGGCAAGGTCACGCCGGCGGCCACGCTGCCCGTCACGCTCGTGATGTTCGAGGCCATCCGCGACTTCGAGAAGGCGACCGGCCGGGCCGTGGGCATGAAGCCGGCCGGCGGCATCCGCACGGCCAAGGAGGCCGTCCAGTACCTCGTGGTCCTGTACGAGACGCTCGGGCCCCGCTGGATGACTCCGGATCGGTTCCGGTTCGGGGCGTCGAGCCTGCTCAACGACGTGCTCATGCAGATCGAGAAGGAGCGGACGGGCCGCTACCAGGGCCCGGACCACTTCACCCTCGACTGAGGTTTGTCGGGACCGTGAGACGCGGCCCGGAACCTCACGCGCGGCCGCGGCGTCTGTCGACCATGAAGCGACAGATCCTGCTCGTCGGCGCCGCCCTCACCCTGATCCTCGCGGCATGCGGGTCAGGCAGCGCGCCGAGCCCGTCGCCGTCGCCAACTCCCGGCCCGGCCCGTTCGGTCACCGAGCTGAAGCTCGCCATCATTTCGACCTACGGTCCGCTCTGGTACTGCGACCCGGACTTCTACCCGATCCAGCGCCAGGACGAGATCCAGAGCGCCAAGGAGCGTTGGGCCGAGGTCACGGCCGACGCGGCCGCGTTCAAGACCATTGCCGACGCCGCGAGCCTCGATCCGGCCGGGCCGTTCACGGACGACCAGCGCCTGACCCTGTACCGCTCCTGGAAGGTCGTCCAGGCCATTGCCCTCGACCCGATCGGCAACGACACCTATCGTTTCGATTACCTGGCGCAGCCGAAAGCGGGTGGCGCCGAGGGAACCCGAACCGGCGGCACCATCAGGTCGGACGCCTCGATCGTGATCGAACAGCAGGCCGCTGCAACAGAACCCATCTGTCCGATCTGCCTCGCCCGAGCGACGTTGATTGAGACGCCGGACGGCGGGGTCGCCGTCGAGGATCTCCGGATCGGGGACTCGATCTGGACGCTTGACGCATCGGGACGACGGATCGAGGGGGCGGTCATTGCCCTCGGCTCGACCGTTGCGCCGCTCAATCACCGGGTCGTCCGCCTCCTTCTGGCCGATGGGCGCTCCGTGACGGCATCGCCCGGCCATCCGCTCGCCGATGGACGGGATCTCGGAGACCTTCGGGTGGGCGACGTGGTCGACGGCTCGGTCGTGGCCTCGGCGGTGTCCGTCGCCTATGACGGGGGCCGGACGTTCGATCTCGTGGTTTCAGGGCCGACCGGAACCTACCTGGTCGACGGCATCCCGCTCGGATCGACGCTCCAGCCGTAGGGCGACCGACGTCCGTTCGAGTACGAAGTGCGGACCCAGCAACCCTGGGTACCGGCCGGTCCTGCCCGGCTGGCGTCATGTCAATGCGGGACGCGGATTCCCGGCACGGTCCGTGCCAGAAAGTCGAGCACCACGCCGGTCTGCTTGATCCGTTCGTCGATCTGGAACGGGGCGTGACCCGAGGGGAACAGGTACAGCTCGTGCGGGTGGTTGCGCGCGGCGAGTCGGTCCGTATAGGCGAGCACCTGCCCGATCGGGCATCGACTGTCGGCCTCGCCGGCCAGGAACAGGATCGGGGCCTTGACGTCGTCGACGTAGGAAATCGGCGAGCGCTCGGCCATCAGCTGCGGGACCTCGGCGGGGGTTCCGCCCAGCAGGGCGCGGTCATACGCCTGGAGGAGCGGGGAAAGGTGCTCGTAGCCGAGTGCGTAGTCCCCGACGGGGACCCCCGCGACGCCGGCGATGAACCGATCCGGGTGCATGCCGTGCATCAACAGCGTCAGGTAGCCGCCCCATGACCAACCGGCGATCGCCAGCCTCGATGGATCCGCGAGGCCCTTCGCGAGGAGGTCGTCGACGCCCGCATTGATGTCCTCGAGCTCCGGCCATCCGATGTTGCCGATCAACGTGTCTCTCCATTCGGCGCCGAAGCCGATCGACCCGCGGTAGTTCACCAGCACGACCTGGAAACCGGCGTCGACGTAGGCCTGGAGATCTGGAGCCCAGCGATCGAGATCCACCGAGGTCGGCCCGCCGTGCACATGGACCAGGGTGGGGTACGGGCGCTCGCCGTCCGGTTCGATGCGCCAGCCCGTGACGGTCTGGCCGTGCGGGTTGGGAAATGACCACGGGATGAACGGCCGCCCAGCCGGCGCCGGACCGGCGTCGAGGATGGGCTCCTCCCGCCCGAC